>CAIRTR010000214.1 GCA_903881565.1 Oligoflexia bacterium | reverse complement strand
GACACAACCGCATCTGCAGAACCCGTCTTCTCAACCCGAAGAGTGATATCTAAAGCATCCCCTCGCTTAAAATTCGCAGGGAGTTTCAAGAAACCGGTATCGCTCACAAGCTTAAAGCCCTTGGCCTTTAAAACAACGAGCGTCTGATCATCAGCGGAAAGCTCTGCAAAAGAAGCTCTGAGTTTCTTTGGAAGTTTCTGCGCATTATGGACATCCGCATGAAAACTCGCATTTGTTTTCGCGCCGAACTGCAATTCTTTAATGCTCGAGAATTCAGAAGTCGTGATCCCCTCCAGTTTCACATTCACTCTCGAAGGAAAAATCTGATCTGAACTATCGGCGTATGGAACCTCTCGGCAATCCACTTGGCAATAACGAGGGACCATGACCGTTCCGCACACTTGACGAGAATGACAGGAGTGCTGAGGAGGATGATAGCTGCCGCCACCACCGTGATGTCCACCGCCTGACTGTCCACCTCCACGCTCATGCTCACGAGGACGGCCGCCCTCTGAGCCGCGATCTTCAGTATCGCCAGCATCGGCTACCCGAAACTCATTTGATTGCCCATCCGCATCTTCAACTGCAGAATCGCAATGAGTGACATAGTGACAGCTGTACTCATGATCATAACCGCAAACAGCGGTGCTGCACACAGTACGGTACGAAGTAAAATAAGTGGTTTCCGAAAAATTCAAAGTTCCTACAAAATCAGCGTCTGTAGATTTGGACGAATCCAGCTTCACAACTTGCTCGACATACCGATCCAATTTGAGATCATTACAGCCCATTAACCCAGTGGCTCCGAGTAATAATGCTGCAACCGTCACTTTCGAAATATTCATGGCAGGCTCCCTTAAAGGTCTTAATAAGAACAGACCGGTTTAACTAATTACGGAGGCAATAAGCAAGTTCAGGACCAAAGACAAGTCCTCGTAATAGCGTGCTTTTATGAAATTAGCTAACCCTAAGAAAAGAAGACCAGGGCCAATTTGTCACTGGATTTCGGAAGCCTTTCGACCCCAGAACCCTAGAGAAACTTCTCGGTGAACTCCCCGTTCTGATAAGAGAACAACTTTTTTTGACCTTCAACTTCGGTCTCAACGTTAACGGGCCTGCGCCAAATCTCCGCTACGTTTTTCATCGTCTCGCGCGCCCACTTCACATCAAGATCCAATCCCTGATGCTTATGCCACATCAAAAGCTCGCCCTTGTTCTGAAAGTTTCCGTCCGTCACATAAATAAAGGGTTGGCCACGGTTGGTGAGCTGAAAAAGAAGCTTTTCTTTTACCTTTTTCCAATCGCGATCCACGATCTCGTGCTGATTAGTGCGGCGGTTAAAACCATAGGTATAGAGCTTCAACCGATGCGCAAACTCCTCGGTGAGAAACTCATCAATGAAGGTCACGTCGTTACAGGCTTTTCGCACATCAAAAATCTTCTGCCGACCCAAGCCCAATTGGCGATCCCATCGATCTTTGACCCGCATATCATCGCAGTCATCATACTCTTTGCCAAACCGCCCCTTATCCCAGCGCTCTTCGATATCACGAAAAAGCTCAATGCCGATCTTGTAGGGATTAATCTGTCCCGGAGCCATCGCCATCGTGCCGGCGTGATGATCCGAAAAGTCGATGATCTCGGAGTCTTTAAGCGCTTTCCTCGTCATGATTGTCGAGTG
>CAIRTR010000213.1 GCA_903881565.1 Oligoflexia bacterium | reverse complement strand
CTTCTACTCGCCACAACCTTTTACCTAAGCACCGGACTAAGCTTACTTGCGGCCCCCCCGCCCGCAACCCAAGACTCTCACGATTCCCAAGACACCGAAAACACCCCAGAACCCCCGGAAACTCAAGAGATGCCCCCCCTTGTCCTCGCTCAAGGCGAACAACGCCTCATCAAACTTGCGCAAGCTGGAGTCCAAAAATTCACGCTCGGCAGCCCCATCGTGCGCTCACTCAAATCCTCGGCCGAGCACATTCTACTGAAGGGCGTGAGCCCCGGAATCACCGATCTTTGGGTCTGGAAATCGGACGGATCGACCGAACATCGGAAAATCCGAGTTGAAAAAATCAACCCAGGCACCGTCTCCTCGCCGCTTGAGCGCGCGCTCTCGGATCTCAGTGAAACGGAGGTCATTTTTAACGGAAGAAGCGTCCTATTAAGAGGCACCATCCAAAGCCTCAAAGAGAGCGCCAAAATTGGGTTCATCACCGAGCAGTTCTCTAAAGAGATTATCGATCAAACCGAGCTTGGAACAAAACTCCTGGAAAAAGGCAAAACGCTGCTGGCAACTTGGATCGAGAAAAACAAATACGCCAGCCGACTCCGTGTCGAAACCGAAGGCAAGAGCCTCTGGGTGCGCGGTCACATCGAGCGCGCCCAAACTCGCAGCGAGCTCATCCGACAACTCCACAGTGTTTTCCCACCGGCCAAAATCGTGATCGACGCTCTCCCCGACGAAGCCCCCACCGTGCATTTTAGGGTATTTTTGCTCGAACTCAAGCGCACCCGATTCTCGGCACTCGGAATCAATTGGCCTGGCTCCCAAGAAGGCGCCTTTCGCGTTTCAACGAGCGGACTTAAGAATCTGTTTGCCCTTGATCTTGCGATTCAGGCGCTTGAAGGAGACGGCTCCGCCCGCATTCTCTCCAATCCCGAACTCGTGGTGCGCGCACCCGGAGACGCCGAATTATTTGCAGGAGGAGAAATTCCGATTCAAACCAAATCAAAATTTGGGAGTAACGTAAGCTGGAAAAATTACGGCCTCACATTGCAGCTTAAAGTGAGCCACTCTACGGGCGAACTCGTGAGGCTCGACATTTTTACGGAGGTCAGTCACCTTGATCCCTCGACGACAATCGATAACATCCCGGGGCTTGCCGCCAATCGCATGAAGACCCAAGTCGACGCGCGCTACGGCGTTCCGCTTCTGCTCTCCGGACTCTTGCAACAAGGGATGCGGGAGCAAGCACGTGGGCTGCCGTGGCTCAGGCGAATCCCAATCCTAGGAATGCTTTTTGGCTCCGAAGATTATCTCAGCGAAAAATCCGAACTCGTTGCAATCCTGCTCCCCAGTCTTGCGCCGCCTCCGGCACGCATGGAGAGACTTCAAGACTCAATTCCTAAGGGCCCCACTCCTATCCCGCGCGATTGGGTAAGCCCGGAGGATCAAGAGAAACTCAAAGCGGACCCCGAATACCCTTGGAATGTACTTAAATAGCAACGCACTAAAATAAGGAGCACCTCAAATGAATACCCCCACTTGGCTTGAAACATTATTGTCCCGCCCCGATATCACCGACCTCTGTCTAAATGGCCACACCGAAGTATTCGCAGACCACGGCGGGGGCATGACTGCTACTCCCTTCGGGAATTTATGGAGCGAACCTGAAATGCGCAACTGGGTCCTGCACCAAATTTCAGCGGCAGGAAAAACGTGGGATGCCAAAAACCCCTTTGTCGATGCGACGCTTCCCTCGGGACATCGAATCCACGTCGTTTTCCCACCGATCTCGCCGCAAGGATTGATCGTATCTTTGCGCCGATTGGCCAGGCAAAACAGGCAACACTCGAACGACGCCACCCCCAAACAAACTGCCGAATCCCGCTGGGGCGACTCCCCCCTTTTTGAAACGCTCAAAGAAGCCGTAAAGCGTGGCGAATCGGTGATTCTGTCGGGGCCCACGGGGAGCGGTAAAACGACGCTCGCCAACGATTTACTCGAAGGAGTGCCCGCCAATGAACGGATCATCGCACTTGAAGACACGCCCGAGCTCTCGCCTGCCCACCCTCATTTTCTATCGCTTGTGAGTCGTCCCCCCAATGCGGACGGATTTGGGGAGGTCACCCTCCGATCACTGCTCAAACAAGCGCTGCGCATGCGCCCGGACCGCATTGTCTTAGGTGAGTGTCGCGGAGCCGAAGTCTTAGACCTCTTGCAGATCCTCAATACCGGCCACCAAGGAGGCCTTGCCACTTTGCACGCAAACTCCCCAAGAGACGCCCTCCGAAGAATCGAACTTCTTTGCCTGCTTGCGTCTTCTGGCTCTTTGCCGCAAAGCGTAATTCGCGAATTTTTGGCGGCGGGAGTCCAATGGGTCGCACAACTGCAGACCGATCGCACCAAGGGCAAACGCACTTTGAGTGAACTTTGGAGAATCGAAGGACGCGAAGGGGATACCATCCTGATGAGGCCAATGGTACAACCAAGACAAGGAGAACTCCTAAGGCATGAATTCGTCCAACCCCACGCCCCAGCTTACGACCCAAAATATAACCCCAAATATAACCCAGGATCCGCTGGCGGTCACGCCTAGTTTTCCGCTGATTCGCACGCTCATGAAAATTCTGGCCCTTGTTTATGCGGTTGTGGGTAGTCTGTTTTTCTTTTTGTCTGCAAAGATGTTGGAAGTCATCAACTCGGCGTCTGCGACGTTCAAACTCGCGGCGCCGATTCCTCTTAATACGGAAAATTTTTGGGTCGTTTTTTCAACTTCGATGATGTTGATGCTCGTCACCCTCTCCCTTCTTTCCTCTCGCACACCTGAGACGCGCGGTTATTTGTGGGTGCACTTTGTTTCAAAGGTCGCGTCCACCGCAGGATTCTTTTATCTGTTCTTTAATCAACAACCCTACTTTGCCTATCTCGTGGGAATCGGAACGGATCTCCCTCTGGCCTTGATCGTCTTGGGGTGCATTATCAGAATTTCACTCGCAGGGCCCGGCGCAGCCCCTGTTGCAGAAAAGGCCTCGACATGACCCTCAACACTCCTCACTGGTCCCCGGAAACGCGACCCTTTCAAGAAGTTTGGTACCTCAAACTCAACGATCCCGGCAATCAACGTGCCCTTTGGCTTCGGTTCACGCTCTTGGTGAGTCACAATGGATTCAAACGGGTAGCCGAAACGTGGGCCATTTTTTTCCAGCGCAATCCCGCCAAAGACGTCACAAAAACAGCGCTTAAGCAGACCTTCAGCATCGAGAATTTTTCTTTCCGGGCCATTGAAAATGGGGGCGATGGTGGAATTCAAATCGCCCAATCTGAACTCACTCCCACTTCAACCAAAGGTTCGATCCAATCCAAAGGCAACACCATTGATTGGGACTTAAAGATGACCGCGAATCAGGCACACTCTTTTAATATGGTGCCCGAGATTCTTTCGAAAATTAAAGTGGTCAAGAATACGGCCGTCACTGTTGCAGAGGATCTGCGATTTACCGGCACCTCAAAAATCAATGGCGAAACAGTTTCCTGGAACCTTGCCCCCGGCATGCAAGGCCACTTAAGCGGACCCAAAAACGGACACTCCTGGACCTGGGGACACTGCAATTGTTTTACGGACGAAAGCGGGAACCCTGCGCCCTTTGTTTTTGACGGCCTCACGGCGCGCGCGCAAGTTGCGGGCGCACCGACACCTTGGCTTTCAACCTTCTTTTTCCTTTATCGCGGAACGCCCTATCACTTCAATACGCTGTGGGACTCGCTACGCGTTCGCTCGACACACTCTTATACGGGTTGGAGTTTTCAAGCCGATCGAGGGGAACTCTCTTTTCGCGGGGAAGCCAGAGCAGAGCACAAAGACTTTGCCGGAGTCACCTACGAAGACACCAATGGCTCTTTGCTTTATTGCGCTAACTCCAAACTTTCGAATATGAAAATTCACGTTTACCGCAATGGGAAACTCGAATCCACTTTTGTCTCCAATGGCAATGCCGCCTTCGAGATTGTCTCACGAGAAAAGAATCCGTACGTCCCGCTCCTGCTGTGAGGGAAAATCCAGGGTTTTCCTCCGAGTAAGAGAGAGAATAGAATCACGCGAAGGGCCCAGGAAATCAACGCGTCTTGCAGGTTTTTTTGCAGGCTTTTCATCGAGAAACCTCCATCGCCGTGATCCACAGTCCGAAAATAAGAAGCCCGATCAAGGAAGGCGCCACAAAAATAAACAAAGGTTTGAGCGCCCGCGTGGCGAGTAGCGAAAGTTCACGAGAAACGTGGGAGCGCAGGTCTTCGCGCAAAGCGATCAAAACGGATTCCACTCGCTCCACGCAAGAGCGCCCCTCCATCAAACTCACTTGAATCCCACGCTTAAGCGATGCCCCAGCTTGGGCAATCGACTTTTCGCAAAGTCCCTCGCGGCCCGGCCGGGATGCCGCAGCTCCCTCCCACAATGAGTTCCCCCACATGAGCGCCAAAGGCGGGGCTTGATCTCGCAAAAGACTCAAGGTTTCATTCCAGGCCAAATCCGGGGGAGAACCCGAGCGAACCAAAGACAAAAAGCGCTCGCCTCCGCATTGCGCGGCCAAGACCCAGGCGCGCTTTTCATGAGCCAGCCCTCCCCAACGTGCCGTATCCGCCATCTTGAGCATCCAAAAAGCGCCCGCAAGCGAGAGCCCAATCGAAACCACTCCTGCGATTAACCACAGCCAAGGATGCGCTGAAACCCCCGGAAGAATCAAAAACAGCACACTCCCAAAAATCGGGACCAGCGCGACCGAAAACCCAGCTTGCATGATCGCTTGCGCGGATCGCCCCTGCGCCTCGCCCAGGTCCGCTTGATTTTGGAGGGCCAAGGCTCGAAAGCGTTTCAGCGTCGGGAGCACAGGCGCCCCGTTTCTACGAAGCTCAATGAGGCTAAGCGAAGAGAGCCGCCCCCATGGGGCGGGGAGATGCCCCAGCCTCTCCCATTGCTCATCGGTGGGCACGAGACCGGACTCGAAGCAGTCTTCGATTTCTAAGAAAAGATCGACGACCTCACCTAAGCGCTTCTTCTCGCGCCGAAAAGAGAGCAGTGAAACGGATCCGGGATTCGGACAAAGCGCCCGAAAAAGGGATCCGACCCCGTAGAAAAAACCCAAAAAAGCTAAGATCCATAAGAGCATGGTTAGCAAGCAGAGCAAGAAGTGCGCCGCGGGACGCAGCACCTCTATTCTAAGAAAACAATCCGCCCGCCAAGTTCTTCGTTCAGCGCTTCGAAGAGGCTCAGTACCTCGTCCAAAAAGTCAGGAGGGATTCGAAGCTCCAAATCCCGATGCGCGTCGCCTGGCTTGAAAGCCAAAGTCGAATAACTGCAGATGCCTTCTTGCGCTTCCATAATGAAATACACATAGGCGGAATCTTCGCTTCGAACTCGAATGGTTTTGAAAATCGATTTTGTCGGCTGCACCCCGTCATTCTTACACCGCTATCACAATGAATTACCAACAAAAACTAGTTGCCGGACTGCGAGAGTCAACTTACCATTAGAGTTGCATGGATGATTACACAGATAATTATAGGAAAAGGATTTTCCGTCCCCTTCAAGCCGCCGCCCTCTGCCTGATTATTTCAAGTTGTGCATGGGGACAGGCCGCGAAAATAAAGCCCCAAGGCGAAGCTCAAGCCGCTGAGCCACCCAAGCAGCCTGTCGTATCTGTGAACATTGATTCGCCGCCTAAGCCTCAAACTGCAGCAGCCCAGAGCGCGGCCAAAAACCCTGAAGACCTCGTTCATCAGATCGATGCCCTCACTCGCAAGGTCGAAGCATTAGAATCCAAACTGGCCGCAATGGCTGAAAAATCGCCTGAGAAGGCCAACGAAAAGCCACTCCCGCTCGAGTCCGTGAAGCATATGCCATCAGTGGGCATTACCCCAAAAACCCTGGAGCACATCGGCGCGCCACTAACCCCCACGATGAGCCGATCCGATCCCGAAGCGGGTTTCGTCAACGATGCGGCTGTTAAAGATTATCGAACTGCAAAAGTATTGTTTGATGCAAAAAAATACACAGAAGCGGTCTTGGCGTTTTCGAACTTCTTGGAAAAATATCCTGATCACGCGTTAGCCGGCTCCGCGCAGTTTTACATTGGCGTGAGTTACAGCAACCAAAACGAGCCTAAGCTCGCTTTGCACGAACTTGAGCGCGTCCTCACTTCGTATGACCGAAGTGTCCCGGTGGCAGAAACTCTGCGCCGCATGGCAGAGCTTGAAGACTCCCTGAAACTTTCGGCAGACGCCCAAAAGCATCGCCAACTGCTGAATTCCCTTTTTGCACAATCTCCAGCGGCCTCGACTACCGCTTCAAATGCCCCTGGCAAAAGCGTTTTAAATGCGGCGACAACGCCCCAAGGGAGCCAGGGAACACTCGACGAACCGCCTCCCCCGACGGCGCCTCTGCCCCAAAACGCCCCTCAAAATACTACGGAGGTTAAATCCCACTAACCATGAGTGGCACCCCTTTGTATTTTCGCAACCTTGGCCGTGTTCTTGGATTGTGCGCTCTTTCGGGCCTTGCGCCGTCTCTTACCTTGGCCGCTCCTACTCCCACGCAAAAGCCCGTGACCGACGAGAGCTGGAAAAATATTGCGGGGGATAAAATCTCTGAGAAATACGTGATCACCAAGGGCGACACGCTTTACGACATTTCAAAGCGCCTGTTTGGAGACTCCAAGTATTGGCCCAAAATCTGGGCGATCAATAACGAAACCGTTTCAAATCCTCATCTCATTTTTCCCGGGAAACAGCTCGTTTTCATCCCCGGCACGGGCTCCTCGCTGCCCGAGCTTACCGTAACGGATGCAAGTCCCAGCGGCTCCAAAGAGGCCGCACAAAACGGTGGCATGCTGCCTGCTAAATTTGCAAAAAGAACGTCCGAAGAATGGAAGGACCTCCCCCGCCAATCTTGGGAGAGTTATGAAGCACAACTTCCTCCGGACGTGGACGCACAGGGATTTGACAGAAACGCCAAGATCAATTTTGGAAAATCAGTTTTAATTGAGCTTCCTGCCGTTGCCGAATCTGAAAAAAGGCAAATTTTGGGCGAAATCACTGGCGCGCGCACCGAATCCACCTTTCTCATCTTAGGTGACACGGTTTATGTTCGGGCCGAGCAGGAACTTCAAATCGGGCAGACCTACGCCATTACGGACTCTCCTGAAAAAATCAAAGCCGGAAAATCGGACCGCGTGGGGTATTCGTACGCGCTGTTGGGAAAAGTTGAAATCAAAGGCGTGCGCGATGGCGTTTTCGTAGGAAAGATTGTCTCCAATCGGACTCCGATTGTGCGAGGCTCGCTGCTCATGCCGCCGGTACCTCGTGTGCCCGAGCCGCAGCCCATTGCGGGCCCTGCCCCCATGCAAGGGGTAATCATGGTCGATCCCAATTCTTCGACCGGGACCGTGGCCCAGCACAAAATCGTTTTTGTCGATCGCGGTGCGGATGACGGCATCAAACCCGGAATGGTTTTTCGCGCTTACGCCCACAATGATCCTTCAAACGACGAGAAGGTCACGTCTTCGGATTTTATCGTGAATGCCGATCTCATTGTTCTGCACGTGAGTGAGCGCTTTTCGACCGCGCTTGTTTTAGACAGCACCGTCACGATAACCGTGAACTCCCCCGTGATTTTACTCACGGATGTTACCGATCTCAAGAAGTCCCGCGAGCTTCACGAAAAAGCCGCCATTTTGGATGAGCACGAAAAGGAGCTCGACGAACTTGATCGCCTGGACAAGGGCGAGGGCCTAGGTAAGAGCGAGGAAAAAGAACTCAAGCAACTCGAAGAATGGAAAGGCCCTTCGTCAGGAGACGTCAAGCCTTCGGAGCCAGATGCCTCGCCTGAGAAACCAGATGAGCTGGATGAGCCGAAAGTGGAACCTCCCAAAGAAGGAGTTAAAGAAGGAGCCGAAAAGGCGCAGGAAAAAGAAGCGCTCCCCCCTGCTCTCGAAGAAGACCTACCACCTCCTCCACCACCAACGGTTGAGCCTGAGAAGGCAGCGCCAGGCAACGCCGAACCAAGTAAGGATGAACCTTCTACGGCGCCCGCGCCTGCTGCGCCGCCTGGATCTTCTGGATCCAAAGACGAGCTAGATGATCTGCCGCCGCCACCACCGCCCGTGGATTAGAGACCGGTGAATATCCGATAGAATCGTTGCGCTTATTTCACCGCAACCGACTGTTTTACTCAACCGGCAACACCATTTACGCCCTCCAATCCTTTTGCTAGGACTACCCCGATGCAATACAGCTTCGACTTTTACGATTGGGAGCGCGGCGTTCTTCAGGAGCTCTACCGGGAATATCGCTCGGTTGCCTACAGCAGGAAGCTGACCCTAAAACCTGCGGCCATCACCCTATTTGATTCGGATACTCAATGGGGCTGCTGGAACAGACTGACCCACACGATCTCACTCTCGAGACACCTTGTTCAAAAGCATCCTTGGTTTCAAGTCCTGGGCATTCTTCGTCACGAGATGGCTCATCAATGGGTTGATGAAACCTCTGGGGTAGCGTCCAGCGGACTCCCGCATGGCGAGCGTTTTCGACTCGCTTGTCGCCTCATTGGAGTGCCTCAGGAGTTTTCCAAGGCCAGCTCTCATTTGCGCGAGAACGCCCTGGATTGGCGAGAAGAGACGCGCGACGAATTTGCCGAGAAACTGCTCGATAAAGTGAGAAAACTTCTGGCGCTTGCGACCTCCAGCAATGAACACGAAGCGCTGCTTGCCATGAACAAGGTCCGCGAGCTTTACGCCAAATACAATTTGGAGCAGGCCACTCAAGACGCGAGATCCCAGTTTGCACACATCGTGATCTGCCATGGAAAAAGGCGGATTGAGGCTCATCAAAACAAAATCATGGGAATTCTGGTCGGGCACTTTTTTGTCCAAGTCCTCACCTACAGCCAATTCGATGCAGCCACAGGCGAGCGCCACCGCGCGATTGAGATTATCGGAACTCGAGAGAACGCACTCATGGCTGAATACGTTTATCACTTCTTGCTTGGGCAAACGGACTATTGGGTTCGCGAAGCGGCCAAGTCTAAGGCGGGAAGGCGGCCGCTGTCTCGAGTGGCGCGCAAGTCCTATCGTCTGGGGATTCTCGAGGGATTTGCGGAAAAATTGGCCCGCGCGGAAAGCCCGGGCGAGGACTCGCCTACCGAGTTCGCCGGGAGCACCGGCACGGAGCTCAGTCTCATCGGCAAAGCAGTCGCAACATTCAAAAAGGACCGCCAACTGGGCGAGTACATGTCTGAGATCTATCCCCGAATCTCAACGCGCGGATTTTCCTGGCGAGGGCTTGATGATTCAGCCTTCTGTGCGGGTCGATCAGTGGGGCAGACGCTGACTTTGAATAAGGCGGTTACGACAACGCAGGGCAATCAGGGGCGGTTGTTGAGCGTTGATTAATCCCGACGAGATTTTGACGGCTAAATCCGATCTGATACGCGCGGCACAAGAAGAGCTGAACTTTATTCACATTTATTCAAGTCCACCCGCCCCAAAGACGATAAAATCTCTGCTGGGTTACGAATCGAATTTTAACAAACTCGAAAAGGGTGAATTAATGAATAAAAAGAATATAACAAAGTTTTTCCAACTGGCGCTAATTTCCGCGACTGCGCTTCATTCACTCGACGGACTTTGTGTCGTATGCACCGCCAATGGAGGAGGGGCAACGTTTAGCACTAAAGAAGTAACGGTGAGTGGGAACACGACTAGCGCACTCCCGACGGTCACCGTCACAACGATTTATCCAAGCTGCAACGGTGCGACCGTTAAAGATTGGACATGGCAACTTGGAGCTTCGACCCCTGTAACTATCCTAAGTGGAGCGTCCTATACTCCGCCACCCTTTCCCGCGATTAATGCTAGTGATTTAGTATCCGCCTGTAATGGCAAGATTGGGGACGTTAGCTTAGTAGTGAATTGGAGTTGGACCGTAAGTCCAGTGGGTCCCATTCCGGGTCCTATTGATAGTAATAAACCTAGCAAGAATTCAGGCACCGCTGCAACAATAACGGCTCATTGTAACCCCAACTGCCCTGTCGGCCTCTTTCAAAAAGAGAGGGACAACGTAAACACGAGGTTTACTAAGTTTTTAGAAAGGTACGATGCAGGAGACCGAGCCGGGGCAATGAAAGCGATAAATGAAGTCGATTGGGTTAAGGCACTAAATGACCCAGCGAACCCGTTGTATAGCTGTTTCAGCATGAAGGCTGTCGCTGTGGGAGGGGGAGATAAATTTATATTCAATTCGAAGTAGGGCAAACTCGCAAGTAAACTTCAAGCGGGCCTAAACAAGCACGCCCGGGATAGCATTCGGGTGATCCACTAAGCAACCTCGACGTGGGTCAATAGCTCCGGATTCAAATATTTTTCAAGTTCATGAGTTGCCTGAATCAAGGCGCTGGCTTTGCGAGTGCCCGAAACGAAATCAGATGTATGCGCCAGCAGCACAAATGCTGAGTATCGATCAATGGTTGAATTGCGCTGTGCTGCCTGGCTAAAAGCTGAGGGACCATTTGCTGGGCATTTGTTATCAACGATTTGGAGCGAAATTCAGCTCAGTTTCTCTCACTAAGGGCTCGAAGCCAGGCAAATCCTGGGCCAAGAATAGAGGACTTATGGCCGCTTACGCAACCACCAAGCTTTCATCAAAAGGGCAGATTGTTATTCCAGAAGACATCAGAGATTCACTTCATCTGAAAGAAGGAGACCAGTTTATTGTTATTGGTCAGGGAGATGCGGTGATATTGAAAGCCATCTCCCCGCCGTCGATTGGGGAATTTAGCAGTCTATTAAACGAAGCGAGCGCTCAAGCCAAAAAGGCGGGAATGAAAAAATGTGATGTAAAGGTCGCGATTAAGAAAGTCCGTCGAAAGAAATGAAAGCCGTCATTGATACAACTTGCCGAGTATGAGCGCGTCCTTGCTGAACTTGCGACCAAGTACCCACAAGTCAAATACCAAAGAATCTTAGAGCTAATCACGATTCATACCGAAATTGTGCCAACTCTTCAGTTCGCGAAGCCCGTTTGCAAGGAGCGGGATGACGATATGTTTCTCGGCACTGCTCTCTCAGGTGGTGCGCCATACATTGTTTCGGGAGACAAACTTCTGCTCGACGTGAATGGGTTCAGGGGGCTTCGAATTGTCCAGCCCAAGGCGTTTCTTTTAGAGCTCTGACGAGGGCAAAACCCTATTAGCGAAGCACTCCTCTCTGCGCCCTTTATCGTTGCGCAAGAGAAGCTCGGCTCAGCAGATCGCCTTGTAGACCACCTTAAAAGCAATGGCGCTCTGCACCATGCCAAAAACTGCGTCAACACCCCGATTTAACAACACATTCCCACTCCAATTACCAGATTGATTGCATCAACAACTCCCTGTAAAATCTTACTAAGTATACTAGGGGATCGTTCGATCAAAGGGGAAGGTTCATAAGATGACAAACTCACGCTTGCGATGGTGTCGGCTTTGGTGTCTTGCACCCAAACCAAAGCTGAGGCACATAGGCAATGACTAAACCCCCACCCAACACCGCCCAACTCCTCGCAACCCTCCTCATCACTATCACGCAGGCATCCCACGCTCACGCCGGAACGCCTGCCGAGTGCGAAGTACCTTGTCCAAATGGCTATACAGAAATTTCGATGGAGCTGATTGCGCAGGATCGGATGAAATATGGACCAACGGGAATGAAACAACCCTTTCAAGATCCGAATGAAATGGCCAGCGACCTTAGAGATCTCATGCCCGATCAAATGAAAGCTCGCCTCAAGAATAAGGATATAAACGGGGTCGTGCTCGATCCGGGTTCGATTCGAGGCGCGATTCTAAATGCGGCCGCAGCGTGCAAGCGGATAAAGTATTTGGGAATATTTTCTCACGGCACTCCGGGCAGGCTTGGAATTGCCGATCACAACAAAGCCAGCAGCAAAGGACAAGCTATTGATTCAGAAAACGCCTACCAAATCTTCAATGGCCTGGATTGCGCGATGGCACCGGACTCCTCCGTAATGCTTTTTGCCTGCAACGTTACGTCGGGCTGTGGCGGAGAGGATTTCGAGCGGGTAATCGCAAATAACCTTCTGAAGAAGGGGGGCAATGTGAGAGGGCCATCCTTTTACAGCTCGAGAATTCCGGGATATGGATTGGCAAGTATGACTGGAAGTTGGCAGGGCGTAACGGTGGGCAAAAACTTTTCATCGCCTCGCTGGGAGCGCGAGCCCTCGTCGCGGCAAGAATGCCGCAAAAACGCGCAAGATGATGAAAAAAAATTACGCGAGCTTATTAGTGCTTATGGCAGCTGTAATAAGACAATCGCTCAAATCGCAGCTGACAGTTGGAGCCTTGCGGAAGGCGATAAACGACCCTCTTTGAATGAAGATACTCCGCTGGATCGCAGAGGCGTGAGCAATGAGTATTATGATTCAGCAAAACACTACTCGCGGGATATCGCTCGAGTCCAGAATGCGATACGTGATATTAGTGATTCCCTCGATAGCGAGGGTTGCCCGGGTGGAAAACGTTCAGCGGGCGGTAGCGGCGCTGGTGTCGCAAAATGAAAAGTAGGCTCACCTTCGGGAGCCTTGCGCTAGTGTTCCTATGCGCCCTTTTTGCATTTGGGCCCGCAGTCGGGCCCGCACTTGCGGCGGAACCCAAGTCTCCCTCATGCGAGGGCTTAAAAGAATTTGATGCAAGTCTTATCCGAGAATCCGGCCTCTCATTTACCGAAATCGTCTCAGGCCTTGTCTTTAGAGATCCGCGCAGTTTGTCCCAAGTACTTGCTAAAGCGCGCATTCTTGATGCGAACTCGATCAATGAAAATTTCAAAACCGCCATCACCGAACTCACCCAGACGTGCAAGTCCCAAACGCATGAAAAGGAAAAAGCCGCCTGTGAGACTGAACTAAGAGAACTCGTGGGACAAGCAAAAGAATTTTTCGACATCCAAAAAAACTGGGCAAACTCCGCAT
The DNA here is from genome assembly GCA_903881565.1 of Oligoflexia bacterium. GTDB lineage: Bacteria > Bdellovibrionota > UBA1018 > UBA1018 > UBA1018 > CAIRTR01. The sequence goes on along the minus strand of CAIRTR010000213.1, from coordinate 19,611 downwards.
CCCTTGATCAGCGCGCCCATTTTGCAGGGATCGTGATTTATAACTCACTTCTCAAACCCGCGATCACCAAGAGCTTCAGTCGCTACACCTTGAGCTGCTCTGTAAAAGCAGCCGACCCCGCTTGCACTGCCCTTTTGGCGCGAACCGAAAATACGAAGCGGCTGGCATCTGCCCTGACAGAGTTTCTCCAAGCGAAGAGAGACAATGACCAAAAACGAGCGAACGAGTTAGTGCCCCTGTTTGCGTGTTATCAAAAGGGCCCGTCTAAACCTCAATAAAGCGGAAGGGTCACGCAACCAAAGACAGATCGATATCCTTCAACACCTCTTTAACCTTAAGAAGTGTCTTCAAAGTCGGGTTATTCTCCCCGGACTCTAGGCGTTGATATGGCAAAAGGCCCATGCCCATTTTCTTTGCCAACTGCTGCTGCGTGTAGTGATGCTTAACCCTAGAGATCTTAATCATAATCGAAAGCTTCACAAAAGGATCGAACATTGCCAGTTCATTAATCCTCTCCGAGGCCCCCTCAACCCCATACCCGATCACTTTCTTGCCCTTTTCAGACAAAATCTTAAACACACCATTCTTCAACGGGATTGAGTAATTTAGAACTTTCTTTTCAAGGACCTCAAGATAATCGGTCTTATTATCGTAATAAATATACATGATCAGGTTCCTTTCTTATAAAGCACGCGCCCAACTTTGGGTTTCGTTGTAGTGAGAGCAGTCGCAATATGGATACCATCAACGCACACCTTCACGACCACGCAAATATAACGCTGCTTTGTACGCCGTAAATAGTACAGCTCACTGTCCTCCCTATATGAAGAGGCCCTCACTTCGTCTGGGTCTTCTAATGCTACTTTAATCTGATCCAAGGTCACTTCAGGATGTGCTTCAGCGATATGCTCATAGGCACCATCCCCTAAAATAACCCGCTGCTTCTTGAAGTTCTGAAAAATCAGCGCCATCTAAAATAGATAATACTACTTTTATGTAGTCATGTCAAACAAGTCGTTTCGAAGAGAGCTGGGCCCAATTGCGCCACAATGCACCCAAACCTCAATAAAGCGGAAGGGTCATCCCAACCGCAACCACTTCATGGCTCACTTCGGCGCGAAAGAGCAAAAAGTCATTGAACCGTCGAAAGAGCCCCATACCGACACGAGGGAAACTCAAGTTACTGCCACCCACCACGTCGCCCCCTACCCCACCCATCGCAAAAAAGGTCCAATCCGTGTCCTTCAAAAAATCCCAACGCAAATGAAGGCTATAAGTGAAGGCTGAAAAGTTCGAACCAAAAACTCCCCCCAGCTCCGTCTCGATTGAAGCCTGGTTATTGATGTCCTCAATAAATCCATGGGGCAAAATCATTTTACTAAAACTTCCCGTGAGCGCAAAACCAACCTCGCCACGAACAATGCCCAATCCCCCAACAACTCCCGCATGAACAACAGCCGCATCAGGTCTCCCCTTCCAGTCTTTGGCGGGCTCACTAGGTTCCGAAGTGGGGAAAGAAGTTTTAGGCGCAGGGCTTTGGACTTTCGCCGCCGGTTGTGCGGCTTGCGCGCCAAACGCGACTGGTAATAGCGAAAGACTACTCAAGACAAGACAAACACTCATGATGACGAACTTCATTGAATTTCTCCTTCATTAACCACTTTATTTTCCAGCTGCCCCAACCGATCCAACAGGTTCCGTAGCATGGAGCCGGTTGCTCCCCAAATCCGATGCTCACCCACTTGAAACACATGAGTAGGATAGCGAACACTCCCAATACTCACAAATTCTTTTCGATAGGTTTCTCGATCCTGAAGCTTTGCAAGCGGGACCCAAAAGACTTCGGCAATTTCCTCAAGACATGGCGCCAATACCACCTCCGCAAGCGGAACGGATAAAAGCCCCACCACAGGCGTCACCCAAAAACCCGTAATCGTCCAGAGTTTGGGCAAAACACCTAAGATCTCAACCTGAGAAGGGGCAATCCCCACTTCTTCGTGAGTCTCCCTAAGGGCCGCGGCAATTTCACCCTGCTCACCCACCTCATCTTCTTCACATTTTCCACCCGGAAATGCCATCTGCCCCTTGTGTTGTTCCACAGACTCCGCTCGCCTTGTCATCAAGATCTGCGAACCTTTTTCCAAACTGAAAAGCATCAAGACGGCGGCAGGAGTGCCCCCCTCAATTTTAGGCCGCTCCGGATACGGGAGATCCAAGCCGAGGCTTGCGCGAATTTTTTCCTTAAAATCACGAAATTCACGAAAATCATGCGCCAAATCACCTCTCGGATCCACGACTATTTTCCTCTCAACTCGATCCCGTAACGCTGGGCCTTTCGGTACAGCGTCGCACGATCGATTCCTAAAACCTCAGAAGCGCGGGACTTATTGAAATTCACATCCTGCAACACCTTCAAGATATGCGCCCGCTCGATGTCTTCTAAAGAACTCAAAGACCCCGCAACCGGGGTCTGAGTCTTGACAATCTCAGGAGGAAAATCCTCTGGAAAAAGAACGGTCGAATTCGTAAGCGCCACGGCGCGCTCTATGACGTGCTCAAGCTCCCGCACGTTTCCGGGCCAGGCGTAAGAGCGTAATAGAGCAAGTGCGTCTTCAGAAACATGCGAAACAGGCTTGCGGTTCTTCTTCGAAAATACTGCTAAAAAATAACCCACAAGTTCGGGCAAATCCTCAAGGCGCTCGCGCAGAGGCGGAATGTCAATTGCGATCACTTTCAAACGATAGTAAAGATCGTCGCGAAACTTTCCCGATTTTACAAGTCCATCAAGATCTTGATGCGTCGCCGCGATGACCCTGAAGTCCGCTGGTTTCATAGAGCTGCCGCTTGCCCCAATGGGCCTGAATTCCTGGTCCTGCAATACTCGTAAAAGCTTTACTTGCAGCCCCTGAGGGAGTTCGCCGACTTCGTCCAGAAACAAAGTCCCACCCGAGGCCTCTTCAAAAAAACCCGCAGCTCCTTGCACATTGCCAAAGAGTTCGTTTTCAAGAAGAGTTTCGGAAAGCGCCCCACAATCAACCGCCACGAAAGCCTTCTGCCTGCGCGTGCTGTTTTCATGAATAGCGCGAGCGACGCGCTCTTTTCCAGTCCCGGTTTCACCCAACAACAGAACGCTGCTAGAAGCCATGGCGGCACGAGCGAGGGTTTTATAGACTTCAACAATTTGGGGAGATTTGCCAATGAGCCCTCGATCGCTGGCGTCGATCGGTTTCAGATTCTTGGAATTTTTGCCCGCCGAATCGCCCGCCGAATGGACTAACTCCCATTGCTTAACCGCTCGCCTGACCAGGGTCCGAAGATCATCAATCTTAAAAGGCTTGCTTACATAATCAAAAGCGCCTTGCTGAATGGCATCAATCGCCCCTTCCATGTTTCCAAAACCAGTCATCAAAATAACCAGGGTTGAAGCGGACTTCTCTTTAGTCGCTTTGAGCACCGCCATGCCGTCAAGTTCCAACATCCGAATATCGGACAAAACGAGCGCAAACACCTCTTCATTGATCTTTTTTAACGCCTCTTCGCCGCTTGCCGCAAGCTTGATGGAGTAGCCTTCCTGAACGAGGACCTCCCTTAAAAGGTTTCGGGTCACCTCATCATCATCGACGACCAGGACCTTGATTCGCGTGTTATCCTTCAAATTTATGCTCATTTTATGCCCCATGATAAGGAATCCTGACCACCACACGCGTCCAAGCTCCTTCGCGCGAATCCAAATCCAGCCGCCCCCCATACTTTTGGGCAAGCTGCTTGCAGATCGTCAGCCCCAACCCCGTTCCCTGATCAGGGCGCTTGGTCGTGAAAAAGGGTTTTGAGACGTTTCCTAAATCTGACTTCTTAATTCCCTCACCTGTATCATAAACGCTCAATTCTGCCCACTCCTGCCCCTCTTCGCGCTGAAGATGAGAAGAAACCTCTAATAATAGCTTCGGTCGCTCCTTGCGCTGAGTCTTTGCACTTAGGCTGTCCAATGAATTATTGAGAAGATTCAGGAACACTTGCTCCAAATCCATCGGGACCACTCGAAGAGGTCCAAGAGTTCGATCCAATTTCCGCCGAACCTCGACCCCCATCGAATCAATACGAGGCCTGACAATACTCACCGATTTTTCCAAAATTTGATTCAGATCCACAAGCTGCGTTTGAGAAACCGGCTTAGCCGAACGCTGCAGAAACCCCTTCACGATTAGCGCAATCTTCTCCACCTGCCCATTGATCAAATCAAAACGCTCAGGCGTAGATTTCGGAACTTCAACGCCGGTGCGAACCACTTCTTCTCGCAGCAACTGCAAATGTCCCCCGATGGCATTCAGCGGCGTTCCTATCTCATGTGCAAAACTCGCGGTCAGCTGCCCTAAAACCGCCAACTTTTCCGTATTCATCACCTGGCGCTGGGCTTCATGCAGCTGCTGAGAGAGCTGGAGATTCTGATTTTCAGCTTGAAGGAGTTTGCGATCGTTGCTGATCGCTTTTCGCAAAAAGAAACTCAAGACAAGAAACAGAGCCACCACACTAAAAGCGGCGCCGGTGGCCGTGATACGCCACAAAGTCGAAACAATCTGATCTACAAGTTTCATTGAGATAGCGAGCCTGACATTCCCCAAGGTCTTTTTAGGGCTTTTGAAATCTCGGCCCCACTGCTCAATCGGAACCGCTATCTCCCACAACCCATTGCCATTGTCGTCATTGCGAAACTCAGAGCTCACTACATCAGTCCACGGGAAAACAGCAGCGGGAGAATCGCCCTCGTCGGGTTCAAAATTGGATCCCACCGATTGGATGAGGCCCGTAATCTGATCCCGCACCAAAACATCCACTCGAACAATATTAGGCTGAGCAAAGAGGACGTTCTGAATGCGGCTCTCAATGGCTGCTGTGGGGTTTGGATTTGAGAGCAGTCGACTCGTGACAATTTCGGCGGCGAGTGTCTTGGCGGAATTAATGCCAATCTGCCGCAAATCCTCGGACAAGAGAGGATGAGTGAGCTGATTCTCCACAACGGTCACAAGCAAAAATGTGGGCAGAATCACTAAACCCAGAACAAGACTAATCTTAGCCTTGAGGTCCAAGCGACTAGGAATTCTACTCAAGTCCCAAAAAGAAATACGGAGCTCCTTTCACCACTACCCCTAACGATTCACTGCATGAGGCTTGAGCCAAAGCGTTTTTTCCAGCTCCGGCTCATTTGCAAACAACATTACCATCCGATCGACCCCGACTGCAATGCCTCCAGCCGGCGGCATCCCCTCTTCGAGAGCGCCCAGGAACTCTTCATCAAGCGGGCTTTCCAGCAAAGTAACACCGTAAAGCAGTTTACGAAGCCGCATGTCCTCGACAAAGCGTTTTCGCTGCTCCACCGGGTCGGTCAATTCTTCAAAAGCGTTTCCAAGCTCCAAGCCCCCGACATAGACCTCAAATCGCTTAGCCCAAGACGTGCCGTCCGGGTCCTGATCAATGACGGAGAGCGCTGCCTGTGAAGGAGGGTAGCGGGTCACCAAAACAGCCTGATTATCGGGAAGTTTTGGTTCAATCACATTAAGCCAAATCAGAAAATAAAGATCATCCCAGCTCGGTAACCAACCCCCATCATTTGCGACGGGCGATAGAGGTAAACCAAGCCGCTTGCAATGTCTCAACAGATCCTCTGCCTTGCTGCATGCGGCCAGATCCACCTGTGCAAACTCCAAAAACAGATCCCGCACCTGCAACCTTGGCCAAGGCGTTTTCAAGGAAATGGATTTGCCTTGAAAAACCACGACCGGTTGCCCAAAGAGTGCGATCGCGATGCTCTCAAATAGCCTTTCGGTATCCTGCATGATTTGCTCATACCCTGCATAGGCGCGATACCACTCAAGCATCGTGAATTCGGGTTGATGAGAGGGCGAAACAGGTTCATTGCGAAAAGAGGGCGCCAATTGAAAAATCCGCTCAAGCCCGCCCACGAGCAGTCGTTTCATTGCAAATTCAGGAGAAGTCGGCAGGAAAACCTGTGAACCTGCCCCAGACTCTAACGACTCCGAGTGTTCTGCCGAATGTGCCCCCACTCGAAACGGCGCGATATGAGGCTCCATGCCAGGGCTTGGAACAAGTAAGGGAGTCCGGACCTCCGTAAACCCCTCACCCCCAAAAAAATGCCGAATGCCGGCTTCAACCTGAGCCCGGACTTGAATCGCTTTCAACCGCCTCGGATCCAAGACGTGGTCCATCCACTTCATCGTGCGCCCGGGCGTGCGGTTAGGCGTTAATACACGCACGGAGCTTCCTGCCTCAACGATATCCCCAAGCGCGACCTGAGCTCGAAAATCTCCTGAAAACTCGAAAAAGCCCTTTTCATTGCGAACGATCAAGTGAGCGGCGCCCAGCTCAACACATCTTCCAGTTACTTTTTGCATATTACCCACGCGCCTCACTCAGCTGTTGATAGTGCACCATCCTCGAATAAAGTCCGCGATGGGCGCAAAGACTCTCATGGGTTCCACTTTCAACAAGACAGCCTTTATTAAGAACCAAAATCTGATGAGCGCCTCGCACGGTCGAAAGTCGATGCGCCACGATGAGAAGGGTCTTGCCTCGCGTTTCCTGATCTAACACCCGCGTCACCGCGGCTTCTGATTCAGAATCCACATTGGCCGTGGCTTCATCAAGAATCCAAATCCTTGGATTTTGCGCAAGCGCGCGAGCAAAAGCCACGAGTTGCCGCTCTCCCACGGAGAGATTAATCCCCCGCTCATGAAGCGCAAGCGCGCCTTCTTTCAGTCTCGCGCCAAAAATCTCATGCAGATCGATCGTATTTGAAGGAGGCAAATTGCCACCCCAGAAGCTGAGATTCTCTTCCAGCGTGCCGGCAAACAAAAACGGATCTTGTTGCACGACTCCGAAGGCGGCCCGGAGTGACTTCAAATCATATTCGCGAAGATCGATCCCATCCAAAAGGATCCGACCCCTTTGCGGTCGATAAAAACCCAGCAGAAGTGCCATGAGGGTCGTCTTGCCCGCCCCGGTGTGCCCGACAATCCCTACTTGCTCGCCAGCCTTCACTTCGAAACTGAGGTCCTTCAAGACCCAACGTTCCGGATCTTCGTAGGCAAACCACACGTGTTCAAACACAAGATGGCCACGAACTTCACTTGCCGAAACCGCTCCCGTATTCACCTCGGGTTTCCACTCAAACACTGAAAAGACCCGCTCGGCTGCGGCCATCCCCGCCAGAAAAATATTCCATTTTTCAGCAATTTCGCGCACCGGTTGAAAAAGGGCGAATACGTAAGAAAAGTACGCTACCAAAATACCTAAAGGGATCTCACGATCCAAAACTGCTCGCGCACCAAACCAGATGACCAGCGCCATCGAAAGTCCTGCTGAAGCCGTAATCGTCGGGTGAAAAATCGAAAAAATTCGGGTCGTCGACATTTGCGCGTCAGAATACCATTCATTAATTCGCTCATAGCGCTCGCCTTGAATGCGCTCGCGATTGAACAGATGAATCACTTTCATCCCCGAAATATTCTCAGCCAAAAACGAATTCAAAGCCGACATTCGCGAACGAGCCGCTCGATAAGCCACTCGAAGTTTACGACTAAACATTGCGGCCGCAACCATCAAAAGTGGAAACACGGCTCCTGCAATCAGGCCCAGTTTGAAGTTCAAGCTCAGGAGCCAGAGCAAAATTCCCGACACCATAAAAATATTGAAAATCATCGAGACAAATCCGGCGGAAAACATCTCATGAAGTGCTGCGATATCGTTCGTCACGCGGGTCAGAAGCCGGCCTGCGGGATTCTTATCAAAAAGACTCATAGGCAAACTCTGAATATGCGCAAAAAGACTTCGCCTCAAGTCATGGGACACCTTTTGCCCTAGCGATTCAAACAAGACGCCCTGGGCAACGACCGCCCCGGTCCTTACGGCGGTGACGACAAAATAAATAGCCGTAAACTGAACCAATCGGTCCCAGTTTTTTGGCAAAATGGCCTCGTCAATGGCAAGGCCGAAAATTCGAGGTTCTAAAAGTGTGCAAAAGATCCCAACAAGAACACTGAGCATCCCCAAAGCAAAAACCCGAGGATATTTGAACATGGTCCGAAAAAGGCGAACCACGTGCGCCTTTTGTACGGGGGGAGTGCGGGTGGGGTCGCGCTCTTCAACATCCAAGAGATGTGAAAAAGATTTCACGAGGTTACCCCCACTTCTACTCCAACAGCTGCCCCAACATCTGGCAAACTCTCCGAATAGCGTTCAAGCTCTTCGCGCACTCTTTGTTGCTCATAAAAACCAAAGTAGGCCCCTTGCACATCCATCAAAAGATCACGATGCCGGCCCATCTGCACGATCCGGCCACCGTCCAAAACCACAATTCGATCGGCGTCTTGAATCGTGGAAATCCGGTGCGCCGCGATCAGCTCCGTGTTTCTCCCTGGACGCGACCGCAACGAGCTCAGGATCTTCTCCTCGGTCTGGGTATCGACCGATGAGAGGGCGTCATCCAATACAAGAATCGGAGGGTGTTTAGCCAAGGCGCGCGCAATCGTCAGCCGCTGCTTTTGGCCTCCCGATAAATTCACACCGCGCTCACCTAAGACAGTGGCAAAGGACTCGCGCAAAGCCAGGATCTCATCATGCACAGCCGAGAGTTCCACGGCCTGTTGAAGCGCAGATTGCTCCGGCTCTTCTTGCCCTAAAGCGAGATTCTCCCGCACGGTATCACTGAAGAGAAACACATCTTGACTGACATAGCCCACTTGCCTGCGCAATTCGGCCAGGGGCCATTCATTGATATCCACCCCATCCACTTTGATCATGCCCTTTCCCACGGGATAAAGCCGTGGCACGAGGGACAAGAGAGCGGATTTTCCTGAGCCCACTCTTCCCACAAAAGCCACGCGCTCCCCCGGCTCAATCGTCAACGAAATATCATTGAGGATCAGTCGCTCAGAGCGAGGGTACGCAAAGTTCAAATGGCAAAGTTCCACCCTTCCTGCTGTTCGAAACCCGCGAGGCGCCAGAGAACCAAGATCTGCAACTCCGGCAGGTAAGCGCGGGGCAATGGCGTCCGGAACATCGGATTTCTCATCAAAGATCTCTTTGAATCGCATGGAGCTCGTGCTGGAACGCTGGAAAAAAGTGATCGCCACACCCAAGGCCGCCATCGGCCAAACCATTTTCTGAATGTACCGCTGAAATGCGACAAAAGTTCCAAGCGTTAAGGCACCCGCGGCACCGCCTTCAAGTCCCTCAAGAATTAGGGCACGCCCCCCCACAAACAAAAGCAAAACCAGACCTATGCTCATCGAAAAATCTAGAGTGGGACTAAATCTGCTGCGCACCCACGCTAACTCGATATTCAGGCGGACATAAGCCTGGCCCGCCTCTTCAAATCTCTGATTCTGAATCTCTTCTTTGGCAAAAGCTTTGACAACGCGAATTCCGCTCAGCCCTTCTTGCGCTAAGGATGAGATCTTGCCAAAAGCCTCTTGAACTTTTTCAAATCGGTGGTGCATTTCGCGCTCATTGCGCAGAATAATCCACGGCACAATCGGCAGAGGCAAAAGCGCGATCAACGTCAGCCGAGGGGAAAGAAAATACATCGCCACAGGAACGGTCAGAAAATAAAATACGGCGTCGGCAAAAACGAGAACGCCGGATCCAACCGCACCTCTGACGGCCTCGACATCGCTCGTGGCTAGTGACATCATTTCGCCAATGCGCTTTCGATCAAAAAAGCTCGCAGACAATCCCAGTAAATGATTAGCAAAACGATTGCGCAAATCTCGACCGGCCAGAATGCCGGAGCGAATGAGAAACACCCGCCAGCCGTAACGACAGATTCCCTGCACAATCGCTGTTCCGATGTAGCCAGCAGCGGCCCATCGCAAGACAGACAGAGGTTCATTGCCCGTAGCGACGTCGACCGCTTGTTTCATGAAAAAAGGCGGGAGAATTTCGAGGATGTCCAAGACGAATAAGGTGGCAAGGCCGGCGCCTACGAGTTTGCGATATTTCCAAAGGTATTCACGTAAAAGAAAACTTTCTTCATACAGGCGTTTTAGCGTTTGAGAGCGTCGAAACATGGGCGAAAGTCTTCCGGTAAAGGGGCCGCAATTGAGAGTTCCTTTTTAAGGAGCGGATGCACAAAAGTCAAGGAACCCGCATGAAGCATGGATCGGGGCACCTGAAATTCCCCAATCTTTCCAATGCCTCCGTAAAACACATCCCCTAAAATCGGCAAACCCAAGCTCGCAAGGTGTACCCTGATCTGATGGGTACGCCCCGTCAACGGCTGCGCCTCAATTAACGCGCCCCGACCCTCGACTCTTAGAACCTTAAAACGGGTATGAGCAAAATCCCCACCCGAATGCACCACTTCGATTCGAGCGCGTTTTCCGGCTCCCCGCTTTTTCGCAAGATAGTTTCGGACTTCAGCTGATCCCTGCTGAAGCAGAGCATTTGATGCCTGGGGCTTCAAAACGAGCGCTTGATAGATTTTCACAGCTTGATGCTCAGAGAACAACGCAGACACCCCGGCATTGGCTTCTTTAACCTTGGTGAAAAGCACCACGCCTGAGGTATCGCGATCCAAGCGATGATGGAGTCCGACATAGGCATCAGGACGAGAATCGCGTGTGGCAAGAAACTTTTTCATCAATGCGTACAGATTGTCGCGCGCTTCATCAAGCGTAGGCTGAGTTGGGAGTCCAGCAGGCTTGTTCACGACGATCAGAGATTCGTCTTCATAAAGAATGGCGGCCGCGGACATCGTAAAGCTGCGGTCACGGCTCGGCCCTTCATCCTCTAATTTTTTGTAGTCCACAAAAACTTCAATTCGTGAACCTTTTTGAAGGGAGCGCGATGCGATCCGGATTCGTTTTCGATTGAGATAGACTGCGCCGGCGACAATGAGTTTCCGAACTTTAGATTTAGAGATCCCACTCCAGTACAAGGCTAGGACCTGATCAAGCCGCTGCCCGTCTTCAGATGGCTTGACTTCAAACTGCAGTTTTTCGATGGCCATTTTTTACCCGCACGACGGAGACGGTTCCCGCGATCAAATCGTGAAGCGCTCGTTTCTCAGGATGAAAAGCGGCCATTAAAAATCCCGCCCCAAAGGGTAGATAGGACAAAACGTAGGCCAAACATCGAATCCACGACTGTTTCGAGCTGATCTTGCCCAAGGACTCTGTATCCACAACATAGACTTGAAAAGGGCGTTTTCCCAATGTCGTGCCATAGCGCTCATGGCCCACAACATAATAAGGGAGCGCAAGCCCGGCGTAAATCACGAGGTTGAAAACCTGGAGAAAAAGCGCGTTAAAGGAATCCATGAACGCCGCTTGCTCGCGGCCCAAGAGACGGGCTAACCAATAATAGCCCCCGAGTAGGGCCAATTCAACAAGCCAGGAGGCAAGGCTCAGGACCGTGCTATCGATCCCTTCGGCAAAAGAGCGAACCCAAAAACCTGCAAACTTCGGCGCCTCAAGTGAAGGACTACCTGGCACTTCAATTGAGGGCCGAAAGTTTTCAGTTTCCACTAATTCAGATTCTCGTTGTTGGTTACTTCCAATTTGATGGAGCCACGACGAACCTTGGTGCTGCCGTCAGCTTCGAGAGAAGTACGGGTGATTTCGCCTTGATAGAAAATAACAGTCCCGTCAACTTTACTCAGTTCATACTTAGAGCGCCAAAGCTTGAAGCCATAAGTTGCACCACTGGTCGTAACATCAAACTTGAAAATTGCGCCACGAGGAGTATATGAAATCGGGCCAATTTTACCATTCTCAGTACTGAACGTCTGCACTACGGACGGTTCCTGAGCCTTAAGCGTTTCATCCTTGATATTGGACAGATCCCAGTCTGTTATCTCAGCGCTGAAAGTGCCATCTTCATTTAACTTCAGAGAAAAAGTCTTTGGCTTGGCTTGAAACAGCCAAACGCGATCATCAACTCGAGAAGACGCATCCGCTATCTCAGAACCCAATAGATCGAAATCCTGTTGAATCTTGGTGACTTCAGCAGCCGCACTGCCACCCAACCATTCTTCAACCTCATTTTCCAAACCGGCGGCGCGAATCTTATCCATGGGTTCATCAAGAGTCTTCTGGTCATTTGCCAAGGTGATATTCTTGAGTCGTTCAGCTTTCCCTTTTTTTGTTTTGTACCCTAGCTGTTTGTCTAGAGCCTTGTATTTTTTGCAAGTGGCATAATTTGAATCTTTAGGGCCACTCTTCTTGCATGCCGCATCCAAATCTTCAGGAAAAGCCGCTCGCATAGGCGCTTCAACCTCATCTGCATCTTTTTGCGCAACTTCTAACTCAGCTTTAGTCGCGGCCACTTTGTTTCGCAACTCCACAAAATCCGCCTGGTTTATTTCAAGATCCTTAAATTTTCCAAACCGGCGATTCAAACGCTCCGTGCAAGCCTCTTTATCCTTTTTCAAATGAGCTTGCTTTAAACTCTTGGTATCAATCTCGTCAGAATTCGAAAGAACTTCATTCACCTGATCGGGAGTCACGTCATCGCGCCACAAAAACATCGTGACTTTGGAGGTTTTAACCGAGGCCGCTTCAAAATTATCTGGAGCCACGGTAGGAGCAACTTCCGATCGCACGGCAACAGCGGGCTTAACTTCACAACCACTCACCATGAAAGCAAGGGGCAGAGCAACGATTGCTAGAGCAAAAACTTGATTCATTTTAGTTTTCATAAATTTTGTTCCTTAATAATTTTCTAGGTATAATATTCTTAGAAAAACAAAACCAATTCACCAGCCAGCACGTCGTTCGTCGTGACGTTACGGCCCAGCAAAGGATGGCTATAAGCCAAATTTGCCTGGAAGGGCAATTTGAACTTCTTCTGTTTGTACCAATCCACAGTCGAGAAGCCTGTCATCACTGTCGCACTATGCAAAGCCTGCAACGGCGCATCGTCTTCCAACCAACGATAACGTTCAACATTTGCAGCTACATCGCCTTGATAGGACGTACGCGTCTGATACTGAAAGTTGTAACCAGCGCCAAAAGTCATTCCGATCCGTGGAACGGTATAGCTCAAAGAGGTTCCGGTTACGATTTGATCGCCCAAGTTACGGCGGAGCATCTCTTTATCTGCAGACAGTGAGTCAGTAGGTGAAGTCGGCAACCTTTTTTCAAGCGTATCGGCAAGCTGCATGGTGTAGCCACCAAAAACGTTCCAACGAAGGTCTTGGGTCAAGATCTTGCGATCATAAATTGCGCCCAAGCCCACATCATATTGGCCATCACCGGTAGGAACATCCAAAGCGCGATCGGGATTAGGCTTCTTTCCAGTAGGAAAAGTAACGTCTGCTTTTACGCTTAATGAATTCCAGTCACTCTTGATCACATTATATTTATTTACAAGCTTCACATCGCCGATATTAGAAATCGTCATGTTTCCGATGCGCTCATAACCCAAGCGGGTGAGCTTTTGATTGACAGCATCGTTTAATTTGACTGCCGCTTCGTCGGCCTTTACGGGGCCTGAGGCGCTGCCTGCTGCATCGACAAACTTCTTACCATCTTCTGCAGAAATAAATCCCGTGTCAGCACTCACGTCTACTTTCATTACTGGGACCGCAATGGCGATCGTCAGATTCTCGGTCACGCCCATCGCGAGAACGGGGACTTTGATGTTGGCATAGGTGTTGACTTGTCCAGAGGTGGATCCTGGTGAACCGCCGCGATCGATTCCAGCTTGTTTGATCAAGCCTTCGACCGAAGCTTGTTGAGTCGCATCAGGTTGAGCGGCAACGATATCGTTCCAGCTTACCACCTTATTAAGTTTTTGGCCGAGAGGCTCAACAACCCCAAGGCCGTTATATTTTGAATCCACTTGCATGAAGAGATTCTTAAAACGAGGGTTACGAATTCCGCGAGGAAGGACCTGGGAAGACTCGAGTTCAAAGGGGGCTTTGATATCGGAGGCATCAGCCAAGGTGACCAAGCCGATCACACTGAATGCACACATGACGATCCACTGACATTTTACATTGGTTTTCATAAGTCTTCCCAGTCCTTTCGTATTTCGCGGTTATTCTTAATTCTTAGAGGCCTTTGCGAATAGCGCGGGCATCATTGAATTCCTGTTGTGTTTCTGGAACACGGTCAGGGTTCAACGTCGAAGCATCTTTCGAAAGAAGCTGATCGAGAATATCGCGAGCGCGAGCCTTCTGATCTTTGTTTCCGTCCGCAAGCGTTTCAGCAAGATAAACAGCGTTCAAAGCGAGAGTAGGCGCATTCGCATAAGCCTTGTCGAGTTCCTTTACCGACTTGTCGTTTGAACCGCCGGCAAAGCCAGGGAGTTTGAAATAAACGCGGCCCAAAGTGCGATGAGGACCATAACCGTCGATCGTCTCGCCAGCAGCGCCAGCCAAGGTGTTGCGATCCATAGCATCGGCCATCGTCTTCATGAGTTCGTCTTTGCGGAAGAGTGAGGAGATCACGCCGTTGGCTTCAGCCCAACGAGCAAGATTGATTCCGTAGAAGTAGTGAGCATCAGCGTAGTCGTCGTTCAAAGCCATCGCAGCTTTGCACAAAGTCATCGCTTGATCGTGAGTGGCCTTCTTCTGATCTTTATCGGTTTGGTTGTTGCCCTTCCAATAAACTGCGCGGGATTCCAAGATCAGAATTTCGTATTTAAGATCGTCATCGCTCTCAACAAGTCCTGCAGCTTCATTGAGGGTCGCAATCGCCTGGTCATTCTTGCTCAGATCGCCCCGTTGAGCATAGAGGTCGCGGCCTGCTTCCATTTTTTCACGCGCCGAATCATCATCGGCCTTCACGCTTGCGGCAAAGCCGAAAGCAGCTAACATTGAACACATCATGATAAATTTTTTCATAGGTAAAATCCCCCTTTATGGATTTGTTAATTGAACAAAGTTTTTATTTGTTTCGCTGGGCGTTATAATCCGAATCTTTGCAGTCGACAAGGACTTTTTTGAAAAATATTTTCGGCACATCCCTTGCTCACGCATTTCCCACCCGTGTGTAGAAGTTCAAACGGGGGCAATTATGATTCGTGTGCGGAGGGGGAAAATACTGATGAAATCTTCAACACTGGCTTTTGTCGTGACCGTTTGCCTGATTGCCGCCGTCGTTCTTCCACGCTCGGGTCCAGCCTCCCTTGCAGAACGAGATTATGACCTTGCACTGAAGATTGCAGAACGAAAAGTTCAGCACGAAAAACACGGTCAGGACCGATTTTTAGAACAGAATTTAGGGAGTTCGTCGAATTCAAAGCTCTATCGCCCAGGCCAAACGTGGTGGGTTCTTGCTTGGAGTGAACGGATTATCACGGACTTTCGGCGCAATAACTCACTGCGTCACGACGAGAGCGACCCGATCGGAACCCTTGGACTGTTTCATTATGAAGTTTTGCCCGAATCAAGTCACGACACAGGTCCGCCGCAGATCAGACTTCGCGTAACCCAAATGAGCATCAAGAATCAGCCCGTTCCTGACCCCGCCGTTCAAAGCTTGGAACTCACTTTAGATGAGCATCTTCGAGAAATCAAAAAGCAGTACGTTTTCTTGGGTCACTCTCACCTCACGCCTGTATCGCCAGAAGGAATTCGCTCCGGCGTCACACCCTTGGAATTTTATCCGCTTGATGCGATGGATCTCTCTTCTGCGATGCCGATGCAATCTCCAGAAAGTTCAGTGAAGCTACGGCTGCCGAAAAAAATTCAAGAAACACTCCTCGCTCTGCGCGCCACATTTCGTTTTGAGTTTTCCGAGAAGAAGGGCGCATGGATGGAGCAAGATGACTTCTTTGGCCGGCCAATCCGCGCTTTTTGGATGAAAAATGAACCCTGGCCCACCGTTCTTCACACTCCCAACGGCATCGCCATTTTGCTGCATGAGGATCAAAAACAATGAAAACCTCAATCGAAAAGAAATTTCAAAAGACCTACGCCCTGATTTTCAGTGCGCTCTTTATTTTTTCCTGCAGCAAAGCGATTAGCCCCACGCCCCTCAAAAACACAGGCAACACGCCGGCAGCACCTCAGCGGCCAGGCACTCCCGATCTCACTCACTCTGAGCCAACAGCTCCGCCCGAGGAAAATGAAACGCCCTCCCCTGAAACTCCAACTGAGCAGCCCACAGAAGCTACTCCCGAATATCCGTATCCGAATTTTGAAGGCATTGAGTTCCGCGGCGAGAAAAATTTTGCCTCCCTGATTAATCGCTTTGCGCAAGGCCAGGCGATCCCCACTCCTTGGGCCGGATACTGGTGGCCCTATACGAGTAACGGAATCGCCACAGCAACCTACAGTTCAGGCGGAAGTCCCGCAGGAAAATACGACGCCGCTCGCGGCGGGACCACTCGTGCTCAAGCCTGGGAAGTTACAAATCATGGCAGCGGACTCAAAGACCTGCAAGGCTGGGTCGGACACTGTAATGGTTGGACTGCCGCAGCCGCACTTTTTCCGGAGCCGCGAACTTCTGCAAAAGTAAACGGAATCACATTCGGATCCGGCGATATCAAGGCCCTGCTTACGGAAGCCGCGATGGAAGCGAGTATTGATTTCTTTGGCACGCGAGTCGAATACGGCAACGACTACGGCGGCCCCAAATACAATGACGTGGCCCCTGGTCAATACTTCATGATCCTCACCAACTTCATGGGCCGACTCAAACAAGCGGTGCTTGTGGATCGCTATACGGGTGAGCAAGTGTGGAATCAGCCCCTGGCAGGCTATCGTTTCGAATACCCCAAACCCGCCGACTATCTCGGGGCCGCACCCAACGCACCAGGGGTCTATCGCATTCTCATGACCTCAACGATTTGGTGGATGAGAGACGATGTGCTAGCCGATGTCCTCACCCCTCCATTTATATTTGAAGACAACGAAGCCGTGCAGTCACGCACACTCAAAATGGAGCTTTGGCTCGATGGCCCCGTCGAATTTGGGAGTGACGGAAAAGTGAAATCAAGCGGAGATGTGATTGTAACCCGGCAAGGGGACTATCTCGTGGGTGGCGCTTGGAAGATGGGCGATAGCTATTATGCGGATGCTTGGCCTGATTATATGTGGGTCGCCTATTCAGTGCAAAAGCCCACCGACTACGCAAACCCTTACGTTGATATTGAGTGGATCAAAAAGCACTTGCTTGTTCCAGGCGGCGCGGATGACCCAAGTGTCAGGCCTGCTCCGGTGGAACCGGCGCCAAGACCAAGTCCACATCCCACGACTTCGCCGTCAACGAGGCCCACAACCACTCCTAGGCCCAATCCGAGCTCGATACCGGTTCCGACACCGACTGTGACTCCCACAGTTACGCCTACGGCAACGCCTACGGCAACTCCGACTGTGGTCCCGATTCCGACACCGATTCCGACACCGACTTCAACGACGCCTCCGCGTCCGAGGCCGACGGCGAGGCCAGGGGATTAGAAGACAGCCGTTGATATGCGGCTTTTCGAATGAGTTCTTCAAGCCCCATATGCACCATACGCGTATGTATCAGTCAAACGTCGAAGACCCGCGAAAGCGAGTCCTGAATTTAATTATTACTGCATAATATCATCAACTTACACAAATCGCCTGACTCGATACAGGCTGAGCGCCCTACCGCGACAAAATCCCAAACCGCCTCTTCATGTCCAGACTCCCCGTAACCTGGCACTTCACTCCCGGAAAGATGCAAGCCCGCGAAACTCTCCCAGTCTAATTGATGGTGATGGGCTAAAGCGCGATAAGAATATTCTCTTCCAAAAAACTCATGTCTCGCTTAATCGGTCTTAAACCAATGAAGAGCCTGACCGACCGTGATCAAATCAACACTGCGACTCGCAAGGCCCGTAGCTTCTGCCACACCCCCAACACTACTAAAACCTTTATAGGCCCCAAGCACTCTCTCCCCTGCTCGGCGCATATTCACATCAGGCTCGACACCCAAAACAGCATGGCCCGCATCCAGAAAAAGTTTTGAAAGAATTCCCGTGCCCGAGCCGATATCCGCAAGGACCCAACTTGGAGCAAGTCCTAGCTCACTGCCAAGTACTCGCAGCAACTCCGACGGATACCCGGGACGATATTTAACATAATTCTCAACCGCAGCAGGCGAAAAATGACTTAGCCTCACCCTCCCAAACCCCAACTCAACACCACCGCCACCGCCCCCGCAATCGGCAGCAAACTCCACACGGGCAACACGCGCCTTCGAAAAGAAAATAAAAAGCCCAGCACAAACGTCAAAGCAAAACTCCACCCCAAAGCCGGCGTCACCAAAGTTATGCGGCCGAGCGTGAGTGTCGCAGAAAAAATCGCGCCCAACACGGCGTATATCGTCCACTGTGAAAATTCCGCGGCACGCCGGGCTCCGACCCCAGCCGAGAGCCACCTCGAAACCAGAGGCAAAATCCCCAAAACCAAAACAAACGCCGGAAAAAATATCCCAAACGTCGCAAGGCAGGCGCCTGCCAATCCGGCAACTTTATAACCCACAAACGTCACCGTCATCAAAAGTGGCCCGGGCGTGAGCTGCCCAATGGCGATGCCATCCAAAAACTCCGAGTGCGTGAGCCAATGAAATCTCTGCACGACCTCCGCCTCAAGCATGGGAACAATCGCCAAGCCACTTCCAAACAAAAACGCGCCCCCTTTGAAACACACCCATAATAATGCGCCTAAAGTGGGCAGAACCAAGGGCAACGCCGCCCCGCTTGTAAGCCCGCCCAAAACAAAAAACGCCGGCATCTTCCTAGGCCCGCCGCCGCTCCCGCCAATCCCCGCACTCTTAAGCTCTGAAAAAGCGACCCCTGCCACACCCAAAAAGATAATCACCAAAGGCTCCCACAGCGGATGCGAAAACACGACCACTCCCGCTAAAGCAGCAACGACCCACATCCGAGGCCGCTTCCAAAAAGGCGCGCCCAACGAAAAAACTGAAACGGCGATGGCAACCAACGCCCCCACTTGCAGGCCTTGAAAAAAGGGCAGATTCTGCGGCACTCCTCCAAAATGGACGTAAGCAATGCTCGCCGCCAAAACAAGGAGAAACGCCGGGAGAATAAAACACACACCGGCAAACACTCCGCCCCAATTCCCCGCACGGTCTCGCCCCAGGAAAATGGCCACTTCAGTCGCGATGGGGCCCGGCAAAAGTTTTCCGATAGCGACGATTTCCAGGAAACGCGTTTGCGAAACCCAGGCCCTTTTTTTTACCAGCTCGTCTTCCATCATCGCAAACGCCGCAATCGGGCCACCAAAGGCAAGACAGCCAATTTTTAAAAATACTCGCGCGACTTCGAAAACGGGTTTCCAATTCTGCATCTTATTTAGGTTATCAGGTTAAGGTTTGCGTGCAATTAGACTCGTCCGCGCATCTTTGCCGTCATTAGTCTCGCGATAAACCAGAATTTCAAATTCCTTGAAAA
This sequence comes from Oligoflexia bacterium, assembly GCA_903881565.1. GTDB lineage: Bacteria > Bdellovibrionota > UBA1018 > UBA1018 > UBA1018 > CAIRTR01. The sequence continues at coordinate 204 of CAIRTR010000213.1, read as the reverse complement.
GTTCTTTTAGCTCCCCTTTGTTAAGCACAAAATCACGACGTAACGTTTTGCCCTCGGGGTTCTGAAGTTGCTCAACCGTGTAATTTTCGTAAACCACCACCCCTTTATGTTTGAGTCCGCGTTTGATTTGCGCAATCAAACTCCGCTGCAGATAATCGATGTTCAAAATAATCTCGTAAGACTCCGGACGGATCACATAATGGG
>CAIRTR010000212.1 GCA_903881565.1 Oligoflexia bacterium | reverse complement strand
CCCATGATGATGGCGACATCGGGGTCGCATTCAAGAATTCGCGGAATTGCCTTAAGACCTTCATCCTGTGTGCGCATTTGCACATCCAATAGAACGATCTCGATCGGATGATTGCGTAAAATCGCGAGCGCTTCATCTGCGTGGTAGGCGGATCGGCATTGGCAGGTTCCTTTGAGGGCCTCTTTGACTGCAAGGTGGTAGTTTTTATCGTCGTCGCAAATGAGCAGTTGGATTGGTTGAGCCATGTTTGATTAGAATAGGGGGAAACCCTGTAGGATTCTACCGCCATTTAATTGGCACGTATGAGGGGAATTCCCTCACTCTCTTTTGGACTGGGGTGGACCATGATCTTCTTGCACTTGAGTTTTTCACTGATTTCATAGTGTTGGTGCCGGGAAGCCTGCGGCTTGAGATCGGCGCTCGGGCTGGTGTGGAGTTTGCTTAAGGCGTCTGCACAAGAAAAAGGGGGAATGGGAATGTCACAGAAAAATGGATTGGATTCATGGGATCAAAGTGTGTGGTTGCGGGATTTAGAATTGGCGTGCCGGAGCGAGGTCGCGGTTTTGATCACGGGCCCCACGGGCTCGGGTAAGACTACACTTGCTCGGCGTATTCACGAGCGGGGCTGTAGAAAGAATTCACCGTTCGTGACGGTGAATTTGGCATCTTTGCATGAGGGGACACTTGAATCGGAACTTTTTGGCCACGAAAAGGGGGCGTTCACGGGCGCGGATCAGCGGCGCGTGGGGCGTTTGGAGTCCGCAAATGGCGGAACAGTCTTTTTGGACGAAATAGGAGAGCTTTCTCCACGATTGCAGGCTCGGCTACTTGAGTTTCTCCAGTCTCATGTGGTGGTTCCGGTGGGCAGTAATCGTGAACTTCATTTGGATGTCCGAGTCGTCGCTGCGACTCAAAAAAATTTGAGCGAGGCGGTGAGGCAGGGGGAGTTTCGCGCAGATCTGTTCCATCGATTGCGTGTGGTTCACTTGAAAATGAAATCTCTCACAGAATGCTCTGACGAATTTGGCGAAATTGTGCATGATATTATCGGGACTTTGAGCAAAAAATACGATCGTAAAGTTCTGCGAATCTCCGAGGAAGTTGCTCACTGTTTAGAGTCGTATTCTTGGCCCGGAAATTATCGGGAACTTGAGGGAGCTCTCGAAGCTGCGGTTCTGGCATGCTCAAGCGGTATCTTGTCGTTGAAAGATTTGCCGGAGTGGGTGAAGCCCAGCAAAACGCAAGATTTGCGTGTAGATTTGATGGGGTTATTAGGCACTTTACAGCTCGAACTCACGCGAGACTTTCGTGAATCGCAGGAACTGTTTGAAAAAGAGTATTTTAGACGAGCCCTGAAGCTGTGTGAGGGGCGTTTGGGAAAAACGGCAAGCTTCCTTGGGATGAGCAAGACAACCTTGTTGAGAAAACTGCGCGCGCTCAGTTTGACGGATGGGTTTTCAAGAACAATGGAAAATCAGCCATTTTCGGCATGAATTTGAGATGAAGACGCATAGCGGCATGATATAGTTTTTGTCTCGCGCAAAAAAAATGCAAAAGAATGAAAAAAAACATTGCGCCCTAATGGGGTTTTAGCTATCTAATCGAACCTCACCGCTTCACTTGTTCTCTGAACGAATTTCGTAGCGGTTGTTCTTTGAAAATTTGGAATGAATTAATTGATCGAGAAAGTTGGGGCGGGTAGGCATGCTTAAGCTTTTGGGGAGCCGCAAGGTTTTCCAAAAAAAATAGTTTAAGTGATGTCGAGTG
>CAIRTR010000211.1 GCA_903881565.1 Oligoflexia bacterium | reverse complement strand
TTTGGTTTGGATTCCTGGTAGAACCCACTCTAACCGCGGTGAGGTCATGCTGCAATTTCAACTAAGTTTAGCATTCTGCCAGATGACCTAGATAATCTTGAAGCCGCTCAAACGAAAATCATTGAGCACGCCATTGATGCAATTGCAACACTGTCCTTGGACACCTCAACAGCCATTGTAGCGATTCAAACTAAAGCGGTCGAAGGCATAGCAGGAATGAGTGAGAACCCCGCGATACTCGGTGCGCTCATCGGCAACCAAACTCAAAATATGTTTGTTTACCTCCGGCCGATTATTCCTGATGATGATGCCTACCTCACAGTAGCAAAGACCGTTTTTCCAGCTGCCTTTGATGGTGCAATCACCGCCGATCTTTGGGCCAGTTCGAATCCTGGCTATCAAGTACTAGCTCAAAACGATGCCGCATTGAATGCGTCGATAACTTTGGGCGCAGCAATTGGGCTGCGATTATTTTCTCAGGCAAATGAATCGCAAATCAAGGAGCTCGGAACGAGATTTAACATCGATGGCACTAGTTTGATAAACCTCACAGCAACAATGATGACGAAAGCCAATCTATTGACTTTGGGAGCAAGCGTTTCTTCGGCTGATTTTGCGGCCTGGACATCCGCCTCTACTGATGGAATGACAAAGGGACTTCTCGGCGCAGGCTTGTCCGCTTCGGGTGATGATTTTGGCTCTGCGACCTCCAATATGAATGAGCTCATAATCAGAGAATTAACCCCTTTGCATTCATCGGGAGCAATTACAGCTGAGGCATATGCTGCTGCGCTTTTAAAAATGCAAACGGACTTGGGCGAGACCTTAACTGCCAACGGCGCTTCTGCCGACCTGATTACAACTCTCAATTCGAGCATTGGCGATCTGGCAGCTAATTCTATCAACTCCATGTGCTCCGGTTCACAGTGCTTCTCAAACACTTACAAGAGGACCCTTATAGACCTCTTCTATGGGATGGGAGTAGAATCGCCTGTTTTGCTCACTATGTCACCTTCGGCACTCAATAATAGCGAACAGGGAAACAATCAACAGGGCAACAACCAGCAAGGCAACAACCAACAAGGCAATAATCAGCAAGGCAATAATCAGCAAGGTGATAACCAACAGGGAAATAACCAGCAAGGTGGTGGCTCATCGCCCACACCAAGTCCTGTTCCGGTTTTATCTAGCAGTCTAGATGTCCTCGCAAGCAGCGGGGGCGGGAACGTCTGGATTGGCAATTGCGAAGCGTCGGGACCTTTTACAGGGTCGGCTAATGGCAAGTATGAGGTGGATACTTGGACCTTTACTCTGCCGAGTACTGTGAGCATCTCAGCACAGCGCTACACTGATAGCGCGTGCTCAAGCGCTGATGGTTCTCCTAACACAGGCGCGGGGAGTTTCGCTGCGGGCCCCAGTGGAGTTCCTCAGTTGAAGTTGATGAATATCAATATTGCTAATATGACGATCTCGATCCCAGCTACCTTTAAGATTCTTAATGGCAACACTCTTTTCATGCTTACGGGCAGTCCAAGTGATAACGTCACGGTAGCTGGTAATTATAGGTCTGATTTTAGTGCAGCCCCCGACTACACGAAACAAGGAGTTTCTCGCACTACAATCACTTCGGCTGCTCTGCAAGGAACCTGGCTTTCAGCGAACTGCTCCCACAGTGACAGTAACGGCGGATATTATTTTAGGATGGGAATTGATTTTGGTCCGGTTGGTGATCCGGCAACATGGTACTTAAGCTATCAAGAGTTTCGCTACGGATCGGATTCGACTTGCAACAATAGCCCTACTCCACAGTCCGCCAGTGCGATGGGCACTTTTACAATCGGATCAGCTGGCCTAGAAGCATCCAAAGCACTTGACATCGCAGTTACTACTGGAAGTTTCGGAGGCGCGAATGCGGGCGAAACCACACTCACCCGAGTTAAGCTCACTGAATCGGGCTATCTATGGCTTGGAAACAGCGATAAGACAACGCGCCCAGATGGGGCAAGCTTAGGCACGGATTTGACGGGCTACTACGTGAAGAACTAGACGCTAACCTAGAACTGCGTATCAGCGTCTGCATCCACGTTAGCAAACGTCTGACCCGTCATTGCAGCATCCCAATTCGCCACCGTGATACGGGAGTCCGTCGTGTTCGAGAAATTCGGACGCCCACCTAACTCGAAGCTCCTACTGGTTAGGCCTAAGTCCCCGCCTTTCGGCGCCCGAAAACGCCAGCATTCGCCATTTTTTGCACCTCTTTCAAGTTCACAAGCTGGTCCGTCAGATAGAGGTGCATGATATGCGCAATAAAGGTTTGATAGGGCAGTCCTGCTTCTTGCGCCCTTCGACGAAGAGCAAGCATATCCCCTCCATTGATACGGATATTGGCCCGAGTGTCCTTAAGCGCTTTGAGCGTGGCCGTCGCTGCAGCTTTGAGTTCCTTCATTCGCTTTGAAGAAGGTCTTTTTAGTTTGTTATAATCGATGGCATCCTCAATGCTTTGCTCATAAGCGTCGAGTTTAACTTTTTCAGGATCGTATTTGTTCTTCATGCATTACCTCTTATGTTTTCTTGCGGGATAAACCGTGATCAGCCAAAAAAGGTCACTACGGATCTCGTAAGGAACGGCATGGGGATAATCATTGATCATTACTACGAAAAGCCGCTGCCCAGCATGGACTGGATTTTCATCGTCTCTCAGTGTTCCTTGCTTGATCGCTTCCACCGCATCTTCAAAGGTCGGGCGGCCTTCGCATTTTAGTTCCTCGTTCTTTTTTGGGTCCCACGCGAACAGCATAGTGTACAATGTACACATTATGTGTGCATCTGTCAATCGCAGACGCTGCTCATGCCCCAATCCCAACGAGGTTGATAGCGAGACACTACCTAGAACTGAGTATCAGCATCCACATCGACATTTGCAAACGTCTGACCCGTAATTGCAGCACCCCAATTTGCCACCGTGATGTGGGAGTCCGTCGTGTTACATGCGAACTTCGTGTTTGTCGTAAAGCCCGCCAAACCCGTTCCGCAACCCGACGAAGTTTCAGAGGTTGCCGTGTAGCACTTGTCGTTTGGAGTTTCGATCCAATTGCCTACGGTATCATACGCTATGGCGCCTGCGGCGGGATTCGCGACTTCCCAATAACGCGCTTTTAACCCGGTAGCAAACGCTCCACTTTCGGTAATGAGCATCCCGTACAAATTACTCCCGGTAACCGTGATGTCTGAGCTTGCAAAGCTCAAAGAAACTGTGCCCGTTGGAGTGGTGCCCGAAACGGTCATTAACGCGTGCATCCGGGCGTGACGGGTCCAGCCGTCAGTATTGGGTCGCTCATCGCGGTACTCATACCAAAGGTCTCCGGTGCTAGAATCAAAAGAACCTGCCGAACCTTCTTCAGCTCCATCCCCCCATTGGTTAACCGTATAGAACGACTGCTTGTTTCCTGAGACATTGGTCGCAATCTTCAAATACAGTTTAAGTGCAGTAGAGCTTAAATCTACAATGACACCTTTTGCGTAGTTCGTATTAAATGCAGCCGGAGAAGAAGGGGTAAGCGTGACTTTAGTTCCCACTGCAATTAGGCCAGTAAGCATGCAGCCGGTAACAATCGATGAGGTAAGGGTCACTTGGTGCGCGACGCCGTCATAGGCGAGCCCTGCTCTACTCACCAAACAAGCGCCCAATCCTGTGTTGCTAAAACTATTCTTAATGGGTCCAGCCGTAATTGAACAATACGTAAAATATCCAGGGTAATTTGGATCGGTATAGGTATTAAGCTTCGGTTGACCATCATTAGTACATAGCGTACTCGTAAGTGCCATCGGCAACTCATCGCGTAGCGTTGACCTTCGCTTTAGATCAATATAAAGGGCCGCAGAAGCGAATGAAGTCCCCACAATCTGCACACCCTGCTGAACGGCAGTGACGACCGTTTTAGGATCATCACTTGGCGCAGTGCTCGAAGCCGCGCTTGAAGGCGTACTCACAGGCGTCCCTGCGGGGTCCACCGCAACCGTGGCTGCGGGTGATCCGCAATTTGATGCCACTAATGTCAGTACGAGCGCACCCAATAGAACCGAAAGCTTATTCGAAGTCATTTCCCCCGCCTTCCAAAGCAAACGATCAGTGATGTCGATATAGCGTCAAAATTCTACGACTTCGTCGATCTTGTAAAGGAAAAACAGGCGTCTTGCCCACTTGCACTGATTTCATCTGTTCCATTTTTTTTGGAACACGACCTTTAAGTACTGCATGTTTTCAAAAGCCTTCTCTTCTGAAACCGCTTAACTCGCCAAGGCGTTATTGCACCATACTTGCGCATAAGCACCGCAAAGAGCGGTCAAAAGCCTGCAAGTCTAGCGACTTACCAGAGAATGCATTTGTTATCTATATATAACAGAATACACTTGTTACTTATAGATAACAAATGTATTCTGTTACTGTAAGATAACAACGATCAGGAGCTTGTTACCTATGTTGCAGTGTTTGAAATGCTTAGCCCCAATTGGAAACGAGGCCCACTACGGACTACACCCGAACTGCTTTCGCGCCTGGTTTGAAGTCGACGGCTTGCCGAAGTTTACGAGTCTAATCCTTAAGCAAAGCAGCAAGGGCGAAGAACCAAGCAACGATGGCCGCAATTCAAGTTTTTTTCACGGGCAGTACAAAAAATACTCGGCCGACCTAAGCGGGTGCCCCTACATCTTAAAAGTGAGACAGGCGTCGGCCCCCGAACTTCCCGAATTAGAATTTCTCTGCAATCAAATAGCGGAGTTTATCAAATTGCCGGTTGCCCAATACTACATTCTTGAAATGATGGGAGACAAAGCATTTGTCACGCGCAATTTCATAGATCGCTCCGGGCATGCCTCTCTATCGCACATATACACCTACTTTGCCGACGGCGAGGCGCGAACCTGCGAGAATATCATTCGCGTTATTGATGAACAGACCCACCGTTTTGCTGATGTTGAGACATTTGTGATGATGTGCCTTTTTGATAGTTTGATAGGCAACCATGACCGACACGGACGAAATCTCGGAATCATCGTCACGCCACGAGGCTCTAGGCTCGCGCCCATATACGACAATCCATCGGTTGTTGGGATTCACAGTGGCGATTGGCTCAAAGCGGATATCGGCTTCGAGGGACGCATCCCCACAAAAGCCTCGGAACATCCGACGATCTCTCATTATGTAAAAGAGTTTATCCGGCTCGGCTATCAGGAACAAATCGATCTGTTTCGCAGCCGGGTCAAGCTGGAGCGTATTGAAGGCCTTGTTTCAGCATCCTTCTGCTCGAATTTGATGAAAGCCGCGATCACAAAGATGATTCGAAAGAATTACGATGAACTGGAGCGAACCCAATCATGAAGACATCCATGGATCCCCATCGCTTAGAGGTATACTCCGAAACCCAGCGCGCGCGAATATTCGTGGGAGTTCTCACTTTTGACCCAAAGTCACAAATCTATACTTTTGAATACGATCGCGCCTATTTAAAGCGCAGGGCGATCCCCATTGGGCCGGACCTGCCACTTCGCAATCGGACACATCGATCAAAGAAGAATAAGCTTTTCTCCTCGTTCGCGGACCGAATCCCGAGTCGTGAAAACCCAGCTTACAAGGACTACTGCAAGGAGCAAGGAATCGCCCCAACGGAGAAGAATGAAATTATCCTGCTGGGCACTATCGGCAAACGCGGGCCATCAACTTTTATTTTTGAGCCGACCTATTACGAAGAGCCCATTGGTCCATTGCTGATAAGCTTCCGTAAGCAGCTCGACCTCACGTTAAGGGATTTCTCGACAATTTTTGATCTCAATTATCCGACAGTTAGTAAGATGGAAACTGGCAAGAGCAAAGATCGAAACACCGCAAATCTCATTCGACTATTCATATCGGTTCCCGAAGCGGCCTTATGGTGCATTCAGCTCAATCATCGCAAAACCAATTCGCAACTTGCGCAGAGACTGCATAGGTACTTTCAATCGAAGGTTGATTAAACGCGCATTCTTACCTCCGTGTTGGTCATGGATGGAGACGTCAACTCAGGGGCAAAAATAGGATCAACCCTAAGCGCCCAGCTTGTCGAAAACGAATTGATCATCGCCGCCCCTGATAAGAGCGGCGCAAAAGTCGCCATCGGATCGATCCACTCTGTCGTGAAAAACAAGGAGTGCATCAAAACCGGATATAATGGCCTCGTAAATGTAAGCGTGAAACCCAATTCTGACGTTCAATTTTCAGCCATAGGAGAAAAAAATATCAATTCGATAGGAGGATGCCGAAAAGGCTCATACAACGCCATTACACGCCAGGCGATTGTCATTAAGAACGATAGAGACGTCATCGAGATTCCGGATGATTTTATTTTTGATCCCTGCAATCCAAACCTCCGCAGGAGGTTTCTAGATTTTATTAGCTGGGGCTGAGCGCACAAGACTAGACGCCTGTGGCTGGAAGCATCAAAAGTTCAGCAAAGTCGAATCAGTTCACAACAAAACGATTCAAATTCAGGAGCCCAGTCCAATGCAAAGCCATCGCCCCGCCGGTGACTAGGCCCAATATGGATAAAATACGCAACTAAAGGGCCTAGTACTGCGTATCAGCATCCACATCGACGTTAGCAAACGTCTGGCCCGTAATTGCAGCACCCCAATTCGCAACCGTGATGTGGGAGTCAGTCGTGTTACATGCAAACTTCGTGTTTGTCGTAAAGCCCGCCAACCCCGTCCCGCAACCCGTCGCGGTTTCAGAGGTCTTCGTGTAGCACTGGCTGTTTGAGATTTCGGTCCAGTTGCCCACAGTATCGTACTCCGTCGCACTCGCGACGGGATCGCTGTGCCAATAACGCGCTTTTAGGCCAGTTGCAAACGCTCCACTTTCGGTAACAAGCATCCCGTGCAAATTCCCCGGAGTAAGCGTGATATCTGCGTTGGCAAAGGTCAACGAGACCGTGCCCGTTGGAGTGGTGCCTGAAACGGTCATCAACGCGTGCATACGGGCGTGACGGTTCCAGCCGTCAGAAGTAAGCGCGCGTTCATCGCGATACTCATACCAAAGATCTCCGGTGCTCGAGTCAAAAGATCCCGCCGAGGCTTCATTTTGTCCATTCGTCCATTCCTGAACCGTGAAAAACGACTGCTTCTTTCCTGAGACATTGGTTGCAATCTTCATAATCATAGGGATCGAAGTAAGAGTGAAATCAACAAGGACACCCTTTGAATAGTTCGTGTTAAATGCCGCGGGAGACGAAGGCGTAAGCGTGATTTGAGCACCCGCTGCGATAAGGCCAGTCAGGCTACAGCCCGAAACCATCGATGACGTAACGGTCACCACATGGGCCGCACCATCATAGGCGAGCCCCGCTTTATTTACCAAACACGCACCCAAGCTTGTGATGCTAAAACTCATCTTAATTGTTCCAGCACTAATTGCACAATACGTGAAATATCCGGGGTAATTTGGATCAGTAGGATCGGTAATCTTAGGCTTCCCGTCACTCGTACATAACGAACTCGTGAGTGCCATCGGCCACTCATCGCGAAGTGATGACCTTCGCCCAATATCAATATACAGAGCCGCGGAGGCGAATGAAGTTCCCACGATCTGAACCCCCTGCTGAACTGCAGAAACGACTGTTTTAGGATCATCGCTCGGTGCGCTGCTTGTGGCAGCGCCTGAAGGAGTGCTTGAAGGCGTATCCGCGGGAGTGTCCGTAGGAGCGCTTGAAGCAGCTGGGTCCGGCACAACCAAACCTACGGGTGCACCACAGTTTGATGCCACTAATGTGAGTCCAAGCGCACCCAATAGAATCAAAATCTTCTTTGAAGTCATTTTCGAAGTCATTTTCCCCGCCTCCTAAAAATGGAACGATCATCGCTGCAAATATATCGTCAAAATTCTACGACTTCGTCGATCTTGTAAAGGGAAAACATTCGTTTTACCGGCTTGCACTGATTCCATCTGTTCCAATTTTTTTGGAGCGCGGCCCTTAAGTCCTGCATGGTTTTCAAAAACCTTCTCTTCGGAAAGTGCTTAACTCGCCAAGGCGTTATTGCAACATACTTGCGCATAAGCACCGCAAAGAGCAGTTAAAAGCCTGCAAGTCTAACGACTTACCAAAGAATATACTTGTTACTTATAGATAACAGACGATCTCTCATTACGTAAAAGAGTTTATCCGGCTCCGCTATCAGGAACAAATCGATCGGTTTCGCAGCCGGGTCAAGCTGGAGCGTATTGAAGGCCTTGTTTCAGCATCGTTCTGCTCGGATTTAATGAAGGCAGCGATCACCAAGATGATTCGAAAGAATTACGATGAACTGGAGCGAACCCACTTATGAAGACAGCCAAAGATCCCAATCGCCTAGAGATATACTCCAAAACCCAGCGCGCGCGAATATTCGTGGGCCTTCTCACCTTTGACCCAAAGTCACAAATCTATACTTTTGAATACGATCGCGCCTATTTAAAGCGCAGGGCGATCCCCATTGGGCCGGACCTGCCACTTCGCAATCGGACACACCGATCAAAGAAGAATAAGCTTTTCTCCTCATTTGCTGACCGAATCCCGAGTCGTGAAAACCCAGCTTACAAGGACTACTGCAAGGAGCAAGGAATCGCCCCAACGGAGAAAAATGAAATTATCCTGCTGGGCACTATCGGCAAACGCGGGCCCTCAACTCTTATTTTTGAGCCGACTTATTACGAAGAGCCCATTAGTCCATTGCTGATAAGCTTCCGCAAACCTCATTCGACTATTCATATCAGTTCCCGAAGCGGCCTTATGGTGCAGTAAGCTCAATCACCGAAAAATCAATTCGCAACTTGCGCAGAGACTGCAAAAATTCTTTCAATCGAAGGCTGATCGAGTGCGCCAGGGACAGTAGCATCCTTCAGCCGACCCTAGTTCATCGCCCAGGCTGAGCGCACAAAAAAAAAGCGCTGACGAAGTCTCCTCCGCCAGCGCGCTCTTTAAAACATCGGGCAAACGGTTATGCCCAAGAATCGGAACTACTGCTTAATTGCGGCCTTGCCAATCACAACAAGAGCAGGTGGGCGAGTACCGTCCGTCAGCGCAACCCCCTGCCCATCTCCGATTAGAAGCTTAGTGTCGGAAATGGCAAATATGTCATAGGAAGTTAAGTATGTCGCAGGGGCGACAAGCGTCAAATCCATCGACATATTCGTAGCAGAAAGGTCGCAGCCAATAATCGAATGAGCCACATTATCCTCAAAAGCGGGAGTACACGCTGGAGCGGCTGTAGTCATTTCACCACCAGACCCCGTTGCTTTCGGAGTAAACGCAAACGTCGCAAGTGCCATATCAATCTTCTTTGCGGCACCTGAAAGCGTAGCAGCCCCTATCGTAAAAGTACCGGCCCAATCCAAAGAAAACGCAGCAGTAGCGCAAAGAGAGTCATCAAATTGATTCATCGTCTTTCTAAAAGTATTTCCGGTAAAAACAAATGTCTGAGAAGAAGCACGAGTACTAGGACCGCCACCACCAGCACGACTGTCTGCTACACACGGCTGCACCCACGTCCCCTCTAACTCCGTCGTAGCCGTTAGAGTTACACTCGGAAACCCACTCGGCAGCGTGCTTGGAAACCCACTTGGCAGCGCAGTCGGCGTTGCACTGGCACTAGGACTAGCACTCGGACTCGCAGAAGGACTTGCCGAAGCCGCAACCGCTGGAGTGTCCGCCACCACTGCTGTTTTTCCGCAACCACCCATAAGTCCCATCGCAACCGAATAGGCCACGACAACTCCCAACCACACCATTCCAACACGAACCAAACCTGTTTTATTTTTCATAGATTCCCCTGAAGTCCTTTTAAAATTTTGAACATTAACAACTATCCTTGAAATTCTAAGGACTTTGTCGAACTTGTAAAGAACAAAGGCGCATCACCTCACCGAAATCCCCTCCTACCGTTCCAAATTTTTTGGAGCACATTCTCACCCAAAACAGTTGTCACCGCCTCAACGCGTCGGTAGGCTGCAGTCTAAAATGGAAAACTACGCTACCGACATTGCGCAAATTGCTATTCAGAATTTTCTGTTGGAGAAAATAGACGCGATTCGGGCCAAAAACCCCGCATTTTCGCTTCGCGCGTTTGCCCGAAAACTTGGGATCCACTCCCCCGCCCTCAGCGAGATTTTGGGGGGCCGGCGCAAAATTTCAAAAAAACTGCTCGCGCGCTTTGCCAAGGGCTTCCCAGAGGATTCGGCGAAGATTGCGGAACTTGCGCAACTCTTCCCATCAATAACCCGAGCCTCTGCGTCACGCACCTCCGGAAAACGCCCCCCCTCCCTCCGGATCGATGCGGATCGTTTCCACGCAATCGCCGATTGGTACCACTTCGGCATTCTCTCGCTCGCAGAAACGCCACACTTCAAATCAGACCCCAAATGGATCGCGGCCACCCTTCAGATTGGCGAAAAAGAGGCCAAAGAAGCGCTTAAGCGCCTTTTGCGGATGGGGCTACTGGAAACCTCTGCCGATGGCCACGCCAAAACCAAGGGAATAAGTTACACCACAACCGATGGGGTCGCCAACCTCTCCGTGCGCCGGGGGCATGCGCAAAACATTGAACTTGCACGAAAATCCTTGGATGAGGACCCAGTCGATGTCCGTGATTTTACGGCAATAACGATGGCTATCGACCCCGCAAAGCTCCCCACCGCACGAAAGATGATTCGGGCTTTTCGGGATGATCTTTGCGCTTTTCTCGAGGGCGGAGACAAGCTAGAAGTCTATAAACTCTGTTTACAGCTTTTCCCCCTTTCTCACTCTCCAAAAGATGGCCAAGAAGGCGTCCAAGGCGAGGGGAAAAAGATTTCGAAGCCGAAAAAGAAGGTTTAATTATGGCCCACCCCTTGATCGCACTGTCCCTCTTCGTCTCCCTCTTTTGCGCTTTTTTTGCGCAGCCCCTTTTCGCCGGCAACTCTGAAGGCAATGGCGGCAACGTCGTCGTGTGCCCCTCCCCCAAACCTGGGCAAAAGGCCGTTGAGCTTTTGGATTTTTACGAAGCCCGAACGAGGGGGATTGCCATTGATCTTGGAGCCGCCGATCTGCCTTGGGTTAATAAACTAGAAATCATCGCCCAGCGGCTTCGCCCCATCGACCCGTTGCGCGCCCGCCTCTTCGAGAGACAATTCAACGGTGTCGGCAAATCCATTCGTTTTCTTTCGGGCGTGGAGCTTAATGACACGAATGACTCAAGCGCGATTGCGCTTCCCTCAGGTTGCAGTCTTGGCCAAACAGCGGTGCAGAAAAAAACGCTGTTTCCCGAGGAGCCTTGGATTACGATCAATCAAGAATTTTGGGACCAGTTAGACAATGATGGCAAGGCAGGCCTCATCCTGCATGAATTATTGCTCTCTGAAGCCCTT
>CAIRTR010000210.1 GCA_903881565.1 Oligoflexia bacterium | reverse complement strand
CGTAAGAGTCTTCGGAATCAGCCTGCATCCAAGGAACTTCGTGATATCTTCAAAAAGGACAAAGACGCCTCCACTGAAATTCCGGAGAAGAAGATTGCCTCGAACCCAGGAAAACGAGATCCTGATCTCGGACTTTAAATGATTATGAATGGGGTAACAGGTCGATTCAGCGAAGTCTCTTCATTTGTTAAATCGCATCCAGACTCGAAGCTCGGATGCCTTTTGGATACGAGCATTCTTTTTTCAGCTTCCTATGATCTCGACGCTTTCAACACTGACACAGCAAAAGTGGTCAACAGTTTAGTGGATCTCGAGGTTCCGATCTACACTACCTACAACGTTCGCTCCGAGTTTCTTGAGCTTCACCGGAGGATAATCATTCCGGAATGCCTCGTAGACTTTCTTGAGGATCTTGGAAAAGAACTTAAGCCAGAACTGGTGATGGACCTCACCTCGATGCGCACTCAATTGCGAAAAGCCAACGCTGAAGGCAAATTGTTTCGACTCCAAGACCAAAAGATTAAATTTTACCGTTCCGCACTCGCCTCCTATCGCAATGGAGAGCATGACGGCTGGGCTGGGTTTTGTCGAAACTACCTCCATGAAAAAATCGCGAGAGTCTGGGACACTGCTGTTGAACTTCTCGGGCTGAATTTCATCGGCCTACGCTCCGATGAGCACGACACAGTTCTTTCCGGCAAACCGAGCTGGAAGGGAACAACAGACCTCGTGGGAAGATTCGGAATCGGCTCCGTCGATGCCCTCATTCTCGATGTATTTTTCAACTCGAAGTTTCTTTTTCTGCTCACGTCGGATAGGGATATGGCCTACTGTATCGAAACAGCAAAACATCCGAACCGGTACGTCTTCCTTCCCGATAGCCTGACCTGACACCATTACTTTTTCCATTTTTGGAACATTTCTGTCCGAGAATGGAACATCCGGAATCCGGCCCAAAACCTGTTTCCAGTAATTTTCAAGGGTTACCTCTTCATCCCTCCTGGCACCCGTGTTGCTATAATGGCACGTTAATTACGCTTGAAAATACGGGTTCCACTCCTGGTTTTCACTCGTTCCTTCGAAAGGGGAATGCTATGGTTTTCTCAGGAAATACGGTTGAAGAAATTACTTCAGCCTCGCTCTTTGAAAATTTGGTTTGGTTAAATTCACAGGATGCCGCGAATTACTTAAGAAAAACAGTCGGGGCTTTGAGGGCTGCTGTCTGTCGCGGACAAGTCCGCGCCTACAAGTGGCAACGAAGACTGTATTTCAAGAGATCTGAACTGGATCGACTGCTCGAAGGCTCACTCATGAGAGGAGCAAGATATGGCCGTCACCAGTTATGAAAAAGATGGAAAAACCTATTGGAAGATTTACATCAATCTTCGCAGCAAGGTCGATCCGACAATTCGCGCGCAAAAGCTTTTGATTGGCATCAAAAGTCAGGCAAAAGCAGAATCAGAAGACAGAAAACTCACAATCGAGCTAGCCCATAAACTCGGTCGCCTCGAAAACCAAGGGGCCACCTGGGAATCCGTCATCGACCGCTGGGAACACGAGAAGAGAACGTACCCCGGCAAGAACTATGTCCTCACAACGGTCATGGATCACTCAGCGTTACTCCGGAACTGGACGAGGCCGTGGTTGAACCGAATAGCATCGGAACTCAATCGTGGCGATGGTCGGGATATTAACGCTTGGCGAGATCCGCGCGCTTCTAACTCAAGCAAGGGATCATGACCACGCTTGGTATCCGACCTGGGCGATGGCGCTTCTGACCGGAATGCGATCAGGCGAACTTAACGCTCTTCTTTGGACAGACATTGAGATGGTTTCAGAAGAAATCGCTCGTGCCCAAGAAAAGCTACTCGCCGAGAAACGTCGCTATGGGATGATTCGAGTCACAAAGACTTGGAACACTCGGACAAAGAAAACGGGCCCGACGAAGGGCGGATACTGGAGAAGTGTTCCGGTTTCAGGCGAGCTATACTGGCTCCTCACGGAGTTAAAGGCACGAACTGCAAATCAGAATCACGTCCTCCCCCGCTTCTGGGAATGGGACAAGGGTGAGCAAGCCCGAGTCCTTCGGACGTTTTGTCTGGGCTCAAGCCTCAAGTCCATCAAGTTTCATACGCTGCGAGCGTGCTTCGCAACACAGCTCATTTCCGATGGGGTCGCACCCACGAGAGTGATGAAGATTGGTGGATGGAAAGACATCAAGGCCATGCAGAGATATATCCGCATGGCCGGGATTGATGAAGCCGGAGCTACTGAGGGCCTTAAGTTCTTGCCTTCAGATGAAGCGATGATGGGTCACGTGGTGAACCTTTTCGACTTCAAAGCAAAACGATAAATCGATTGAAAAAGCTGGCTAGCTTAGCCAGAAATGGAGTGTAAGTATTTGAAACCAGACCAAACGCCGCATCCACCACATTGTTAAATAATATCAAGTACTTAGCTCAAAAGACATCGTCCGATTCAGACGAGGTAGACGAACTCTATCTCGATCTGGAAAGGACGGTGCCTCTTGTGGCCGACTCTTTCGGCAAGCTTCCTCTTGCGCT
>CAIRTR010000209.1 GCA_903881565.1 Oligoflexia bacterium | reverse complement strand
CCCAAGCCTTAGGTCATCAGAGGGCGCCACCGATGGCGGTGCAACAGGATTAGATGAGTAGGCTTTCGTCGGTGCGGATCGCATCGGGTTAATCGAGAAGTAGTAAACGGCCCTGCACTTTGGCTCGCGATTGGGAGCTTGATCATCCTCGCCGACCGGATGCCCGTTTCGATAATAGCTTCCAAAGTATTTTTGGTTTTCCTCTCTCAAAGGATAAGCCTTCTGGAATTTGACTTGATAGAGCGAACTCCCCGGCAGCTCACCCCCCTTGGGGCTACCTGCTACGCAGAGGAGTGGGAAAACCAACATGCCAGCTATAACGACAACAAGGAGATTCCGCGCAATCATACTGTCCTATCGGCATTTTTCGAAAACCCTTTAGAGCGTCAAAATCCTGGCAAATGTCTATAGTTTAGGCAAAAGTGGGGACCTCACGGTCTCCCGATCATTTGCGATAAACAAAAGATTTGGCAGAGCAATTCGTCGTCAATCCCACGGACTCTTAGCGAACTAAAGTTTCTCATTTTTGTTGATCAACACCTAAGTCGCCACTCTAGCACGCCCTTTGCTTTACCCTCCTGTATACGGTTCTACGAAGGGACTTTTTGAAGGAGAGAGCGTATGAGTAATTTTCTAAAGTCGAGTCGCAGTGTTTTCATCGTTAGAGCCCTGGGCGGCGCCCTGGCGATCCTGCTAACCCCCATCGCCCCGGCCCTTGCCAAAGAAAAGGCTAAGCCCAAGACCCCAGACATCGCCAAATTCTATGACTTCAGCGAGCAAACGATTGAAGGCCAAGTCCATCAACCTGCCCTGACTTATGTTGAAGGTCATAAGGCCGCGAAATTTGATTGTGACGAGTTCTCCGAAAAAGGGGACACCGAAGGTTTCAAAGCCTGCTATTGCAAGCTCTATTCAAAGCCAGGCTCCCCTATCGCTGATTGCGAAAAGTATGCGGAACAAGCCAAGCCTCAGACAAAACTCTCACATGATATTGCATCAAGCTTTGCAACGACTCAAACCTGCCCTAAGGACGGTAAAGATCTTGAGGAAATCAAAAAGCTAAGCGCTGAATACGACAAAAATCCATACCCTGTCAGTATTTCGGAACTCATTGTGTTTCCACTGGATGTGGGTACATCTACGATGGAGCCGCATTTGCCAGTGGGTTGCGGATATAATAAATCGGGCAATAAGTGGTACAAAGTCAATGCTTTCGCATCAGAGCAAAATACTACATTCATGGGTAGTACTCGCTATCCAGTATCCCACACTAGGCATGAACAACTTCAAGGCGAAGTAAATCTCCAAAAAGCTACATTTGCACGAGATGGAGAGACGAGTACGCGGGATGGAGGCTCATTAGGCGACTTGCGATACGTCCCTCTTGGGAATGGAGTGTATATCATGACTGCTCGTGACCGGAGCGACGTCTTCTACCACGGCCTCATCCTGATCCCCTCTCAAATCCAAAAGGCCAAGCAAGCATGTGAGAAACAACAATGGCTTGCGCAAAACAAAGAGATGTTAGATGGCAAAGAAATCCAAGACGTCAACTCCGCGATTCGAAATCTCCTCCTTCAAGGTGAAGCACTTACCCAAACCCGCAAAGTGACAGAGTATCTTGCGAAAAACAAAGACCAGCTCCCTGCATCGGCTCAAGAACGCTTGCGCGGCAAAGCCCAACACCTCTTTGACGTCATCGATGGAAAAGCACAATCCGATGATTCCGCAAAACTAGGCGAAAATCCTGATGCCTGCAAAATGTTCAAAGCCCTAGCTCAAAATGGGACGGCGGGTGACAAGCCGGATGCTGGTGAGCAAGGCGCGAGCGATGAGAGGCAGAATCCTGCAGCACGAGGGGCGAAGTGACTCAGGAAAAATGTAGCCAAGACACCCTCGTGATCCCCGTCTTTCGAACGGGATCACTTTTCTCAATCGGTGCAGCGATGAGACCCCGCGCACAACGCAAAGTCTTGATTGCGCCTAGCAGCCCCTTCTCATACCAGCCCAGAGGGCCCGATGACTTAACGATCACTTTGAGCGGCAGCCCATCAATTACAAAGTCAATGGGCTCTCCACGGGCACTCTTAAAATAGCTGATTGAAGCTCGCTTCAACTGGTACTCGTGGCCTGCCGCAATTTCGTTATAAATCACGTGCCTTGCAAGCGAGAGAGTTGCCTCTTCCGTTCCCCACTTGTCTCTCAACAAATGGGCAGCCAAACCACTATCTCCCAAAAGCCAATGATCGCGCCCCACTCCCGCTTCATGGCAAGGAATTCGATTCAAAAGAAAAATGCTCTCCATCGCCTTCAGATATCGGGTTACCTTTCGCGAATCTTTTGAAAATTGGGAAACCTCTGGGTATATCCCCTGCGCCAATTGTGAAGCCGTTTCTTTAAGGATAAGGCGTGCAAAATCCAAGTCATACTTTTTGCCATATGCCCGAGCCAAATCTCGAATCAGTGTTGTTTCAAGCCATCCATCCCAATAAAGCCTTCGCGACTCTTCATCTCGCAAAAACATGGGAACGGGCAATCCT
>CAIRTR010000208.1 GCA_903881565.1 Oligoflexia bacterium | reverse complement strand
GAGCTGGGTACCGACCAGGGCTGGAACCTTGCCGTAGATGCAAAAGACCCCGACGGTCAAACTCTTCAATTTGAATATCCGAACCTGACCCCCAGGGGCAGCTACATTCAGCAATCCGTGAAAATCGAAATGGGCGCAAGATCAGAACATTGGCCGGTGAGCGAGCATTCCATTCAGAGCTACGCCAAGGAGTCACTCAAAGAAAAGGTCACCGAGCCCGCCGTTCGGGTCCGTGTCCTCAACGCAGAGAGAACCTTCTGGGAAAAAGCGACGATCCTTCATCAGTATGCACATTTGCCGGAAGAAAAAGCGCTCCCGGACCGTATTTCTCGACATTTCTATGACTTTTATCGCCTCTTAAATTCAGAGATCAAAAAAAGGGCATTGGCCGATGGCGCGCTCCTCGAACGCGTAGCCATTCATAAGAGCATCTATTTTGCGTCTGGCTGGGCCCGCTACGAGACTGCGCGAAAGGGTTCGCTCAAACTGTCGCCACTGCCGAGACTGCTGGCGAATCTCGAAAATGATTTCCGTTTGATGAACCAGATGTTCTTCGGGGAGATCCCCGATTGGCAGTTGATCCTGAAAACGATCAAACAATTCGAGACAGAGTTCAATTCGCAATCAGGAATGTGATTTGAAAACTATCGGTCTCAGCAAGTCGCGCGTCATGTACGGACTCCAGTGCGCGAAGCGCTTCTATCTGCACGCGCACCAACCGAACTTGGCGGCGGCACCATCAAAGGTTCAACAAGCCATCGCGAGTGGCGCGCACTAATTTCTGGAACATCATTGAAGTGAAATCCTCCACCTCTGCCAAAGACCCATACCTCGATGACGTCGCCATCCTGGCATACTCGCTGACGTAAAAAACCGGCTCAAAGACGGCTGCGGAATCCCAGTAAGCCGCGCTAATTCAGAAATTCCTCCGTGCTTGTCCACTTCCAAACGAAGCGACCGCTTATACGCCATCACGTCTCTGCCGATGGCATCGAGATCGTCAAAGCTTACAGATGGTTTTTCAACCATTCGACGGTGCTGTTCTTCGTGAGAATCAATTTCTTCTTGGAGGTCTGCAACAATTTCACTTCTCCCTTTTACTTCCTGATCCCAAAGAACCATGAGATCGTAAGCCCCCTCATATTCTTGCGCCAGTTTCGCAGCATCCGAAATGAACTGATTACTCAGTCTCGCATGCTTCATGCGAGTGGCAATTCCCATGATATGAACATGCGTTTTAGGATCAGTTTTAAATAGAGTACTCATAATAATCCTCTCGTCGTGTAAAAACGCTTTGCCATCGAGAACCATATTGAATCGTGTGTCCGGAGTTATCCGTGCCCCCCGAAACACTAGACTCCTAAACTTGGAGTCTAAATTGGGAAACCATTGCTTCTGTCGCTCAGCATCAGTGCGACATAGGCAGCTGGCTAGCTCGTGGTGTCGCAGTCATGCACCCTGACGAATTCTTAGAAAAACTGATTGAGAACAATTTAGAAAGTGCACGAGGCGGATTTGAGCCTGTTTTAGCCAGATGCAAGTCTCCGCCCCGATCGAAAGCTGGAATATCTGTGAAGTTTTTTGCAAAAACAAATCGGTGAATTGTGTACGCACTGCGTACACAATCGCTACTCCGCCCTGCGCGTACCACATTATGAATTAATCGCGCTTAAAATGGCGCGATATTTGGTGTGATCAAAAAGTACGATTTCCAAGTAATCATTTATGGAACAACTTTTGTACCGCAGGTCATTTCCATTAAAACTTCTTCATGTGGTTCGAAATGCGCTCGATCACGGCTGCAAATGATGGCTTCCGCCCATAGTAAATATCGCTGCGCTCGTACTCACGCTCGATCGACACACGCCGATCGCCTTGGGGATTGAATGCCTCGGCACGAGAAAGTTCGTCGTCATTCGGTAACGGAGCATCTGGCCAGTTCTCGCGACTAAAATCGGCGACGCTTTCCTTGAGCGCTTTATATTCCTCCGTCCCGAGAAATGCGCTCACCTCGGCCAGCTCAAGCAGCCGAAAGACATCGTAGTAATGGCGGGTCTTACCCACGATTGTATTCCCTTCGTAGGCGGAATAAATCGCGTAGAGCTTCTCGACCAACGTCCGCCTCGGGTGGAGCAAGGGCATTTCCACGCCCGCGATATTCTCAGCGAACGCATTTTGTCCACGCTTTTCCAGTTCTTCGCCGATCAGCGCCTGAATTCGACGCAGTTCCCGGGGCTCGATTCCGCCGCGATATCCCATTTCCAGCTTGATGTAGGGCAGCAGGGAGCCTAACTCACCCTCGGCCCTCCGGACATACCGGAAGCACGCCGTGCGGCTTTCATTGCCCGCCCGGTTGTCCTCATTGCCGGGGTCAAAGTTGATTCCCGGAAGCGCGCCAACGAATTCCTGCATCTTCTTCATCCGAGCCTTCTTGGCTTTCGATCCCAAGTCTCCGGCTACCAAAAGCAGGTCGATATCTTCCGAAAATCGGTCGATCAGGTTCCATCCCTTGGAGAGACTCGTTCCACCCTTGAAAATAAAAGCGTCCTTGAACTCAGAGGCACGTAGCGCATGGAGAACATAGGTTACCCAATAATCCTTCTCGACTATGGCCTCACGGATGCCGCGATCAGCGCCCACGATTCGAACAAAGTTGATGAAGTCTTCGTGCTCATGCAACAGCATGGTTACACAATATTCCAAATCGCGGCATTTGAAAGCACCGAAGCAACACCAATATGAAATTTTGTGAGGGGGTTAAGGGAACTTCGTAGCTTCTTGATTTCCGGCCCTCGATATCCTACCTGCTCGGCCATTGCTCCCATGAGCGCTCGAACTCTTGGTGGCTCACCTTGGGCGAAACGAAGAAGCTTCTTCAGCGGATGGGCGCCAGTTTTAAACTGCTTCATGATCTTTATAAGTGCATCCGCAGGCGTCGAATCAGGAACGTGCTTGAGGTTACGGATTGCATCCAGACACCACACGTCCAGTTGACTTGCGCCCGTCAGATGGCCAAGCTCGCGGTGACGCACCCTCGCCGTTAGCCCACCGACTCGGACGGTTTTGGCTGCGAGTCCGCTAAGTATGGTGTACTGTGCTGGAATCTGTGTAGTCAAACCGAGGTTTTGAAACGATGCTGTTCCGCCAGAAAAGACCGGTCTGTTTCCACAACGCATCACAGTCTTCGCAAGAAGCGACGATGCACTAGGCTGCGATAGACCAAGAGCTGTCTGCTTTGGAAAGTAGTACAGTCCCTTCCGCACCCGCTTAATTAACCCCTCTTTTGCGAGTCGGCTCAGACATTTGGCCACCGCTTGAAGAGGCAACCCGCCAAAGTCCGCATACGACCAGAGCGCATCCGGCCCCTGATCGGTAATTCTCTTTCGTATTGTTTGTGCGGCTTTCATCTTCAGCTCACCTCCCTATCAGGATCGGCTATTTCACTATAAAAGTCAAGTTTTTACTACCATTTACTTGACATAAGACATCTTCAGCTTATATTTCAGCGTGTTATAACACCCACCATCGCAGTGGTTTCGTTGGGAAGACCTTTCCAATCCCCAAAACGCTTCGGAAAAATAGGACCTCCGTGCTATGTAATGGTCGCCGCAGCGACAACAGCGCCTTAACCACGAGAAATTCGACTTTCTTTAAAACCTCAGCATCGGTGCCGTGGCCACACCGCTTGCTCTCAACGGAAGGTACATGACGGATTTCAAGATATTCAAGATATTCAAGATTCATGAATCTCTTTAAGGTCCGAGTCATTTTATCAACTCCTAGCCTTGAGCTCGATCACTCGCGAAAACTGAAATGAAACCCATTCGACGGCTTGTGAACCCAGTGATGAGCGTGTATGACTTCTGCCAGTAACCCTGCCGAAAAATCTCCGGCGGACGCGCTCTTTGACAATTTGGTTTGGATGACTTCGGAAAAAGCCGCTAGTGCTGGACCTGCTGTTGGAGGGTTCCCATCGAAGAATGCCTTAGGCATTCAGAAAAGGGAGCACACTTATGGCAATCACCAGATACAAAGAAGGTAACAAAGAAGATGGAATCGAGTTTTGGCAGGTGTACGTAAACCTGCGAAGCACGATCAACCCCACCATTCGCATGCAAAAGCGAGTGAAAGGGCTAATCAATGAAAAAGCAGCGATCTCCGAAGAAAAACGACTGATCACAGAACTCTCTAAACAAATCGTAAGATTTGAAGCCCAGGGCGCACCCTGGGAGCAACTCATTGACCTTTGGCAGCAGTACAAACTGACCTATCGGTTAAATGATTACTCGGATACGACGATCAATGACTATGGCCAGATGCTGAGAAACTGGACAAAGATTTGGTTTGGCGTCCCCGCTTCGAAACTCACAAGAGGCGATGGCAGAGAAGTCTTGCGACTTTGTCAGGAGTCCGGCAAGTCACTCGTGTTCGTTCGCAGACTTAAGAATACCATCAATCTCGTCTACACATGGGGCATCGAAGAGAAGTACATCGTAGGAGTGCACATGTCTCCGGTGTATGGGATCGATATCGGGAAACAAAAAGAAGAACATATCCCGGAAATTCTAACTCGTAACGAAACTCAATTGCTGATCACTAAAGCAGATGAGCTAAGACACCCCTGGGCTAACGTCTGGAAGAGTGCTCTTATGACTGGAATGCGCTCTGGCGAACTTCAAGCTCTAGCGTGGTCAAATATTGAGATGATTAGCGAGGAGCAGGCAACACGCCAGGACGAACTCTCAGCAACTCAGAGGCGATACGGCTTGATCCGAGTGCAACGCACCTGGAACTCAAGAACCCGAAGCTTCGGACCTACAAAGGGCGGGTACTGGCGAAGCATTCCGATCTCGAGGGAACTCTATTGGTTCTTTGTGAGTCTTAAAACACAAACAGGAAAAAGCGAGTTTGTTTTTCCGAGGTTTTGGGAATGGGACAAAGGCCAGCAAGCCCAGGTGCTAAGAAAGTTCTGCGCAGGATTGGGTCTAAAGTCCGTAAAGTTTCACACGCTTCGCGCGGTGTTTGGCACGCTACTGATTCAAAGTGGTGTGGCACCAACGCGAGTCATGAAAATCTGCGGATGGAAGGATCTCAAGACGATGCAGCGCTATATCAGGATGGCAGGAATTGATGAGCAAGGCGCCACCGAAGGGTTAAACCTTCTTGGCGAAGACGAGGTAGAAATTCCTCACACCCCTACTCCAAAGACTGCTTGCGGAAGTGTTCCCCTCTCAGGCGTGAGTAAAGACGAAGAAGCGGCCGACAATCAAGTGATGAACAAGGTTGTCCGCATTCTGGATTTTAAATCTCGGCGTTAAACCGTCGTGAAAGCTGTCGTGAAAAGAGGTTTGGCTATAATAGCCAAAAATCGTAGCTAAGTACTGGAAACTAAAGAATCTGATTTCGAATCCACCACATTGTTAAATAATATCAAGTACTTAGCTCAAAAGACATCGTCCGATTCAGACGAGGTAGACGAACTCTATCTCGATCTGGAAAGGACGGTGCCTCTTGTGGCCGACTCTTTCGGCAAGCTTCCTCTTGCGCT
>CAIRTR010000207.1 GCA_903881565.1 Oligoflexia bacterium | reverse complement strand
TGGGCCGGCCCACGTTGTAGCCAAGCTTCGTGAGCATTCGGGCTCGTGCGATAGCGGCGTGGCCCCCAAGCCCCATGCTCATCTGATAAGACCGGCGCGTCTGGCTGCCGTCCGCTGCGATGCGAACTTCAGTGACGCGTGCTCGGAAAAGACCGGTGTTTCCCCGCAAAACAGACTCAAACTCCAAACTCAGGGTTTCAAGCTTGATGGGTTCCGGGTCTTCGGTAGAGCTCGCGCCCCACAAGTCATTAGGCTGTGGGTCCAAATCTTCAAGGGCAATCCCCTGCTTCGCCAGCGCCGCTGCCTCATCCACATCCAGCGCGGCCCCCTTATGAAGCAAATCCGAAGCAGGCGTTGCCACACTCCCCTTATTCAATAGCACCACGCCTGCCTCGGCAGGGCCTGTGTACACAGCGAGCAGCAAGGCTGCCGCTGTGAGAGCGCAAAATGATTTAAGTTTCAACACCATCCAAAAGTGCCCATCCGGTTGGAAGGTATACCTCAGAATAACGCACCTTGTCAATGTGGTAATTATTCCGCAATATTGATGCTTTACCCCTCCTTTATTTATGTTATGCCAACTCTCATGACCCCCCAAACCAAATCCCAGTTAACCCGTGTCGCTTTGCTTAAAGAAACCCTCAAAAAACGAGTGCTCGTCTTAGACGGCGCCATGGGCACCGCCATTCAAAATCACAATCTCACGGCCGAGGATTTTGGCGGTCCCGACCTCGAAGGCTGCAACGAATATCTCGTCATCACCCGCCCCGAGATCATTTCCAAAATTCACGAAATCTATTTTGAAGCCGGGGCCGATATCGCGGAAAGCAACAGCTTTGGCGGCACTCCCCTTGTCTTGGACGAATACGGTCTAGGATCCCGCACCCATGAAATCAATTTTCAAGCCGCGCAACTCGCACGCCGTGCCGCTGACAAATATTCCACTCCCGATCGGCCTAGATTCGTTGCAGGCTCCATCGGCCCCACGACCAAAGCGATCTCCGTTACCGGCGGAATCACCTTTGAAGAACTGCAGGAAAACTTTTTCGCCCAAGCCTGCGCACTCATCGAAGGCGAAGTAGATTATCTGCTACTTGAAACCTGTCAAGACACGCGCAACATCAAAGCAGCGCTCTTAGGAATTGATCGCGCGTTTGAAAAAATGGGCATCACGCTGCCTATCGCGGTCTCGGGAACCATTGAACCCACCGGTACCATGCTTGCGGGCCAAGGCGTCGAAGCTCTTCTGACATCGCTGGCCCATCGGGAACTGCTGTATATCGGCGTGAATTGCGCGACCGGCCCCGAATTCATGACGGATCATATTCGCACGCTTGCGAAGCTCTCTCCGTTTGCCGTGGCTTGCGTTCCTAATGCGGGGTTGCCTGACGAAAACGGCTGTTACCTTGAAACCCCAGAGATGGTGGCCCAGATTGTTTCGCGCTTCACGGACAAGGGCTGGGTCAATGTGCTGGGCGGTTGCTGTGGAACCACGCCCGCACACATTGCCGCTTTGGCGAAAATCGCGCCAAAAGCGAAGATTCGCGAATTTTCGGCCGAATCCGCACTCCCCGTCTCGGCGCTTTCCGGGATTGACTACCTCGAAATCACCGACGAAATGCGCCCCGTGATCGTCGGCGAGCGCACGAACGTCATCGGCAGCAAAAAGTTCAAGATGCTCATTTGCGATGGCAAATTTGACGAGGCCTCGGAGCTGGCCCGCTCGCAAGTTCGCGGTGGCGCGCAGATCATCGACATCTGTCTTGCCAACCCGGATCGCGACGAGCTGGAGGATATGCGAAGTTTCTTGGAGATCGCCGCCAAAAAACTGCGCGCGCCGTGGATGATTGATTCGACGGATTCAAAAGTCATTGAACTGGCCTTGGGCTACTCACAAGGCAAAGCCATTATCAATTCTGTAAATCTCGAAGATGGCGAAGAGCGCATGGATCATGTAGTGCCGCTGGCTCGCCGCTATGGCGCAGCCCTAGTTGTCGGCACCATTGATGACGACGCTCTCCAAGGCATGGGTGTCACGCGCGCTCGAAAATTGGCGATCGCCGAACGCTGCCATGAGCTTTTGACGAAAAAGTACGGATTACCTGAGAACGACATCTATTTTGATCCGCTCGTTTTCCCCTGCGCAACCGGTGACGCCCAATATGTGGGCTCTGCCGTTGAAACAATTGAAGGCCTCCGTTTGATTAAGAGTCGTTTTCCAAAAGTAAAAACGGTGCTGGGAATTTCAAACGTGAGTTTTGGCCTGCCTGCCGCGGGCCGCGAAGTCTTGAACTCCGTGTTTCTCTATCATTGCGTGCAAGCCGGGCTGGATCTGGCGATCGTGAACGCCGAAAAACTCGTGCGCTACGCCAGCATCTCCGAAGAGGAGCGCACCCTCTCCGAAGACCTGCTCTTTACGCGCGGGGCAGATCCCGTCGCAGCGTTTGCCGCCCACTTTCGTGAGAAAAAAGTAGTTGAGCGCGTTCAAAAAGAGAAACTCCCTTTGGATCAACGTCTCTCGCGCTACATTTTGGAAGGCTCCAAAGACGGACTCGTGGATGATCTAAATCTTGCGATTAAAGATCTGAAACCGCTTGAAATCATCAACGGTCCTCTGATGCGCGGCATGGATGAAGTGGGAAAACTCTTCAATGCCAACCAACTTATTGTGGCCGAAGTTCTTCAATCCGCCGAGGTCATGAAGGCCGCCGTGAATCACCTTGAGCAGTTCATGGAAAAAGCCCAAAACGTCAGCCGCGGCCGCGTGCTGCTTGCGACCGTTAAAGGCGATGTTCACGATATCGGCAAAAATCTGGTCGAGATCATTTTGAGCAACAACGGGTTTGAGGTCATTAATCTTGGAATCAAAATTCCACCCGAGCAACTCATTGCCGCCACCCGCCTACACAATCCAGATGTCATTGGGCTCTCAGGCCTACTTGTTAAATCGGCGCAGCAAATGGTGATAACGGCTGAAGATTTTGCCAAAGCCGGGATCTCCACGCCCATCCTGGTCGGAGGCGCGGCCCTGAGTTCAAATTTTGTCGATCGCCAGATTGCAAAGGCTTATACGACTGGAACGGTGGCTTATGCGTCGGACGCGATGAATGGACTGGATCTCGTAAAAACGATCGTGGATCCTGTGAAGTTTAAAGCGATGACCATTGAATTAGCCGCGCGTCGTGAGAAGAAAGCGGCGGAGGCTCAAACCAAAGTGGCGGTCCCCACGCCCTCCTCTCGGCGGTCAACGCAAATTGAGAAGTTGAGCGAATTCCCAAACGTTCCAGACTTCAAACGTCACGTTCTGAAAAATACGCCGTACGAACAAATCTGGAAGTTCATTAATCCCCTCATGCTCTATGGGAGACACTTAGGAATCAAAGGCGGCGTCGTGCGCCAATTGGCAAAAGCGCTCAACGATCCCAAATTAGGAACGGAGCTTGAGGAGACTGAACCAAAAGCAGTGGCGATCTGGAACACCGTTCAAGAAGTGCGCTTTACTTACCGCGAAACCGAAGTCCTGCAACCTTCTGCGGTTTATCAATTCTACAGGGCGTCTTCAGAAGGCAATTCCCTCATTGTTTGGAACCAGGACGAAAACTCAAAGAAGTTGACTGAAGCCGCCCGCTTTACTTTTCCCCGCCAGACCCAGGCCGAGGGCATGTGTTTAAGTGATTATGTTTCGGAAAACCCCGAGGCGGGAGACTCTGTTGCACTTTACACAGTGAGTGTGGGTCGTGGGATCCGCGAGTTAGCTGAGCAATTCAAGAATAAGGGCGATTATCTTAAATCCCATATTCTGCAGGCCGTGGCACTCGAGTCGGCTGAAGCTTACGCGGAGCTGCTGCATTCTCAGATTCGAAGCATCTGGGGTTACCCTGATCCAGAGAATATCACGATGATGGAGCGGTTTCAGGCCAAATACCGGGGCAAACGTTATAGCTTTGGCTACCCTGCGTGTCCGAACCTCGAGGATCAGGCGATCTTGTGGAAACTCCTGCGCCCCGAAGAGATCGGCATCCAACTCACTGAAGGCTTCATGATGGATCCTGAATCCAGTGTTTCAGCCATCGCGTTTCACCATCCGAATGCCACGTATTTTTCGGTGGGTGGAGCCAGTGATGAGAATAGAAGTTGAGAATAGAAGTTGAGAATAGATGATGAAAACCGAAGCTAGTTTTTCTGGAACTTCTATCCCCTCGGGCCTCACCACCGGCATCGGCAGCCTTCCCCATCACAATATTGATGCGGCGCTGGCATTTGCATTCAAAATGGGAATCCCCTTCCTGCCCCAGATCCCGATTCGAAACCCCTGGGAATTCATGATCGCGCAAGCCCTAGACGGACTCCCAGGTTTGCAAGTGGATCGAGACGGTAGCTTGGCGTTAAATGCGAACGTCTGGAACGCGCAGGCCCACGCCCTGGACGAGCGGCTGACGAAAGCCCTGGCACTGACGGACGACGCGTCTTTGGAGGTGTTTGAGCCCTCTGCCGCCACCTCCAGCAGTTGGCAGCCTTTTTTATGGGATTTAGAAGAGAAGGCTGAAAGCTTTACCCATCGATTTGCGAAAATTCAAATCGCAGGCCCGCTCACCTCTGAATGGGCACTCCGATTCACCGACGGCACTCCTGCCGATCGGCAACCTGAGTTGACGAGTCAGATTTTTCGACTTATTTTAGCCCGCGCCCTTGCCATGTCAAAACGACTTCAAAAGATCGGGTTCAAACCCATTTTATTTTTGGATGAGCCAGGCCTCTACGGATTCTCCAGCGAGAACCCCAAGCACCTCCTGGGACTTCAGGAACTTCGCGTTTTGATTCAGACGCTTCAGAAACAAGGGGCGATCGTTGGCGTACATTGCTGCGGAAACACGCAGTGGGAAAGCCTGCTTGAGCTGCCTTTGGATATTCTCTCGATTGATTCGGGGCTTTCGCTAAAGAGTTTGCTTGCGGCCCGGGCTTCTCTTGATCGATTTTTAGATCGCAAAGGCATCCTCTCCCTGGGGATCATCCCGACCGACCGCTCCTCGCACCTGCATTCGTTAAATGCAGGCACTTTGTTTCTGGACCTTCTGGGCGCACTTAAGTCCGCGTATCCCACCGAGCCTCATCGCGTTGAGCAGATCTTGGAAACTTCACTTTTCACTCCTGCCTGTGGTCTTGCACTGCATACCGTTCCCGATTGCGAGCACGTGCTCAGGATTCTAAATGAGTTTCAACACCAGGCACTCGGATTTAACACATGAAACGTCTGTGGGATGAAATGCGCGCGCTCCCGGAGTGCGATTTTTCAGCAATCAGAACAGCGTCCACGAAGATCAGTCTTCTGATTCCGGCAAAAAGCGCCACCCATTGTCTGCGTGCAACCGTCGAAAAAGCTCATGGGTTTTTTGAAGCTCGGTTTCCGGGAGAATTCGAAATCATTTTGATCCCGACCGTCGCGGGTGAAAAACCAGAAAAAACAGAAGGCGAAACAGAAGGCGAATCGGGCGACGCTGCCGATCGGACCTTCGAACTAGCCGAGCAACTTTCCCAGGAGTTTTCAAATGTTCGATGCATCATTCATCCTGGCCCTGTTGGCAAAGGCGCTGCCCTTCGAACAGGCTTTCAAGCAAGCCGGGGCAGTCATATTCTTTTTACCGACGCAGACCTTCCCTATGACCTGGGCTTTTTTGAGAAGGCGCTAGGCAAATTGGATTTGGGCTACTCTTTAGTTACCGGCAATCGCAGACTTAAGGAGAGCACTTTTGAACTCCCGATTGGGCTGCTTAATCTTGCTTATCGACGTCACCGCCTGGGAATGCTCTTTAATTCATTTGCGCGCTTCATGCTAGGGATTGAAACGACGGATACCCAAGCCGGCATCAAAGCCATGAGTCGAGCACTCGCGCTCTCGGTTTTTGCGCGTCCTCTTTGCCCGGGATTCTTCTTTGATCTAGAGATTTTTCTCACTGCCCAGGGATCCGGAAAAAGGTGGCTTGATCTGCCGACCGTCCTCTTTTTAGGCAGCGAAAAATCGACCGTCCGAATTCTACGCGAAAGCTATCTCGCCACTTTTTGGCTCAATCGTATTTGGAGTCGCAAATTAAGGGGCGTTTATGGGGGCAAGAGCCAACTCCCCTGGCTCCCACGTCTGTTTTCCCATGCTCCACTGCTTACCAAGATTCGGATTCATTTGAAATGGGCACTCACCCCCTATCGCCGGATCTCAAAATACCTTCCGCCAAAAGGGGCAATTCTTGATCTAGGCTGTGGTCATGGCTTGCTCGCCGCCAGCCTTGCCTGTCAAGATCAAGTTCCGCGCAGAGTTCTAGGCGTCGACGACAACAGCGTCCTCATTGAGCAGGCGCAAAAGGCCTTCGGTTCGCTGGGCGGTCCAAAAAGTTTAGTCTTTGAAAAAGGTTGGTTCCAGCCTTTTCCAAAAGAGCGATTCTCTGGCATTGCCATTATTGATGGCCTACGCAAGTTCTCCTCCGAAAATCAGACGCGAATATTGAGGGATGCTGCCCAAAGACTCGCGCCAGGAGGAACGCTCGTGGTCAGGGAGCGCGAACTCCAATGGGGCTTGGAGCCGCCCTCCGGCTCAGACCCTGAAACCGGGCAAAACTGGGTCGAATTTTTCTATGAGCAAGGATTTGAGGTCCGCTCCGAGCCTTGCGGAAACCCGGTTTTTCGAGAAACCCTTTATGTTTGCGAGAAACCGCATCATGCGTAAAGAGCGATTCTTCCCCGTTTTGACGGCCCTCCTCGCGCTCATCGCCCTGATTTTGTATGCCTACAAAGTCAGTCTCTTGGGACCGAGTACCGATTTTAGTGTCTATTACCGAGCGGCCGAGCGGTTAAAGGGGCTTCGATTCGATTCGATTTACACGCTCCTGGATGGTCCCTGCCCGTTTCGATACGCTCCTTTTTTCCTGCCTTTTTTCAGACCCCTTGCGGAGCTGAGCTTCGAGCGCGCGCAACTGGCTTGGTTTTTTATTCAGTTCTTTTGTTTCCTTTGGGGGTTTGTCTTTTTACACCGCACACTCAAACTGATTGCCAAGGCAAAGCAGCCTTATAAAACGCCGCTTTGGATCACGTGCGCGTCCGCGCTTTTTGTCCTGCGATTTTGCCTGGATTGTTTTACAATCGGGCAGGTCTCCAGCCTGATGTTTTTTGGGCTTGGCGTAAGTCTCTGGGCCTGGACCTCAGAGCGTTTGATTTTAGCGGGGGCCACGCTTTTGATCCCCTCCGCCTTTAAAATTGGACCGGGAATTTCGTTCTTAATGTTTTTTGGCATTCCAGGATCCCGAAAACTTAGACCCTTCTTGGGCGCGCTAGGGGGCGTTGCCTTCTTCTTGGCCATCTTTGGGATCATGCTCGTACTGCTGGAAGCCCCCGCAGGAACGGGCACTGAACTTTGGCGTGGCTGGATAAACATTGTCACGCAGGCCCCCAATTATTTTGATTCTGCCCATTATGGCAGTCAATCGATTTTAAGTTTTCTGCTGCGACTCTCCAAGCAGGGCGCCTTGACTCAGGATCTTGCCTTTAGTCTCCACCACGGAGCGGCCCTTTTCATCACGGGGTTTCTTTTCTGGTTTTGGATCTCGCGCTCGCCGCGCAACCACTTAGGTCGTGCCTTCTTTTTTTCGCTGGGAATGTTTCCCTATAACTGGCTCATGCCGGAAACATTCAAAAACGCGCTGACAGTGATGGCGTTTCCGGTGGCGCTGCTGCTCACTGCCAGTACTCATCACGAATACAAACACAAGAGGGCGCTTCGCAACTGGAGTTACTTTGCCCTGGTTTTTGGGACGCTAAGCCTCTCCCTTGCGGGCAAGGACATCGTTGGAGACACCTTGTTCTTTGGACTCCAAAACCGCTCGGTTCCGCTTTTTGCCACTTTTTTCTTAGGCTTGGCTAATTTGGGGTGGGCATTTTTTCTATCGACTCCACGAAGCTCAAACCTATCAACGCTCTACATCACGAAGCATTTTTCAAAGTACTTTTCAAAGAACGACGCCCAGCCCCTCAAACTAACGATTATTGTCTTAAAACCCTGCTTCCCGAATCGCGTTGTTTCGCCTTTTTTTCTCAAGTCCTATCTCGATTTGCTTCAGGAAAAACTTATCGCAGACCTGGGAGCGGACTTCGAGCTTTTGCTTGCACCCTACGGAGCCGATGCAACCCAGGACTTTAGAGAGGCCATGGCTGAAAATATTTTTCGGGCAAAAGGAAGGCACGTTGCGCTCTGCGAATCGAGCAACCGCCTGAGCCAGAGTTTTTTGTCAGAGCCTATCACGCGCTTGATCTCACCAAGGCCACTGCTGGGGAAAAACTCATTCGCGCTTCACGCCAAGCGCCCGAGACTCTCGTTGTCGTGAAAGTGGCGGAACTTCGGCGCATTTATGCGCGCTTTAACCGTGGCCTTCGTTGGAACCGAAGACTGCATCGGCTTTTTATGACCACCGCCGCGTCTAAATCCGATTTACTCTCCGGCAATCTCCTGACGAGTGCTGCGCTTTTACGGGCCGCTCTTTTGGCAAGCCGAATCCCGCCGCAGCACGACCTGCTTTTCGAATTGGAACTTGCCCTATGTGCGCAGGCTCGTGGCATTGCGCAGATTGATCTGCCCTGTAAAATCAGTGTGCCGCGAGAGAAGACTCACGCCGAGATGTGGGGTGAGAGCGGGGAGCGTCTTTTGAGCCTCCCCGCAATTTACTGGCGCAACCGCCAGGGGGTATATGGCATTTTCAAGAAGCCTCAGTTTGTCACTTGTGATGACTGGGGAATCTCAAAGGGTGTCAACGAAGGGATTTTGGACTTAGCCCAAAAGGGCCTCATTCAGCGGGCCTCCGCGCTGGCCAATGGCGAGCATCTTGTGCATAAGCTTCCTGAGCTTTTGGAGTTATCCTGCATTGATGTAGGACTTCATCTGAATCTGACTTATGCGCGGGCGCTCACCACGGGTGTGCAAAATCCCACCCCTTTTAGACTTCTCCTTAAGTGGCTTAATCCTTTTGGGGAGCGTGAGAAATTAAAAACAGCGCTTGCCTCCGAGTTTGAAGCTCAAATCGCAGCACTTTCCGATGCGGGTATTCGCCCCTGTTATCTTGATGGCCATCACCACGCGCATCTTGTCCCTGGGGTTTTGGAAACGCTTGCGCCACTTTTAAAGAAACACGGGATCTCAAAGGTAAGGCTCCCCTATGATCCAAAACTTTGGTGGAGTCGAAAGTTCAGCCTCAATATTTTGGCACGCTTTGCCGCGGGAAAGTTCTCTCGCTTGGGCCTTTCCTCGCAAACTTGTTTTTATCCTCAAAAATCAGACTTCAGGGACTTTGCGACTTTTGGTTCAAAAATGGGCGCGCATAGTGCCGACGAAATCATCGTTCACCCGGCCCTACGAAACGATTTAGGCGAGCTTGAATTTCCGGATTCGTACCGAGAAGGCAGAGTTCGCGAATATGAAATGCTTCTCGGGATCAACGAATTCCGTACTTAACTAAATCCTTAAGCTCCACAGGCGCCGCTTGCTCGTCGATTTCGATCACGTAGAGCAAACCCGCAATCAGCGGCTCATTGCCGAAAACGGGATCGAGCTCTGATGAAACCATGAGTTGATCCAGGAGTTCACGCTGATCTTGATAAGGCATTTCACTTTCGGGATATTTGTTCTCACGTTTCGCTACACAGCCATGCGTTGATAAGAAGGGATAAAATGTCGACATGGGATCCTGATTGATTTTACCGGTTCCATGAATTCTTAAACTCTCACGCCCCACGTCTCGCGCCACGACCGATTCGTGCCACCAGGCGGCCGCTTGATTCGAAGCAGGCAAAAGCTGTTTATACGTCTTTTCATCTTTGGAACGCGTAACGAAGTTTAGGATAATCCGGCGAAACTTGCCGAAACTCGTCGTCTGATCCGCAATCGGCATCACACTATCCATCTGATGAATTCCCGAAGGAGTGTAACCCCCATGCTCTGAAAAATCCTTACCCGGTACGCCCAGGCCCAATGAAGGCTGAGTCCATAACTGAGTGTGTGCGGCGTCTTGATACACAGGTTGATCGTTGCGATCCTTCATCACCATCCGACAAGGGTACTCGCGCTTGTGGCGGCAAAACATGAAGATCCGAGGCTGATTCGCGTATTTTCCTGAAGCGTAGGCTTCAAGGCCCAGCCTTTGTTCATAGAGGTCACGAACCTGATCAAGCGTCGGAGGGACATAGGCTCCTGATAAGGCGTCTTCAAAAAATCTCACTTCATCGGGAAACTCCGCGCGCACTCTCAAAATCAGCGGAATCCATTTTGGACGCGTGCCCAAAATCGGCTCCGCCTTTAGAATTTCGAAAACAACGGTTGAGGCATCATCGCCCAATGTGCGGGCATCCAAAGTGCGCTGCAGTTCTTTAACTACTTTTTTCTCAAATCGGCCCGTGTTTGAGCTCAAAACGCTCATGCGCAGGACGCGGATTTTTTCAGCCAACGTGAGGGGAGCTTGTCCCAGGGCGCGCGAAAATTGCTCGATTTCAGGCTGTAACAGTCCATCATCAATCAAATCTTCAATCACGGAAAGCGCGACTTGGGGATTCTCAGCCGCGACCGATGGGAGCACCTCTGCGCGCTCTCCATCCAGGCGAAAAGTCGGTAAAAGCAGGCGCAGCCGAAGGCTACTTGCCTGATGCTCAAGTTTCAGGGCCATTTCAGGCGTTGAGAACCCTTGGGCTTGGGCCTGAAAAGTGAACAATAACAATAAACTAATTCCATTACTGAAGCTAAGCAGTCTGGTCATAATTTGGGTATATTACAAAAAAAAAGCGGCGACGAGTCAAAAGTTCCTTTTTTAAAAGAAACTATAAGACTGGCCGCCGCTCACTTATAAACTACTCAATACGACTCAAGAATCCTAGTCCGCTGGCTTAACGTTCACCTCAAAGGCCGTGACATGAGTTAAATCAGGAGGCGTGACTGTATTGGCTGTCGTTGCGATCACGTCGAAGTTATTCGTCAAATTGGTGGTCTTTGAGGTGTCAATTTCGTAAAGGCCCGATGTCGCATTTTGAACAAAACATTGCTTGTAGACCTTACTGCCATTTTGTGACCCCAATAATTCAGTAACAATACCCGTAGCACTTGATTGAGGATGATAATACCCGCGCGGCGTAAGAGTCATGTTGGGGTTCACAGCCGATTCTTTGATCGAGCGACGAATACTGACAGAACCGCTGCCCATTTGCGACCCCGCAGATCCTGAGACTCCA
Source organism: Oligoflexia bacterium (assembly GCA_903881565.1). Taxonomy (GTDB): domain Bacteria; phylum Bdellovibrionota; class UBA1018; order UBA1018; family UBA1018; genus CAIRTR01. The sequence goes on along the minus strand of CAIRTR010000207.1, from coordinate 784 downwards.
CAACCGCTCAATGTTCCATCGGCTGCCGCTGCGATATTGAAAATCATACCGCGTGCGTTTTCTGTGTAATTTTGTCCTGGGTTGTTCCAAAAAGCAAAACTGCCTTCATTTGTATTGGGATTCACATTGAATGACAAATAATTAAACCCCGAAATCACCGCATTGTCCGCTCCGGGGTATTGACCATAAGTAGGCAAAGAAGCATCCACCGAGAAGTCAGCACTAACATTATAATCTAGTTGCCCTGCAGCCGTAAATGGATCACCAGCTGAAGGAGCGATATCCGCTTCCCTGACTTCGTACATGATTTGTTGAGTTGCTGCGGTTGTTCCCGATTTAGCGTAGGTGACGCTGATATAATGATTCTTAGCCGAAGGCTGTGCGCTATCTACATCTGAGATCCAAAGCGTGCCATTAAACTCATCGGCCGTGTCGCCTGGGGAGTTTACGAGGTGAATCGTTCGCGTCCTCGTCGAATTAGTATAAATCAAATCCGTTCGATACACTGCACGCGTCCCCACATCAGCCAAACGCGTGATCTTTGCTGAACTAATCGTAGGTGCTGACGTCACGGCCGTATTTGCCGTCACCGCAGCTGTCATCGTTGTTTTCAAATCTAATTCTGCACTTATTGCAGGGAGAGTCACATCGGCATTAGCTTTTTTTGCTTGGCAGAACATCGCGCCAACCATATTAACCACCTGGTCAACCCTACCGATAGCAGAAGTCATCTTACTGCGGGCGTAGGATACTAAACACGCCTCACCCGTTACAACCCCCTGCC
>CAIRTR010000206.1 GCA_903881565.1 Oligoflexia bacterium | reverse complement strand
GTCCACGTTACGCCGTCCGGCGAAGTAGCCCCATCATTAGCATTAAACGCGACGGCAACAAAAGTGTTATTGCCATATGCTACGGCACGCCAGTTGCGATTGGTGGTGTCGACTATTGTCTGGGCCGTCCATGAACTGCCATCCGTCGAAGTTGCGGCCGCGCCGTTGCCTTGCGAAGCAATTGCGACATAAGTACTGTTTCCGTAGGCCACAGAGATCCAATATTTATTTGCTGGAAGAGTATGAGTCGTCCAGTTTACGCCCAGAGTTGGAGTGGGAGAGGCGCTTGGCGAAGGCGACGGACTGGCCGTGGCCTCAGGGCTTGGGCTTGCTGAAGGAGTGGCGCCACCTCCGGATCCTCCGTTTGATCCACCCCCATTACCAGTATTTCCCCCAGAGCTGCTGTGCCCAGTGCCCGTTGCGCCGCCCGTGCCGGCGGTTCCACCGATGGTGCCCTTGCCGCTATCGCCCGCAAGAGTTCCTGTGGAATCAAATTGCGCGCCGAAGCCATCATTAATTCCTGTCGATCCGCCTGTTCCGGTTCCAGGGTTCCCATCCGTGTGACCCGAGACAATCACATTGCCGCTTGAGTCCAAATCCAGCCCGCTATGCACCACGGTTTTGCCCTCTTGGCCCTTTTGTACGGTCCATGTTTTGGCACCGGTTGAAGCGTATTTTGTTACAAAACCATCTTCAGTTCCCGTCGAGCTCCCGGTGCCGGTAAAGAGATTACCATCCGTTTCACCCGCAATCACCACATTGCCTGCGCTGTCGGTGCGCACGGCGTGTGATTGAGTCACCTTGCCCGGTGCGCCCTCTTGCGAAACCTAAAGCTGCGTGCCCGTGGCGTCGTTATCGAATTCGGTCGTTACCGCATCAATGAGTCCCGTCGATGCTCCCGTGCCGGTCACGTGATTGCCGGTCGTGGATCCGCTTACTACCACGTGTCCATTGCCATCGCTATCGACGGATTCAAAAGAAGTGGTTGATCCACTCACGCCTTCTTGCTTCGTCCACTTCTTGGTTTTTCCCGTCGCATCACTCACATCATATTTAATGACTACTCCGTCATTGGTGCCGCGCAAACCGCCGCCATCCAGATCGCCATTGGTTTCGCCCGCGACCAAGACATTACCACTTGGATCCACGGCGATGCCGTGCCCTACGGTCGTCACGCCGGCGGTCTTGCCCTCTTGGGTGACATAGGTTTGTGCGCCCGTCGCAGCGGCTAACTTCATCGTAAAGCCTTCAAATGTGCCGGTTGAAGCGCCAGCGCCCGTTTCAAGATTTGCGTTGGTTTTACCAGTTATATAGGCATTTCCGCTCGAATCGACCGCGACCGCATTCGCGACGGTTGTCGTTGCTGCAACCCCAAATTGTTTGCTCCACGCGAGGGTTCCTGCCGAGTCATATTTATTGATGAAAATATCTTTCGTACCTGTCGCAGCACCCCCGGCAGCAGTTGCGAGATTGCCGTCCGTCGTTCCAACCAAAAACACATTGCCCGAAGCATCTACTGTCGTGACCGTATTATCGACAGAATATCCAGCAACGCCCACCTGTCTTGCCCACGCCTTTGCGCCATTAGGGGCATACTGCACAACCATTCCATCTTGCGTACCGATTGCAGCGGAGGCTTGCGGATTGAACGTATCGAGATTTGCGGTTGTTGTACCTGCCATTGCGACGTTCCCGTCTTTTGACACCCTGATGTTTGAGAAAATAGTCGACTTACCCGCCACACCCAACTGATTGACCGAAGTCCATTGAACGGCCGTTGAAGCGAGGTCCGCTGCCGGCTCGTCCAGCTTGCTACAACCCGAGGTCAAGATTGAAAAAGTGGCGAAGCAAAGCAATGCAGAAATGAGTGTGGAAACTCGGGCGGCCGGCAGTGATGTTTTCATATTCAAAATAGTCCCTTTGAATTGCATCTCTTTCAAGAGCAATCGGAGCCGCTGGTGGGAAAACGGGTGACAGAAAAGTGACGGGTGAGGTTTAGGCTCTGATAATGCGGTCGATTATCCGGATAACCGCGTTAATCGCGCGTGATTGCACATCTTGCATGGGTTGACGTCTGAGAGATTCAAGTTACATGTCGATTCAATCACACCCTTGATCGAATCGACATCATGGTATATTATGAAAGGATCATGCCGCATTTACGGAAGCGCTACCTTTTCCCTATCGTTCAGCACACCCTCAAAGCGAGTGCGATCGTCGGAGTTTTAGGCCAACGCCAAACAGGCAAGACTACCTTGGTAGAGAGTCTGGCTGGCGACTATGTGACGCTTGATGACGAGAAACAGCTTGAGCTGGCGTTGCTCGCTTCACAGTCCTTTTTGGAAGACCGCAAGCCCCCTTTTGGCGTGGATGAATGTCAACTGAGTCCCCCTCTTTTTCCGGCGCTCAAAGACCATGTCAGGAAGAATAAGGCCTACGGCCAATTCATTTTAACGGGTAGCGTGCGTTTTACGAGTGTTGAGGAAATTCGAGAAAGCCTTACTGGTAGGATCATTGATTTAGAATTGCTCCCCTTTTCCCTTACAGAAGCGCATCAGCTTCCACTTACGGATTTGCATCGTCTTGCCACTATGACAAATCCGATGTCCTATTTAGAGTCCCAGCTGAAGGATGCCAAACGTAATCAAGTTCTCACTCCGCAAAGTCTAGAAGATTTCGCGCTCAAAGGTGGGCTGCCTGGAATTTGTTTTTTACGTTCATCCGCACTTCGAACTAAAAAGATGCGCTCTCATCTTAAAACGATTCTTGATCGTGACCTGCGTAGAGTTATCCGTACCGATCTTGATTTTTTGACAATTAAGACCTTCATCGAGGAGCTTGTGCTTCAACAGGGGTTGGCTTTTGATCTGACCCAGGCAGCGAGAGGCGCGCGAATTGCGGTCAATTCAGCTCGGAAACTGCTGAGTGGTCTCGAGTCTGTTTTTATTATTAGAACTCTCCGTAAAGCGGGGGACACGTCTGGTCGCGTGGTCTTTTTCGAAGATCAAGGGATGGCGTCATTCCTGCTGTCTGAGCGGGGCCGAAATTTTAGCCCCGGGAACCTTCAGGTGCCCGATTATGTTCGCTTGCTGTTTCAACAATTAAATGCTCAGGCCGCTTATCGTTCGGATTTACATTCGAGCATATTTTCCTATTTTTCCCGAGGCGGAGCGGTTGTGGATTTGGCCGTTCAAATGGAAGGGCACGTTTTAGGTTATTCGGTGGGAAAGGGATTGCAGGCATCACCGTCACAAATTAAGAGTAGTGAAAGTTTTAGACGTAAATTTCCGAAGGGGCGAGTATTTTTGCTTCACCAAGGGACGGCTCTTCGAAAGTTAAATAGTCAAACGTATGAGGTGCCATACAGGGCTGTCTTGTAGAAAATCAAGCGCGAGCCTGTATCGATACAGGCTCGGCTGCGTTACGCACGCTTGATCGCATTATCTGCGTGGTTCAACAGCTGAAGAAGTTGTGATTCTTACTCCCACAACAACCACTCACTCGGCACCTGTATCGCTCGATCCGAAAAGCAGTGTGATTGGCGATTGCCCTGAGTGATGTAGATCACTTTTGAGTTTTGATATCGGCTCAAGAAACTCAAAGCCGCCGCACGATCTTGCCTGGAGGGCTCGCTTTCAAGAACGGGGAGAAACCCCAAAACACCTTCTTCGCAGCGTAAAGCGAAGGGAACCACAACCCCCGCTTTCGTGCGATATTGGAAGAAGTTAAAGTTGACCCCCGCAGTATAGAAAAACTGCAGGCGCAGGTTCCGATAAACAAAGGAGCGAAATGAAGCCAACGCCTCCGCCCGCTTTTGTGATGCAAAACGTAGCTCCGCCTGATCCTCGAACCAAACTGTCAACCCCGATCGGTCTCCCTCAATGGGGATGAGGCGGATCAAGAAAATCGCTTCAAAAGCCGACAAAAGCCTTTTTTGCACGGCAATGCTAATGCCCGTTTTTTTCTGCAGTGCCGAAAAATTCAAGGCCTGTCCTTCTTGTAACGAAAGGGCGCGCACGTAATCTAAGATCGTCAGATAAGTTAGCGTCGTTTCATAAACAAGTCGCAGGTCACGGTCCAAGATGGTCTCAAACTGGTCATTTAACCGATCGTTTCTCATGCGCGAATCACGAACAAAGCAAATCCCTGGCAAGCCCCCAAGAGTTAGGTAGTCTTGCTCCTTCTTTTTCCTTCGCTCAAAGAGTGCCTTATCTAGAGTCGACCATTCCAGAGCTGCATGAACGTCCTTAAGCCCTAAAAGACGAAGTAGTGATTTTGGGAGAGGCTCATTTTCGATTTCTGCCAGTCCCAGCGGCAGCAACTCCAAGTTGGCAATTCGGCCAGTAAGGGACTCCTTAATCAGTTTTCGACTGGTGAATCTCACGCTTCCGGAAAGCGCGAATTGCCCCGGCCGCTTTGATTTTCGTACGATTTCCTTAAAGCATGGGAAAAGTGTGGTGACCGTCTGACACTCATCAATAGCGACAAGCCCAGGACCTTTTAGCTCCTGAAGGTACTTCAAGGGTCGCACCCGTGCCTTTTGTGCCTCGTCAGGGTCATCCATGGTGACATAGCTTGAGGCCTTCGACTCTAAAAAGGTCGTTTTCCCGACTTGCCGATGGCCCAAAATACCAATAAGCGGGCTAAACGCGGCTGTTTTTAGAAAAAGGCGATCGAGATGGCGTTTTCGTTGGTGTGGCATCTATAGTTCAAGAATACCATACTATGGCAAAAACAACAGGGGGGGGTCAAATTTTCCATACTATGGAAAAACCACTACCCCCTCCGATTCCCCACATAATCCAGCACCGCTTTCAACTGTGCCTTGCCATCGAGTCCTGCTTCTTGAAACACCATGGAACCTTGTCCGCTGCCCAAGAAGTGGCCAAGGCTAAATGGATGCAGAGTTCGGCGACGGCCGTCGGTGGACATAATCCAGCGATACATCGTCGACAAAGTAAACTCCGTGATCCCCATCGCTTCATGCGCAAGTTTCTCAGGGAAAATGCGCTCTTGCTCAGCGGGTGACAAAAGATCAAAAAGCTCCGCACTTGCAACATAGAACACGTTAAGTGCGATGCCTTTTTCATCCAATGCCGGCAATGCTTCCGTGATAAACGAAGTCGCGACACCATTGCCGTGGAGCACGATCGTGCCCGCTGATGGGCCCGTGACTCGCCTCAAGGCATAAACGCCCGTGACACATTCACTCGCAGGCGCAAGCTTGTACTTCACGCGATCAATGACAGGTTCACTCGGGCGTGTAACAAAAGGCGCAATCACGGCCGGGCGCATTTTGAGCGCCTTCGTGACGAGTGGCCACATTTCGTTAGCATCCCAAGGCGTAAGCGTGATCATCGAACCGCGCGGGAAGTTCTCTTGCAATAATTGCAGCGCTTGAGGATCCGCGTGGGTCGGTCCGTCTTCTCCTGTTTTCGGACCAGCGTGAGCGCAAATGATAAAGAATGGATTCTGTTCTTTGCGCTCTGGGTGCTCGGAATCAACCATCTCCGCCTTCGCACGTTGGCCAATCGCATGCAACCTCGCAGGCACATGCTGAAGGGCTGCGATGAAAGCGCCATAAGAAGAACCCGCCCCAATGTGGTTTCCGTAAGAAGCAAGGCCTGCCATTACGCCGCCCATGGCGTCTTCACAAATTCCGCCGGTGGGCAGGAGGCGTGAGCCGGGATTTGAAACCGCGTTGTAAAAGCCAGGGGTGAAGCCCTTGGCTAATCCACTTAAACTGGTTGAATCAAACAAGTCGGCAGCGGATCCAATAATGGCGCCCTTGGTTTTCTTGTTCAATATATTGAGGACGTCGCCTAAAGCACCACGCAGAGTGACTGATTTTCCCGCTTCAAACGATGCGTCTGCGTGAGGTTTGCCTGGATCAATGGAGCCGTCAGCTAGACCTTGGTAGAGTGCTTGAAGATCAGGGGCATCTGCTCGCAGCGCGCGCGATTTTCCCTTCAAGCGCGTTTGAGATTGCTCCATCCCTGTGCTCAGAGTTTCTGCGATCCCGCGATTTGATTCAATCGCCTTACGCAATACCAAGAGACAATCAAAGAAGAGTTGTTCAACTTTCTCAGCGGATTTGTCGCCGTCAAATTTAGGAAAACTCAAGCCGAAGGATTTTTCAAACTCAGAGAGTGCCGTATAAAATCCATCCGAACAAAACGCATGGCCTGCGCCATGAGAGGTGCGGCCTTCAATGCCGTATTTCCAGCCCTTCACCGTACGGTAGACGATGGCGGTCGGTTGGCCGTTATTGATTTCTGAGGCGTATTTTTGTGCGGCCAGGATTTGTCCGAAATCAAAACCATTGGGAACCGTGATCACGTTCCAATCATTAATGTAGCAAACTTCAGCGGGGGACCATTGGACGTAATCGCCTGCGTTCTGGCCTTCGCGACAAACACGGTTTGAATCGATCGAGGCCTGGTTCCAGTCCACATGCAAAACGAGATTCGAAAGTTGCGCAGTCGCGGCGGTGGCTAAAGATTCTTGCACGCGGCCGGGAGTCATTCCCCCTTCGCCTTCTAAAACATGAAGTCGTGGCGATTTACTGATTCCGTAAGTGTCGGCCATTCCCATCGCTAAACCAAATGAAGCGGCAATCCCAACGCCAGAGGCACCCGTGGCCAACCTTACGTAAGGGGTTGCGGGAGTGGGGTGTCCGTCAAGCGGTTTCGAATGAAACTCTTTGAAGAGGGGCGTTGAAGACGTCGGGTTTCGGCGGAAACCTAACAAGTCTTCCAATCGAAGCTGAAGTTTTTCGGAAGGCAGCATCGAAGGCTTCGCAACTCGGATCATCTCGTTGCGTAAAGCCCAAGCCGCATAAAGCCCCATGGCCTTGTGTCCCGCGGCGTAGGAGATCGTGTCCATGTCCAGGCGATTCGGATCTGAGAAGTCATAATCCATCGACTGAAACATGAGCGATTGGACGATGCGACCGGATGAAATACTCCCGCCTGGGTGTCCGGATTGGGGCACGAAATTAAAAAGGATCGCACACATCGTGCGATAGATGAGATCAGCCCGCTCGAGCGATTCTAGGACCTTTGCGTCGATTCGATAGGGTCGTTGGACCAGGAGATCGGTGATTTCAAAGTGCTTTGCACGTCTTGGCTGGAGTTTCATACGTAGTATTTCCCTTCTTTAACGAACGAGGCAAAGCCCACTTTGTCCTTCGACGCCTTTTTGATTCGGCTGATGCCTTCTTCAAGCGATTTTAAATCAGTCGCCGTAGAAATTCTGAGATAGTGCTTGCCCTTGGAGCCGATCGCGCCAAAGGATTTACGATCCATGGTGGCGACGCCATGGCGATAGATCAGAAATTTTTGAAACAGAGAGGAGGGCGTGGTCTTCGCTTGAATAGCGCGAGGGAGTTTCTTGTGCTTTTCAATCGCGCCGATGCTCTCACAAATGCCGCCGATATTTGGGAAAACGTAGAACGCGCCCTTGGGCATGGCGCAGGTCACACCCGGAATGTCATTAAGGGCTGCAACCACAAAATCGCGCCGCTTTTGAAATTCGCCCACCATGTGTTTGATCACGCGTTCACTCTCGTGATTTTCGTAAGCTTCGCGTCCCGCTTCTTGAATAAAAGGAGCCGTACACGAGTAACTATTGATGTTGAGGTTTTTGAACATTCCTGCTTCTTCGGCCGTGGGCAAGATCGCATAGCCCAGGCGCCATCCCGTCATCGCAAAACTCTTGGAGTGTCCGCTCACGATGATGGTGCGCTCCAGCATCCCTGGAACAGAGGCGATGCTGACGTGATTGAGTCCGTCAAAAGTGATGTGTTCGTAAACTTCATCAGAATAGACGCGAACATCTTTGTGGCAGTTTTTCATAATAACAGCCGCAATTTCCTCGATGTCAGTTTGAGAGAGCACGCCGCCGGTAGGGTTAGAAGGCGAGTTGATGAAAATGAGTTTGGTTTTTTTCGTGATCAACTTCTTGAGGTCGGCTGCTGAAAATGAAAATCCCTTCTTCTCATCTAAGTGAAGGGGGACAGCTTTAGCGCCCATAAACGTAATCCACGATTCATAAATCGGAAACCCAGGACTTGGATAAATGACTTCATCTCCTGGGTTGACGTAAGTCATCAGCGCGTAGCCGATGGGAGGTTTCGCGCCGGTAGTGACGATCACGTGGTCGGGATCGATTTTGATTCCGCGGGTTTCAGAAACCTGTTTGGCAATCGCCTTGCGCAAGGACTCAAGTCCAGCAGGGGGGCAGTAGTGGGAGTTACCTTTTTGAATGTGTTCGATGGCGACTTTATTGATGAAGTCGGCACTGTTGAAGTCGGGCTCGCCCAAGTTGAAGCGAATCACTTTGACGCCCAATTGTTCGGCGCGCTTGATGTCGTCCCCCACCTTGAACGCGTTTTCAGTACCGAGCACCTTCATTCGATTTGCGATTAATTTCATGCTATATCTCTAGTCCAGATTCGGTCAGAAGACAAAATGAAAGCATTGGGGAGGAGACCCTGGTTATGGCGAATATTCGCGGGTTTTGCTGTTTTGAGTGCAAGAAAGAAGTCGGGTATTCTCCCGAGACTGCCAAGCGGCTTTACGTGTGCCCCGCCTGTGGGGGTAACCTTGAGGTCCTCTACGATTACAAGAAAATCGGTTTGAGCGTCTCGCGTAAATCCCTTGAAAATAACGCAGAGCGAAGTGTTTGGCGCTACCTGGATTTGTTGCCTTTGGAGGGGCGAAAGTTTGCGCCTCCCGTTCAAATTGGCTGGACTCCCCTTTATCCTTCAAAAAACTTAGGGGAATCTCTAGGCCTCACTCACCTTTATATCAAGGACGACGGCCGCAACCCCAGCGCTTCATTTAAAGATCGCGCCGGATTCGTCGCCGTTGCGCGAGCCCTGGAGCAAGGCGAGAAGGTCGTTTCGGGCGCTTCCACGGGAAACGCTGCATCATCGCTCGCGTGTCTGGCGTCGGCCATGAATCTGAAGACCGTGATTTTTGTCCCACAAACGGCGCCTGCCGCAAAAATTGCGCAGCTCTTAGTTTTTGGCGCGCAAGTCATCACGGTGAAGGGCACTTATGATCAGGCTTTTGATTTATGTCTCGAGGCCTGCGCTGAATACGGTTGGTACAACCGCAATACGGGATTTAATCCCTACACGCGCGAAGGTAAGAAAACGTGTTCCTATGAGATTATTGAACAGCTCGGTTTCAAGTGCCCCGATAAAGTTTTCGTACCCGTGGGCGATGGCAACATCATCAGTGGGATCTGGAAAGGCTTTCGTGACTTCTATGAATTGGGCTTGATTGATCGCTTGCCGCAACTCGTGGGCGTGCAAGCGGGCGGGAGTGATTCGATCATGCGCGCGTTTGAATCCGGGGGGCCCTTGCCTGCGGTTTCAGGCGAGACGTTGGCGGATAGTATTTCGGTGAGCATCCCGCGCGATGGTCGGGCTGCGGTTCGCGCACTTCAAGAGTCCAAGGGTTTTCCGATTCATGTGAGTGATGCAGAAATTCTAGAAGCGATGACGACGCTCGCTCGTGCCGAGGGCGTATTTGCAGAACCTGCGGCCGCGGCATCGATTGCGGGCCTGAAAAAAGCCGTAGATTCTACGCGTATTCGCTCCGATGAGACAGTCGTGGCGCTTATTACGGGCAATGGTTTAAAAGACGTGGCGAGTGCGATGAAAGCGGTAGGGAAACCAAGCTTGATTGAGCCAAATATGGGGGCGTTGCGGGAGCTTATGGCGGACAATGCGCGCAAACTTTAGGATCGGTGATTGCGAAGGAATAAATGTCTTTGCACGCCTTCGCACCGAAGGCGAGCCCCATGCGATGCTGCTCTTGCCTAAAGTCGACTTCGAATTTATAGCGCGCTAAGATGGCTTTCAGTGCAGCCTGATCGTTGGCGTCGAGCAACGCGATCTCGTCAGCGGGTAAGATCTCGCTTTTTCCTTCGGCGATATTGTCGAGACCCTTATTAAGGCCACGAAACATGGGTGAAGAAGAGTCAGAAACTCCCATGGTGACTTCTTCTCGAAAGCGTTCGATTTTATATTCTTTTACTTTCTGAGTTTCAAAAAAATAAAAAGCCTTATCAGTTAGAAAATCCAAGGCAACCAGCGAAGGGATTTTGTTTTTAACGACGCGGTTTCGGCAGGCCAGAAAGGCCGAGGCAATCACATGATAGTAGTCCGCTTGATATTTGTCTTGGTTGTCATCGCAGAGCCGGCGATAAATTAGTTTTACTTCGTCAATGGCATTACAGTTCTTTCCGATCTCTAACCCCTTTTCAACCCAAGGGGTGGGATATTGAATCCCAGAGAGGGAGCCCGGTTTGTAAAGTTGAGAATTCAAAAGGGGACCCACTGTATTTAAGTGTGTGGATCGACAACCCTGCGGATAAAGTGCGGTTCCGATATTGTCATGCCCATATACGGCCAAGAGTTTGAGGGCGATGTAGGGATTGTTATTGCTGTGTTTTAGGGCAAGCGCATAAACGTCGAGCTTCGCGGTTTCGTCAATTGCGCCTAAATGTTCTACGTCCTCTTGGTCAATCTTTTTGAGCTCAGAATAGAAGCGAAAGGCACGCTCAAAAAAGGCATTATCGTTTTCAACTGAATCTGTGAAGAAGGCGATCGCACCAAAGTTCGCGGAGCGATCGGTTGTCGCCCCCTTATATTGCATCACTTGAACCGCTCCGGCGAAGTTGCGATCTATTTCGGTAAACGAAGCGCTCTGATCAGGACTCTGGATCCGAGAAGGCGCAAGGCAACTCTTCGCGAAGTCGGGTGGTGAACCCGCAAGGGCAGCAGATGAGCGAAGAAGTGCGACAATGATAAAAAATTTCATCATTGCCTATTTCTCCCCACAAACAGGGGCAGCTCCCGGCTCTGATTTGCCGGTTTTAAGCACTTTCGTTGACTGAATCTGAAGCATTCGCGCATTCAATGCCTCTAAAAGGGGGTGCCCCTGTGACATGATGAGGTCCCGGGCAATTGGGCCAGCCAATTTTCCGTAATCGGGTCCTTCTTGAATATAGCTCTTGGCCTGGATGTTAAAAAGTCCGTCGCGTCCTTTGGTGTAGCAGATATCCACTCTGAAATTGGACACATTAGCTGTGACCGGTTCATCAGACTCCCTAAGGTCGAGATTCACCGAATGCCCCATGGGCTCAGCGGGTTTAGCGCATTTGATCTTGATGCTCTTTGCTTTTCCCACAACATGGACAGTCGCGAAGATGATTCCGTACTTAACTTGCGCATCAAACGAAATTTTAGGAATGTAAGCGCCATGGGTGTCGGGCACACTTTTCAGCTCGCGCCCGGAGATTTTTGCTCCCGCGGGAAAAAAGTTCTCAAACAAACCCGGAATATCTTGCAAAGATTCACTCAGGACTTCGGTGCGACATGTATAAGTGTATCTTGAGAAGTTTTCCAACTGCGACCAGTCCCCTGGTTTCGCATGAGCCGAAACTGGAGACATACAGGCAATCGCGATAATGATAAAACTTAGGGTCCGTGTCATCTGACTCTATTTATTGTACCAGCTTCTGGGAATATGGAATTCGGCAAACTTTGCCCACTTGTGACGCATCTTGTGAAAATCCCCCCTTGACCCACCCCTCCCCCTAGCGGTACGGTCACGGTTCCGAGGAAAAAACCGTGAAAACTACTAAAATTAATGAAGCCGTTGTCAAAAAAACCATCAAGCGTTGTCAGGATCGTGGCGTCGTGATTCCGACGTTTGCTGAACAAATGGATCCCAAGAAGATCTCTGAGAAGATCAAAGCCAAACTTCCTGCGATTGGACTTTGGGATACGCATCCTTTAAATCTTTTCCGGATTACCTGGAAAAACGATATTCAAACGGGTCTGTATGGTGGTGTAAACGCAATTGAGATTCCGCGCGAGATTACGGGCATTGATGCCAAGGTTGTGGGCTTGATTGGAAAATACTTTCCGACCGGCGCGCATAAAGTCGGCGCAGCCTTCGGTTGTCTCGTGCCGCGTTTGATGACGGGTGAATTCGATCCGGATACCCAAAAAGCAGTGTGGCCTTCGACCGGAAACTACTGCCGTGGGGGCGCATTTGATTGTGCACTCCTCGGCTGTACTGCCGTCGCTATTTTGCCTGAAGAGATGAGCAAAGAGCGTTTTGAGTGGCTCAAGAAAATCGGCGCAGAAGTGATTGCGACCAAGGGATGCGAAAGTAACGTTAAAGAGATTTACGATGCTTGCTGGGATATCAAAAAGAACCGTAAAGACTGTGTGATTTTCAATCAATTTGAGGAATTCGGAAACGCTGCCTGGCATTATAACGTGACCGGCAATGCAATTCGCGAAGCTTTTGAGGCGATGAAGGGCCCTAATTCCCGTCTTGCGGCTTACGTTTCAGCAACAGGATCGGCTGGGACGATTTCGGCCGGCGACTATCTTAAAAAGAATTTTCCTGGAGTTCAAATTGCGGCTTCTGAAGCGCTTCAGTGCCCAACGTTGCTTCGCAATGGTTTCGGCGGACATCGTATCGAAGGGATTGGCGATAAGCATATTCCTTGGGTTCACAACGTGCGCAACACGGACGCAGTTGTGGCAATTGATGATGAAAACCCGATGCGTGTTTTGCGACTCTTCAATGAGCCCGCAGGACAGTCGGTTCTTGCGCATCAGGGTGTGAGCGAAAAAATGTTAAAGCAGCTTCCACTCTTGGGGATTTCGAGTATCTCGAACCTTATGACGGCCGTGAAGATGGCCAAGTATTTTGAGTATGGAAAAGATGATGTGATCTTTACCGTGTTTACGGATTCGGCTGAGATGTATCAGTCTCGCTTGGGTGAACTTAGGCAGCAGCTCGGTCCTTATAATGAAATGACGGCGACGGTTGATCTCGAGCGCTACATGCGCGGCACCGCGACGGATAATATGCGCGAATTAGGCTACCAAGATCGCAAAGCGTTGCATAACCTCAAGTACTTCACCTGGGTTGAGCAGCAAGGGCGAACGGTCGAAGACCTTAATGCCCTTTGGGATCCTGCGTTTTGGGATGAGAAGTTCTCGCAAGTACATGAGTGGGATAAGCTCATTAACGATTTTAACGAAAAAACGGGTGTTTTGGCAAAGTTATGAATTTAAGTGCGATGACGTCTCCCCAGGTGGGAGAGTATCTCAAAGCAAAGAATGCGATCTTGATTCCGACGGGGAGTCTTGAGCAGCATGGGCCGACCGGGATTTTGGGTACGGATTGGATTACGGCAAATCGTGTGGCACAGGAACTAGGAAAAGCGTTGAAGATCCCGGTGGCCCCTCCGCTTTGTTATGGGATGGCCAGCCATCACATGGACTATCCGGGGTCAGCGACTCTTCGCCCGAGCGTTTATCAGGCGATGTTGTGCGAGGTTTTTAGAAGTTTCTATCATTCAGGCTTTCGGCGGTTCTTTGTGATCAATGGCCACGGTGGAAACGAGCCTTCCCTGCGTTCCGCGTTTCAAGAGTTTAAGTGTGACGCGCGTGAGGGCGCGGATTTTTACTATTTCCCATGGTGGAAGTCACCCAAAGTCGCAGCTCTTGCGAAGGAGCTTTTTGGCGAGCTTGAAGGGTCCCATGCGACTCCGACGGAAGTTTCGTTAAGCTATTTCATCGAAGGTCTGGATGTTCCCTCGTATGAGTACGTGCAAAAGAAAACCGATTTTCCATGGCCGCTGACGGCAAAAGAATTTCGCAAAAATTATCCTGATGGGACGGTAGCCTCAAACCCTGGTCTAGCTCGTGCAGAGTATGGCCCAAGGATTTTGTCGCTCATTGTCTCCGAACTCAGTGAAGAAATTCAGAAGGCACTAAACGTATGAAAAATGTAAGTGTAGTTTTTGGCATTGGAGTCGCAGGTGTGGCTTTGAGTTTGATCATGACGATTGTCACGGTGGTGCGTGAAAAGAATGCAGAGCCGCCGCCCGCGGCCACGATGTCGATTCCGGCGCCTGCTTTTGGGACTCCTGCATTGGCGCCCGCCCCAGCATCAAAATGATCGATCCTGTTGTCATTGATTGCAATTATTTTGGCCCCGAAATCGCCGCTGCTTTTCTGCTGGTGGAAAGCGGTCGTGCGGCTTTTGTCGAGACCAATACCGAGCATGCGGTGCCGACGCTGCTACGTGCCCTTGAGGACCAGGGTCTGACGCCGGAGCATGTTGACTACGTGATTGTGACCCACGCACACTTAGATCACGCCGGCGGCGCGGGTGAGTTGATGCGGCTTTGTCCGAATGCAAAGCTACTTGCACATCCAAGGGCAGCCAAGCATCTCATTGATCCCACGAAACTGATCGCCAGCGCAAAAGTAGTTTATGGTGAGCAGCGGTTTGCTCAGCTTTACGGAGAGATCAAACCCATTGCCGCAGAGCGGGTGCAGGTGATGGAGGATGGCACACAGCACGTCTGGGGCGAGCGTACTTTACGTTTTCTGCACACGCGCGGTCACGCGAACCATCATATGTGCATTCACGACTCGGGAGCGAATACCGTGTTCTCGGGCGATGCGTTTGGTTTGGCCTATCCCGGGTTGCAGTCACAGGGTCTTTTCATATTTCCTTCGAGCAGTCCTACCGACTTTGATCCCATCGAAGCGAAAGCGAGCATCAAGAAGATTTTAGCCACGGGCGCGACCTCTGTGTATTTGACCCATTTTGGAAAACTCACCGCTCTCGCGCAGGCGGCGGAGCAGTTAGAAGATCACCTGGAATTTTGTGAAGGACTTCTGCACGAAGCCTCCGCAAGTCGCTTGACTGATGCCGAATTGGATAAGTTCTGCGAAGGTCATATGCGCCGGTTTTTCGCCAAGAGCTTCGAGGCTCGCAAAATCACGCTCGGACTCGCAGCTTGGAAGCTTCTCGATCTGGATCTAAAGCTAAATGCAGCGGGGATTGCCTGGGTCGCGAAGAAAAGGCGCGCCAGCTAAGCTACCTTTAACTCATGAATCTTCGATTTAAGTTTCACCCGCATCTCAGGCGATAGTTCCTTCATGTTGTGTTTTTCGCGCGCGTGGTCTGCGGCCCGGCGCAAGATCTCCTCTTCGGTGTTGGCTTGAGTTCTCCAGGTACAGTCCATACCCATGTCTTTACACGATAAACTCTTCATTATTCGAGTCTCCTTATGAGGGGATCCAGTTGCAAATCTCAGGCTCAGGAGTAGTCTAGACACATAGCGAGGGACCCCCAACGTGCTGCCAAAAATCGGAAACCCATGGATTTCGTCTGATCGCATTGAAGAGCTTGTTCAACTTGAGCGGATTGTCGTCATTCTCGGGCTGGCCTTAGTGTCCTGGATTTTTTACCGAGTTTTTATGAAGCGGGTTTCGCCTCAGCGTCATCTACTTCTGAAAAAAGATTTTGCGAACCTAGGTTTTCATTGCTCCTTAGCGGTTGTGTTAACACTAGGCACGCTCGGACTCTTCCATCTGGGAGTAGAGTCCACCCCACTTCTTCGAATCGGGACTTACTTGGGCGTTTTTGCGATATTTTCAGGTGCCCTGGTGTTTGTGAAAACCTGTCGCCTTTTTGCGTTCGAATACCTGTTTTTAAGTCATATGCGCGAGGGAGTGCCTGTGCTCCTGGTCAATCTTCTCACCCTTTTTCTTTTTCTGGTTATCGCGGGCTGGGCCGCAAACTCGATTTTCAATGTCAGGCTTGCCCCTTTATTGGCGACTTCGGCTATCTTTTCTTTGGTGCTCGGTCTTGCGCTTCAAGACACTCTGGGCAATCTATTCGCAGGCGTCGCGCTTCAGTTTGATAAGCCCTACGAGATTGGGGATTGGATCGAAGTAACCACGAGTGGCCAGAAGTGGACGGGGCGCGTGCAGGAGATTTCGTGGCGCGGGACGGTTTTGAAAGCTTTGGGAGACGAGGAGATCACGGTACCCAATCGTGCGATGGCTCAGGCCGAGATTTCAAATTTTTGCACCAAGACTCATCCCATTTTGCGAAGTCAGACTTTTCGGTTTCCCTATGGAACCGACACCGAAAAGGTTCGCAAGGTGTTGGTAGAATCCATTTCGACTGTTGCCGGAATTCAGTCAACGCCCTCGCCTTCCGTTTCAGTATCCGAAGCCGCTGAGTCTTTTGTTGTCATGAAACTGTTTTACTTTATCGATGATTTCGGTACCCAGTATCGGATCACGGATCAGGTTCTTACGCTGGGTTTGAACGCTTTGAGTAGTGCTGAAATTCCGCTTGCGGTGCCTCGCCTGCAAGTTGTTCAAAGTTGATATTGCGACTCGCAATATCACGCTGCGCTGTCACGCCGCGTTTTGCAATGAGGGTTCGACCCTTACTAAATTAAACGAGTGTGAGCGACCCCAGCCTTTGGCGCGGTTCCTGCTATGAGGGTTCCCACGACGGCTCGGGGGGGCACACTGTGGCACTAAGAAAATTTGAACGTTATCCAACTCTCGCAAAAGCACGATGGAACTATTTCGCGGAAAATACCGGAAAATTCACCGGGTATTTAACTGATATTTCCCAAGGCGGATGCCTTCTCAAAACGGCAGAAAACATCGACACGCGCCGATGGCTTCGCATCCTTATTGAGAACGAAAAAGTCTGCCACACTGTTGTGGGCAGAGTTGTTCGCAAAGAACACGGCATTGATCTTTTCAACGATACAGACTTTACGCTTTTTAGCTACGGCCTGGAGTTTACTCACCCCACCGCGCTAACGAGCAATCACTTGGACTTGATCTTAGACTTGTCCAGGAGGAACTTGACCGTCTTGTCCTGGCGCAATCGGAACGAGATGTCCTCGGCTTGACCTGGGTCCTTAGCGTAGTAGTCTTTGAGCTTCTCGTAGTCCATCTTCATTGAAGCGGCTTGGCCCTTCAAATGAGTATCGAATTCGTCATCGCTCACTTCGACTTTTTCTTTTTTGCCAATGGCTTCAAGAATGAGGCTTGCACGCACCTGGTTTTCGGCGCGCACTTCAAGGTTACGAATCTCTTGTCCCATGACCTGTTCCAGAGATTTCTCATCATAGCCATGGCTTTTGAGTTCGCGAGCCATGTCCTGAGCGAGTGCGCGGGTTTGGCTCTCGACCAAAGCGCGTGGCACTTCAAATGGATTCTTTTCGATCACTTCTTTGAGTAAATCATTGCGAAGCTTGCGATCGGACTCGCTCGTCTTTTGATTGACGAGATAGTCATGGCCCTTTTTGCGAAGATCCTTAAGATCGTCGTAGCCCATGCCCTTGGCGAATTCGTCATTGAGTTCCGGCAATTTCTTCTCTTTGACTTCGTTGACGGTCACGGTGAACTCCGCTTCTTTGCTCGCAAAAGTGGGTTCGTGGTAATCGGCAGGAAACTTCACGCGAAACGTTTTAGTTTCGCCCGTGCGCATGCCTTCACATTGTTCTTCAAAGCCAGGGATCAAGGCGCCCGAACCAATTTCGATTGTACGAGTGCCGCTCATGCCTTCCATCGCTTCAATGCCCTTGTCGGTGACGAGGCCGCCTTTGAAGGTCATATCCACGTGATCGGTTGTGCGAACGGGGCGAGAAGACGCGGAGCCATCAGCAGCCAGCAGTCCGCCGGTTGCAGGAATCAGTTCTGCTTGTGAGTTGCGTAAGTTGTTCACGACTTCTTCAACTTGCTCATCCGTCACTTCGTGAATGTCGCGAACCAGTGAGATACCGGTGTAACCTTTGGGCTCAATTTCAGGCAAAATCTCGACCGTTGCAATGTAAGTGAAATCTTTTCCTTCTTGCACGCCGTGGTCATGCTCGCCCTCACCCGTTTTGTGATCGGGGGATTCGATTGAAGGGCTGCCCACCGCTTTAAGCTGTTCTTGTTGCACGGCTAGTGCAAAAGACTCGTCCACCAATTTGTGGAACATGCGGTGTTTTACATCTTCACCGTAGAACTGGCGAATCATGGAGACCGGGGCCTGGCCCACGCGAAAGCCTTTGAGGTTGGCAGTCTTTTGGATTTCGACCAATCCGGCTTGAAAACGAGAATCCACCTCAGCAGCTGGAATCTTGATCGTGAGTTTACGGACGATAGAGGACGCCTTTTCAACGGTTACATTAAATTGCATAAGGGCTGTTTTTAGCCTCAATCAACGCGAAAAGTCAACCCTGTATACCACACTCTTTCTAGCCAAAGAGCCCGTCCCGGGGCCGTGGGTCCAACAAGCGAGCGGTCGCGAGTCTCCAGAATTTCCTTGAAACAATCGAACGACCGGCGGGATTCTCCGACCTGCAGCAGGGTTCCGGCAATTCCCCGGACCATTTGCTTGAGGAATCCTGTCCCCACCACTTTGACGCGCACCAGCCCACAGCGAGCGTCCACTTCACTGATTCCTCCGGGAAAGGTGATCGGCTCCCAACTGACCTGCGCCTCGAGGATCTGGCGGACGGTCGACCCCGGTTTTGCTCCAGAACCTTGAAAGGCCTTAAAGTCATGCTCACCCAAGAGGTGGGCTAGGCCTTGGTTCATGGCATCGAGGTCGAGCTTCTTTTGAATCCACCAGCTCCAGGGCTCCAAATGGGGCAAGGCGCAGGGGCCTTGCTGAAAATAGTAGCTGTATTGCTTTTTGAGGGCATTCCTTTGAGCGTGAAACTCCATGGAAACCGGCTCAATCGCCCGGATCCGAATGTCGGTTTTCAAAACCGAGTTCAGGGCTTTTATCAAGATATCAGGCGAGCGCTCCTTTTGAAGAAAAAAATGAGCCACTTGCCCCGCCGCATGAACGCCGGCATCGGTCCTTCCCGATCCGACAATTGTTGTGGGCTCCTGAGTAATCTTCTGCAGCGCCCCTTCAATGGTTTCTTGAATGCTTGGCGCCCCCTCGGCTGCGGAGCCTTTCTGTTTTTGCCAGCCACAAAATCGCGTGCCCCGATAGGAAATCAGAGCGGCGTATTTAGCAGCGTATTGAATGGGCGGAACGTAGGGCGCTTCAGTATTCAAACGTGAGACCTAAACTCAGAGAGGAAAGGGAAAAGGACACCGTACTTCCAAGCGTCGAGATGCGAGTATAATCAACCGTGATGTAAGTGTGATGGATTCCGAGGGCGGCATTGCGGTCGTAGTCCATACTTTTGCTCATCCAATCCAACAGGATAGCGGCGCCGCCATCAAAGAAGAGTCCTTTTGAAATGCCCCGATGCCCCGACTCGTTGTCATTTCGGGCTTCCAAAAAGCCGATGAGCGTGGGTGCCACCATGATATAGGGTCGGATGAGGCGGAAAAAATTGAGTCGATAATTAAGCCCCGCCGTAACCGGGATGGCATAGAACTGGAAAAGCGTTTTGGATTGCGCGGAAAAGTCAGTGCCTGTGTTCGCGTCTTTGAGCGGAAACTCAAAGGTTCCGTAGCCGTGGTAGTAGCTCACGCCAAAACCATACCAAAACCCGAAACTTCCAAACCACTCGCTATGAAAAGGTTGGTACTCAAAGAAAAGGGCCATTTCAGGAGCCCAAGCTGTTCCATAAACATCTGAAAAAGATCGCAAGCCCGTGCCGGCAGGTGCGGTAATGTTTCGAGTCGAGGAGACCCCGATTCGAAACCCGGTGGCGTGATAAATGTTGCCCACCTTCTTGGCTTCAAGGTCTGATTTCCCCTGCTTTACCGCCTCAATGGCGCCTATTTTTTTGTCAGTTTTCTCGGCATCCTGCTTGTTCAGTTTCTCTTGCTCGCGCTCCAGAAAGGTTCCGGTTTCTGGCTTTGGGGGTTCTTCTTTTTTGAGTTCGTGGATGTAAGAGCCAGGTTTAATCAGATCAGGCGGGAGTTTTTCTTTTTGCGCGTCCGTGTAGTTTTTATCGGAGGACTTCTTCTCATCCAGCCCTATTTTCAACTCATCGATATAAGGCTGAACAGAAGGGGTTTTGGTGTTTTCTTCGGCTCGTGAAGGTTGAGGCGAGAGAAGGCCAAAGAGAATTCCACCGAGAAAAAGTGTGACGGCAAATCTTCGCGTTAAAGTAGCTGCCAGAAGGATAAAGCCACTTAAGAAAAGAAGTAGAAAAATGGCGGGGGAAAGCGCAATCCACGCAAGCAGCTCCACCGGGATTAACCAGAACAAAACAGGAATTCGGACCAGCGGGTGTTCAAGAAGCCACACTGCGGCCGGGGGGGAGAGGCGATAATAGGTGCGAACAAACTCGCGGCCCAAAGTTGAGTTCAGGAGTATTTTCCCCCGAAACTCTCTGAGCAGTGACACGGGAGAGGCGTCGGCGGAGTTAAAAGCCGCGGTTGCGATGAAGCAGCTGCTTTTTTGCAGAAACCCTTGAATGGTGGATGTTTGTACATCCCTTAAGGTGCACGCGGCAAGGTCTGTGGGTGCTGCGACCATGCCCGTAGCATCGCGGACAAGAAAGGAGAGTTGAAACTTGTGATCACTTTGGTTGGTGGTGTTGGTCAGGCCCTCGACCAGGGTAGTTGCTCCAAAGGGGATCCTCGTTAAAACGGAATTTCCTGTGATATAAGAAGAAGAAACGTCGGGGTCTTTACTGTCATTTCCTACTGCAATAAGTGTTGTCGCCGGCGCGCGATCGACCACAAAACTCCCTAGGTCTGTTCCCATTCCAAATCCCGAGGTATCCAGGGTGATTGCTTTATCCCCGGGAGAGTAGATTTCGCGGGTCGAAAGATCCGGGCAATTGAGCTTAGGGGAATCAATTTGATAGCGAAGGCTCACGCTGCTTGAGTCCTGAGCGGTTCCGGTCAAAGCACCGGTCGAATTCGAAAGCACATTAATGGCAAACGTGAGCGGCATGATGGGAAGGGTCGCGGGAGCGGCTGTGGGAACGACGGTTTGTTCGCTCGTTAAGCCTGGATCGGTGGCGCATCCGGCTGCCGTGGTTTGAGCTTGTGCGAGGTAGTCGTTGCAAATGTCTCGGGGATAAATCCCGATACGAAGAGTCGCGCCTTTTACATAATTGGTCGCAAAATAATGCCCGGCTTGGGTGATTCCGGCAATGTGGCAGTTCGGATCCACACAGTCGGTTCCATTGACCGAGGCAATGGGCAGATATTTGGCCGCGGCCGATCCGCTGGCGGGTCCGATCGCAATCGTAAGGACCAGTATTTGATCGGTCGTGGTCGTGAAACTCGTTTTATCTGACACGACGTCGAAAACCAGCATCTCAGGGCGACCGATGCTGTCGGTGGACTGACCTACCCGAACATCAAAAATCTTAAAGAGATAAGCAGGATCCGCATCGAGAAACACACCGTTGCCGGTAGGGGCAAGTCCCGTCTTTGGGTCGATTATCGCGTAGAAAACCGTGTCTTTGATCATACTCCCACCGTTAACGGGGGTTACGGTGATCGTAGCTCCAGCGTGTGGGGAATAAGCAAAAGCGCTAAGTAAAAAAACGTTGAACCAAAAGTTCGCCAATTTGGACGGCATTGAGTGCGGCTCCTTTGCGTAGATTATCGGAAACCACCCAAAGGTTCAAACCATTCTCAACAGAAGAATCGCGTCTGAGTCTGCCGACATAAACTGCGTCTTTTCCAGCGCCCTCTCTCCCGAGCGGATACTGCTTTTGGAGGGGGTCATCCACGAGCGTGACGCCGGATTGGGCGATCAGGGCAGCGCGGATTTCTGGGAGGTTGAAAGGCTTGAGCGTCTCGATATTGATCGATTCGCCATGGCAAGCCAGGGTCGGAACTCGAACCGCAGTCGCGGTGATAGCCAGATTTGGAAGATTCAGGATTTTGCGAGTCTCCAAAATCATTTTTCGCTCTTCACTGCTGTAGCCATCATAGGGCGTGCCCGTTTCGGCCGAGAACCCCCCGATGTGCGGGATACAGTTAAAGGCGATAGGGTGAGGAAACACGGTGGGTTCGCCAGATGTTTTTGGGGATGCTTGGGGGGATTTTGTCCGCGTAACGCCCACAAATTCCGCCGTCTGATCTTGAAGCTCCTGCATCGCTGCGGCGCCTGCGCCACTGGTGCTTTGGTAAGTGGAGACGACCACCCGTTTTAGGCCCCATTGAGTCTGAATGGGTTTGAGGGCCATCACCATTTGAACGGTGGAACAGTTAGGACCTGTAATGATTTTGCTCCCCGAGTTGAGCGCGAGAGCGAGGCTTTCGGCGTTGAGCTCCGGAACCATCAGGGGAACCGACGTTTCGTATCTGAAGGTTGCCGAATTATCCACAACCCAGGTTCCTGCAGCCTGCGCAGCAGGGACCCACTGTTTTGAGACGGCATCGGAGGCATCAAAAAAAGCGATATCCACGCCATCAAAGCATCCGGGTGCGAGGACTTGGCAGGCGTAAGTTTTTCCAGCGAAGGCGACAGGTTTACCCAGCGATCGTGGCGAGGCAAAAAAGACGATTTCGGTAAGAGGGAATCTTCGCTCCGCTAAGACAGCGAGAAGAATTTTCCCAACAGCTCCAGTAGCACCGACGACGGCGACTTTAAGTTTTGTCATCTTGTTCCGTGGTGGGGCTATCATCCACTTCCAATTGTGGCGACACCATGGGGATTTTTCGAATCAGCGAAACGAGATTCCAGATCAAGCTGATGGAAATGTAGGTGCTTAGGAGCAGAAATAGCATTATTTCAGGCTTTACGGCGATAAGAACCATCGATACCACGCCCATCATGAGATACCCGAAACTTGCGCGCGAACGCCAGTTGAGCTCTTTAAAGGATGGAAAGCGAATGGTGCTGATCATAAGGGCGGCCATGACCAAGGTCATGACTAGGACCGGGATGCGCGCGAATTCTTCGATGCTTGCACTGGTGGCGTCGGAGCGAAGGAATTGGTAAAAGATGATGAACGTCGCAGGAACACCCGCACCCATCGGGATGGGTAGACCCTGGAAAAATCCTTTGGGGAGGTTTGAGGTCGTCACGTTGAAGCGGGCAAGTCTGAGGCCACCACAGACCAAGAATAAGAACGCGGCAACAAACCCAAGGCGTCCGAATGGCTCTAGTGCCCATTGATAAAGCAGAAACGCGGGGGCCAGGCCAAATGAAATCAAATCCGAAAGGCTGTCGTACTCGACTCCAAAGAGACTGGTCGCTTTGGCGATGCGGGCGATACGGCCGTCGAGCATGTCGAAGATACCGGCTGCCATGATGGCCCAGGCGGCCGTGACATATTCGCCGCGAGAAGAGGCGATGACAGAGTAGAAGCCGCAAAACATGTTCGCGGTCGTGACGATATTCGGGACAATGTAGATCTTTCGCATAAAGCGACTATACATGAGGGGGGCGGGGGGCCGCACAAAAAACGTTATGGATGGTAACTTGTTGAAAATGCTGTAGATTACCAACCTGTATCGATACAGGTTGGAATTCAGGGCTTTTCCCAGCCCCTAAAAGTTTGGGCACCCAAAGTCTATTCGTTAATTTTCGGGTTTGTTAGGAAATTGCTTTCGAAGCCGGGATCGATTGCTAAGGAGCAGTGTTCGAATCGCGTGATTCAGAAACTCTTTAATGAGAGACAAGCTCAAAAACTCGTTCTGCCAAATAAACAGGAAGCCCAATCACATCAAATTCAGCAGTCTTTTGATCGGCTGTCGAGTTTTTGATCGTTTGCTGAGATGGAGGATTTAGGTCGAAGCGAATTGCTCTTCCGCCCTTCTTTTTCAGCATGAATTGGGTGAGAGATTTGTGGGAGCCTCGTAGTCCCGCTTTGCATTCAAGGGGGATGATCTCACTGCCGTTTTGGATCACGTAATCGATTTCGGCGTTTCCAGCTTTGCCTTCGCGAAGCCAATAGAAGAGCCCGGGCGTCGATTGCGGAAGGGCTGAAAGTAATTGCTGTCCAATGAACTGTTCGGCGATTTGTCCTTTGAGGGCGGGGTTGAGTGCGGTGTTATTTTTCAAATCTTTGGGACCAAGGCCCAAGCTTGTGATCATGAGTCCCACATCTAAGAAGAGAAGTTTAAAAACAGTTTCATCTTGAGTGGCACTGAGCGGAATCGATGTCGCAGCCGTGTGAAAAATCCGCTTAAGGACTCGTGCCCGCTCCAAGAGTTCGAGGCCAGGTTTGAGGTCGCGCGCGACGTCTTCCCGCGAAACATTCGAATACTTCACTTTTTCGCCGACATTTCGGCTTGCGTAATCAAAGATGCGCTCGAGCCGCTCTTGGGGATAACGCTTTCGATACTTGCCGAAGTCGCTTCGATAGGTTTCTAAGATCGAGGATTTGATTTCGGTGATTTTTGAAAATATTTTTGCAGGAATCTCGCCGCGATCCTTTACATATTCAGCGACGACCTCCGGCATTCCTCCTGTCCAAAGGTAATCATGATAGTGGTCGATCATTTTTGCGTGAAGGACATCGGAGTAATCGAGAAAAGACTTTTTGTCGTGAAGCGTGAAGCTTCGCAAGAGCTGCAGAGCTTGTGTTTCATTCTTGGCTTCTAGGAATTCAAAGAAGCTCATCGGCCCGAGCGAGAGAAACTGAATTCGACCCACGGGCATCGAAAACTCCTGCTCGGCGAGCATGACTTCGAGGAGGCTCCCTGCGGCGATGACTTTGAATTGAGGGGAGTCTTCATAGAAGTATCTTAGGGCGCCGAAGGCGTGAGGGATGGCCTGGATTTCATCTATGAAAATGAGATCACTTTCGGGATTGATGGGGGCGCCAGAGTGTAAGGCGAGATCGGATAGAATGCGCCGGCTGTCGTTTGTTTTGAAGCTGGAGAGAAGCTGCGGAGTTTTTTCTAAGTTAATCTCGATGAGGCGCAGCCCTGCTTTTTGGGCGTAGTTTCGAACCAAGGTCGATTTACCAACCTGGCGAGCACCCCTTATGACGAGGGGCTTGCGATTCTCGTCAGTAGCCCAGGAATCTAGAAATGATTCGGCAATTCGTCTCATAATGGCATTTTAGTTCTGTTTTGTATAAATTACACCATTAAAATGTACATATACGGTCAAAATTGACTGGTACTGACGTGGCGGGAGCGCTCACGCAATATTCCACCGAGGATATTGCTCGATGAAAATCGTTATGTCGACAGCATCGCAATGTCACTTCACTCGCGTGTCGCCAGAAAAGCGGCTCGGCTCAACTGCAAACACCCTGCCATGACTTTACCCTTTTTAAAGGAAGGAAAGTGATCGATTGAGTGTCTCTAAATTTGTAAGTTTCCTAATTTTAGTGGTGCAAGTTGGGATCACGAGTGCACATGCAGCTGAGCTGCCCCTCTTAAAAGATGGAAATTATCGCCTAACTGGAAAACTTGGACGTTGCCCAGAGGAGATGAATGGATCGATTTGTCTTTCAATATATCCAAAATCCACTGAAAAACAGGACATACCCGTGGTCTCACAGGCATGGGGCGCACGACTTAAAGAGCTTTCTGGACTTACAGTAGTGCTCGATGGAAGGCTAATAAATCGCGTTTTTCAACTCGACTCAATTCCGAAACTCTTTGTTCCTCGGCTTCAGGATACGGTAAGGGAGCCGTCACCGGTTGAAAAGAAAAAGTAGTGCTACTCTCCTAAATCCCCTCTAGTCGGCCCTGGCGGTAACAGCCCTGCCTTGAGCTTTACTTCCGCATCTGAAGCGCGAAGATACCTGGGATGAATCGTCATCGCGTCGCGCGCCAACCCTGCTTGATAGGCTTCCCAGCACAAAATACCTAAAGCCCGCGGTTGAATTTGATCCGCAAAAGGAATTAATGACTCAAAACGCCTGCGCGCCGGCAACGCCTTCCAAACCTCGGGGTACCGGAGCCTACCCTCACCCACCACCGACCAAAGGCACGAGCTCCCGCCTTCGCTTAGTTTTTTCTTGATCGCCTTGATGAGAACGTCTGGTGCAAGGACAGTTTCTTCAACTCCTCGTTTCCAAATTCCTGGAAAATCGCCTTGTGCCGAACTCAAACAATCCAAAACACTTTTTGCGTTCCCATAAAGTGAAAATAACTCACCTTTGCACGCATCGGTTGCGGCAACCACGATCGCTTTTCGGCCGTTGAGTGTGTCGGCAAGGGGGCGGGCTAAAACGGCAAGCGATGAAACACCAATCAATGGTTTTTTGAGCGTGTGTCCCAGTGTTCGGGCTAACGTCATTCCAATGCGAAGACCCGTGAAACTTCCGGGTCCCACACCCACGCCCAAGAGATCAACATCGGCGAGTTTCCAGCGACACGAAGTAAGGACTTGATCAATCCCCCAAAGCAGGCCGTCCGAATGCGTGATGTCGACATCTAAAGACCACTCGGAGCGCAGTTTGAGACCCTCGCGCCCATCGCGCGAATTCTGATCCCATTCAAGTGCAACGATTGCACCGACCTTTGTGGACGTGTCCCAAGCAAGAAGCTTCATACGGAAACTCTACTGAAAAATGGGCAATCGCGCCAGATCGTTTCGGATCACGACGATCATCAAGAGCAGGATCAAGGAGAGTCCTACTTGTTGAATGACTTCCATCTGGCGAATCGTCAGCGGCTTGCGACGAATCGCTTCGATGCCAAGCAAGAGCAAGTGTCCGCCATCCAAGACCGGGATCGGCAGAATATTGAGCACGCCAAGGCCAATGGACAAAATCGCCATGGTTCCTAAGAACGCATGAATCCCATGAGCGAGTGATTCGCCCGCAATTTTTCCGATCATGATGGGTCCGCCCAAAGTTGCGACCGAGACATCTCCCACGATCATTTTGCGAATGACGATGAAGTTCTTCTGCGTGAAGTCCGCAACGCGTGCGGTGCCACGATACAACAATTTAAACGGATTGAGCACGCGTTCTGTGACGAGAGCAGGGTCTGCAAAAGACAGCATCGGGACGACGCCCACGGTGTACTGGGTTTTCTTGTTTAACAAGGGATCGCGCTGTGAAGTTGCCGTTGGCACAATCTGTTGCGTGATTCTTTGGCCCTCGCGCTCGAAAGTCAGAGCAATCTTTCCATCGACTTCGCCCGATTTTTGAACATTCTCCCGAAGTTCAAAGAAGCTGCGAATTTCGGTTTTCCCGACAGCCACTAACCGGTCGCCCGATTTCACTCCTGCCGCTTCAGCAGGGGACTTCGGCATCGCTTTGTCCACAAACATTTCGGAGGAGTAGAGGCCGGTTTCATCTCCAAGCGTTTTTGCTCCCGCGGCTTTAGTGTAACTAAAAGTGTGAAGGTCCGTTGCAGGTGCGTCTGCCTTTGCTCCGGCCTTTCCCGTCTTGAATTGGAAGGTCATGCCTGTGGCCGCTTTTTCGAATTGAATTTCGACTTCTTCCCAGGATTTGATAGCCGCGCCATTAACTTCTAAAAGCTGATCGCCCGTATGCACGCCTGCAAGGCCCGCGAAGGATTTCGAATTCGAAATTCCAACGAGCGTTCCGCGACCGTCTCGCAAAAGCCCTTCGACTCGGCCGACCTTTGTTTCTTCGCCATACTCGCTGTAGCCGCTCTCGGCCGTGGTCTGGACGTTGATCGTTTTTGAGCCCGCAGTTTGCGCGACTTCAACGCGAACTTTTTGGTCAGGGTGGTTAAGAATTTCGATTTGTACTTCATCAAAGGTGCGAACGGGCTTTCCTTCAACGGCCAAAATCTTATCGCCGACCACGAATCCTGCTTGGGAGGCGACAGAACCCGGCATGATTCGTCCCACGACGCTTGCAATCTGTTGCTCACCCAAAGCCATAATGAACATGAAAACCAATATGGCCCACAAGAAATTGAATAACGGCCCACCGGCAAAAATAAAGAACCGCTTCCATGCGGGCTGTAAATGCAGGGAGCGTGCGCGCTCTTCGGGCTTGAGTTCGCTTTCGCGATCTTCGCCTAAGAGCTTGACGTAGCCGCCAAGCGGAATCGCCGAGATACGAACTTCAGTTTCACCGCACTGTCGTGAAAAGACTTTGGGTCCAAAACCCACGGAGAAAATTTCAGCTTTGACGCCAAAAATCCTGGCGAAAATATAATGACCAAACTCGTGCACAATGACGAGAGGTCCAAGCATGATTAGAAAACCCAGAATTGAAAGCATGGCTTCTCCTTAAGCGATTATCTCCAAGACTTATCCGAAGAGTCTTGTACAAGCATACATGACCGGCAAACTGAACACCACCCCATCGAAGCGATCGAGGAATCCACCATGCCCCGGTAGAATGGAGCCCGAGTCTTTGACGCCAAATGCACGTTTTACCAGGCTTTCGCACAAATCGCCGACCTGTGACGCGGCGCCTACGATGATCGGGACAATAAGGATACTCCCCCATCCCAAGGCGCGAAAAACGATGACCTTATAAAGGAGGGTGATCACCACGCCCGCCACCAAGCCACCGACGGCGCCTTCAACGGTCTTTTTGGGGCTGATTTTAGGATAAAGCTTCATTTTGCCGTACTTCTTTCCCGCAAAATAGGCTCCTGTATCCCCTGACCAGACAATGAGGAGAAAAAGAATCGTCCAATTCACGCCATTGAGGCTCTGATGTACCAAGGGTAGGAAAAGAGGCATGAAGATCAGGTAAGCGGATCCAAAAACGACGAAGGTCAGTTCTTTGAAATGCCCCGCAAAATTCTCTCCATCAAAGCGAACCGCGGTGACCAAGAAGTAGGTGAAGACAGCCAAGAAACACAACACGGCGATCTCGCCTTTGGCCGCAGAAGCGAGCAAGTTGGCGAGATGGACAAACCAAGCCATACAAAGCAGGACGAGCCGTTTTTCAGCTTTGTCTGAAAGTGAGAGAGTGATGTTGGCGTACTCAGCGACCATCCCAAGACTGATGATCACAGAGATAAGAAAAATCCCGATCCAGCCGCCCCAGATAATTACGGCAAGCAACAACGTCCCCCCGATAACTCCGGTGGTGACCCGTTTCTTCAGCTCCGACGCAGATTTTTTTGTCATGCTCTTATTCCCCCAGTTTTCAGTTCTTTTTTCTGGCCCAACCCACCAAATCGACGATCGCGATTTGAATACTCAACAACTGCCTGCTCAAAATCCTGAGGCGAAAAATCCGGCCAGCACAAATCCAAGAATACGAATTCGGCGTAGGCGGCCTGCCACAGGAGAAAATTGCTGATTCGCTTTTCGCCGCTTGTACGGATAACCAGATCGACCTGTGCAAGCTCGCCCAAGTCCGCAGTCCAAAGGTATTCTTCCAGGAGGTCATCGCCACGCTCTTGAAGGTCGCTTGGATGGCGTTTCCCACTCACGCAATCTTCGGCAAAAAGGCGGGCGGCGCGTGCAATCTCTCGCCTGGATCCATAGGAAACGGCAAAGGTGAGTTGGAGCCCGGTGTTTTTTGAAAGGCGCGCGATTACGGGATCGAGAACCTCACGGACATCGGGGCCTAAGCGCTCGAGCTCTCCAATGACCCGCAGTCTCACGTTTCGCGCGTCAAGCTCATCGGCTTCGCGTTTAAGAAACTTTTTGAGGATTTTCCAAAGCACTCCGAGTTCTTCTTCGGGGCGCGTCCAGTTCTCGGTAGAGAATGCGTAAAGAGTGAGGGCTTTGACCCCGAGGCGTTCCGCTTCGCGAACCACGGGTTTGATCCGTGAGGCACCGCGAACGTGGCCGAATACGCGTGGATGGTGTCGCCGCTGAGCCCAGCGACCATTCCCGTCCATGATGATGGCGATATGTTTAGGGAGCTGCACTCAACTAAACGGTGAGAACTTCTTTTTCCTTGGACGCAACGATTTTGTCGACTTCGCCGGTCTTTTCGTCCGTCTTTTTCTGAATCAGGTCCATGGCCTTCTTGGCGTCGTCCTCGGTCAAGGTCTTGCCTTTTTCCTGTTGCTTCACTTCTTCGTTCCCATCGCGACGATGCGTTCGAATGGCGACTTTGGTATCTTCGCCCATTTTCTTGACGACTTTAACCATGTCTTTGCGTCGTTCTTCAGTCATCGGGGGCAAAGGAACCCGTACCACTTTACCGTCGTTCTGGGGGGTCAGGCCGATGTTCGCAGCGAGAATGGATTTCTCAATCGCGCCGACCATGCCGCCTTCCCAAGGGGTGATTTGAATCGTGCGGGCGTCCGGAGTGGTGACGTTGGCGACTTGATTCAGCGGAACTTTCGAGCCGTAGTAATCGACTTGAATTGAATCCACAAGCGCCGTCGAAGCGCGGCCTGTGCGGAGCTTCGACAGTTCGTGTTTCAGTGATTGAATACTTTTGTCCATCTCCTGAGCCATTGAATCGATAATCGCTTTTGACATTCCGGTCTCCTTATTTAGTCTTTAGCTTTAGCCTTTAGCTTTAGCGAACTAATGTTCCGATCGTCTCCCCATTGATGACCCGCTGGAGAGCGCCTTTTTCATTCAAATTAAAAACAATAATGGGCAGCCCGTTGTCCATGCACAACGAGATGGCGGTAGAATCCATGACCTTAAGGCCACGTTTGAGAACTTCGATATAATCGATCTCTTCAAATCGCTTTGCTTCGGGGTGGAGCTTGGGATCGGCATCATAAATTCCATCCACTTTGGTGGCTTTCATGACGACTTCAGCC
Source organism: Oligoflexia bacterium (assembly GCA_903881565.1). GTDB lineage: Bacteria > Bdellovibrionota > UBA1018 > UBA1018 > UBA1018 > CAIRTR01. The sequence continues at coordinate 11,253 of CAIRTR010000206.1, read as the reverse complement.
CCAATTTCCATCGCTCGAAGAGCGGCGGTGGTGTCAGTGGTAAAGTACGGGTTGCCCGTTCCGGCGCCGAAAATGACAACCCGTTCTTTTTCCAAATGTCTGACAGCGCGGCGGCGGATGTAGGGCTCTGCAAGAGCCTGCATCTCGATCGCCGACTGAACGCGAGTATGAACACCGACTTGTTCCAAGGCGTCTTGCAACGCCAGGCAATTAAGCACCGTAGCCAGCATGCCCATATAATCCGCAGAGGCGCGATCCATACCGGATGTCGCGCCTTTGATCCCACGGAAAATGTTACCTCCGCCCAGTACCACACCTAACTCAACCCCTTTTTCACGAACGCTTTTGATTTCAAGCGCGATGTATTTCAGGATATCCGTATCGATGCCGTATCCAGCTTCGCCCGCAAGGGCTTCACCGGAAAGCTTTAGCAACACTCGTTTATAGGGCTTTTTGGCTCTGTGGTTCAAGTGGTGGTTTCCTCTTTAAGGCCTTCACCCAAAGTGAAACGAGCGAAGCGTCGGATGGACATGTTCTCACCCAATACTGCGATCTGTTCTTTGAGCAGCTGTTCAATCGTCTTGGACGTGTCCTTGACGTAGACCTGGTTCAAAAGGCAAGTGTCTTCGTAGAATTTCTTGATTTTGCCTTCGGCAATCTTTTCCAAGACCGCTGCAGGTTTTCCAGAAGCCGCCATTTGCGCGAGTGCGATCTCTTTTTCTTTTGCGATGATTTCGGCGGGCACTTCGTCAGGGCGAACCCATTGTGGGCTTGCCGCAGCGATGTGCATGGAGACGTCCTTGACGAATTTGCGGAACTGCTCCGTGCGCGCCACGAAGTCGGTTTCACAATTCACTTCAAGAAGAACGCCCACTTTGCCTTCACCGTGAATATAAGAAGACACGGAGCCTTCTTTCGTTGCGCGGCCTGCTTTTTTAGAGGCGTTTGCAATCCCCTTCTTACGAAGGTAATCCACGGCTTTTTCAAAATCGCCACTGGTTTCGACGAGTGCTTTTTTGCAATCCATCATCCCAGCGCCGGTTTTTTCGCGAAGATCTTTTACAAGATTAGCTGTAATTTCCATTCTAAACTCCTTAGATAATGTCGAAGCAAGCTTACTTGGTGATTTTCTTCTTGGCAGCTTTAGGAGCTGGAGCGGCGACGGGAGCTGCTGCTCCAGCAGGGGCAGCAACAACAGCAGCAGCATCAGCTCCCGCCACTGCGACTTCTTCAGTCACTTCAGCAGTTTCTTGAGCAGCAAGATCGGCTTCATCCACCCCTTGTAGGTCGATATCGCCTTCAAAGCGGGAAACGCGTTTTTCGGTATTCGCATCTTCTTTAGCGGTTGCATCGCTGATCTCTTGCGCGCGAAGTTTTTCTTGGAAAGTCTTCGTGCCTTCGAGGCAGCTGTCGGCAATCAGGCGGGCGAAAAGGCGGATGCTGCGAATCGCATCATCGTTGCCTGGAATCACGTGGGTGATGTCCGATGGATCACAGTTCGTGTCCACGACAGCAATGGTTGGGATTCCAAGTTTCTTGGCTTCTTTAACGGCGATGTGTTCCTTCTCGGTGTCGATCACGAAAATCGCGCCGGGAAGTTTCTTCATGTCTTGAATTCCGCCCAAGGACCGCTTGAGTTTGTCGAATTCACGATCAATACGGGATTGTTCTTTTTTGGAAATCTCGTTCCACTCAGGAGAGTTCTTCATCGTTTCGATTTTTTTCAAACGATCGATCGAAGCTTTCACGGTTTGATAGTTCGTGAGCATTCCGCCCAACCAGCGGTTGTTGACGAAATACATGCCGGAGCGGCGTGCTTCTTCTTCAATGACGTCTTTAGCTTGTTTCTTGGTGCCGACGAACAAAATGCGCTTCCCTTCGGATGCGATTTGAGCAGCGAAAACGCAAGCAGCGCGAGTTTGATCCACCGTCTTCTGAAGATCAATGATGTAGATCCCGTTGCGAGCGCCGAAAACGTACGGCTTCATTTTGGGATTCCAGCGGCGGGTTTGATGTCCAAAGTGAACACCAGCTTCTAATAATTCTCTCATTGTAACAGCAGGCATGATTACTCCTTGTTTAGTACAGTTTGTTCTATGCGGAAGGCTTAGACAGAAACTCTGAACGCAAAGAGGACCTTTGAGTTCTCAAGGAGCTGACGTGCTTCCCGCGGTTTTGAGACGAAAGTTTTCTCGTCTCCCTCCACCCCGACCTTCCAGCCCCCCTATGGGACCAGCACCACGAGACTCAGGGTGTGTGGATTTACTGATATGGTTATTATCGAGGTTTCAGGCGTACGGCAAGGGATTTATTGTATTTGACAGAGCCCCAAATCGTCCCCACTATTTAGGGTATGAACAATAAAGTTTTGCTGGTCGTTGGTGGGATCTTTGGCTCCATTCTTTTATGTGCCGTGCTGTGCGTTATGTGGGGCGTTTCGGTCAATAACTCGCTTGTGGGTATGGAGGAGAGCGTCAAATCGAAATGGTCGCAAGTTGAGAACGTTTATCAGCGTAGGGCGGATTTGATTCCTAATTTGGTGAACACGGTTAAAGGATATGCCAAGCACGAGGCGACGGTTTTAGAAGAGGTGACCAAAGCACGTGCGTCAGTGGGTAACATCAAAGTCCAAAGCCCTGATGATTTAAAGAAATTTGATCAAGCTCAAGGCCAACTCTCCTCAGCCCTGTCGCGGCTGATGGTGATTACGGAAAAATACCCAGAGCTTAAAGCGGACAAGGGATTCTTGGAGCTGCAGTCTCAACTTGAGGGCACGGAAAACCGGATTACGGTTGAGCGGATGCGTTTCAATGAGAGCGCGCAAGAATATAACACCTTCCTTCGTAAGTTCCCTCAGTCCTTCATTGCGGGGATGCGCGGGTTCAAAGAAAAGCCATACTTTGAAGCGGCGGCCGGCGCTAAGGTGGCACCCAAAGTGGAGTTTTAGTGCGGGCAGGCATTTTTGCAGTCCTTTTATTTGTAGGTGGAATCAGTTTCGCTGCGGAGCCTTCGCTCCCGGCTGCTCCGACGCAACACATCTCGGATGAAGCTCATGTTTTAGATTCGCGCACATTTTCGGCGCTTGATTCATTGCTTGAAGAGCACGAGCGCAGTACGTCGGAGCAATTTGTTGTCGGGATTTTTGATTCCTTGGGTGATGGCGAAGTCGCGGATCGCACGAATCGCATTTTCTCGGCCTGGAAGATTGGCAAAAAAGGCAAAGACAACGGGGTGTTTCTAGCTTTGTATTTGAAAGAGCACAAGATGCGCATTGAGGTGGGTTACGGCCTTGAGCACTTGCTGACAGATGCGAAATCCAAGACCATCCTCTCCCAGGTGATTGCACCAGAGTTGAGAGGCGGAAAACCCGGGCAGGCCTTGAGCTTGGGTGTTCTTGAAATTCTGAAAACGATCGAAAGCCCGTTGAGTGCGAATGGGCGCGCGCTTCAGATCTTGGAGGGCGGCGGATTCAGGCATTCGATCCGGGCGCGTCCTCCGCAGGGTCATCCTCTCGGAGGTTTGGTTTGGGTGCTTGTGGGGTTCATTGTTTTTGGCGCCGTGGCACGCTCACTTAGTTCACGGGAGGCGCATTTCACCAGTAAAGGATGGTATCGCCCAAGTCCATTTGGAGGCCGGCGCTCCACGGGGGATGAAGGATTCTGGGGATTTCTCTTGGGTCTACTCTTAAGCCTCTTAAATAACGGCGGGCGAGGTGGCGGCGGCGGCGGCGGCGGCGGCGGATTTTTTGGCGGCGGCGGTTCATCCGGTGGAGGAGGCGCAAGTGGAGACTGGTAAGACGCATTTGAAAACTTCGCCTATCGTTGAAGCTATTGGTGAAGCTGAGAAGTTTACGACCGGCGAAATCCGTGTTCATTTGAGTCGTCGTTGGTTTGATCCGAATCCGCTTGGACGGGCACAGAAATGTTTTGCGCGCTTTAAAATGCATCAAACGAAAGAGCGAAACGGGGTTTTGCTCTACGTGAACCTGCGTCTGCAGAAGTACGCGATTTTTGGCGACAAGGGAATTCATGAGCGTGTCGGCGACGTGTATTGGAGCGAGCTTTCCGCCGCGCTTTCGCGCGATCTACGAGCGACTCATTATGAAAAAGCGATTGCGTTGGCGGTCATTACGATTGGCGTGACGCTGACTAAGTTTTTTCCGGCTCAAGCGGGGGCCGAAAATGCGAACGAGCTGTCGAATGAGGTGACGCAGGATTAAATCTTTCTGTCTCTAATGTGCGCCGCTAGCGGGCTGTGGGGCCTGCGCCGGAGCGGGATTACTTTGAGCTTCCCCTGTCGTTACGGCGGGCTTAATATTTCGAACATCAAATAGGCCATGCGATTTTTGCGTGCTCAAAGCGCAATCCACGGGCAGGTGACTCGCAACGTAGTCTCGCTTCCCATCAGGAGTTAGAAACTTGACCCCACCGAGCGTCACGGTCAGGCGCTTTTCTTTTGTCGCAAAATCGTAAACTGAAAAAATCTCGGCCACCCTGCTTCCATTGGGATCAAGTAACTCCGGAGGCGCTGGAACGGCCGTCCACATTGCGACCTCTTTATAGAGCCGTGGCTTAGCGGGATCCAGCTCAGCCGGTTCATCTGCCGCCCGTAAGAACAACTCTCTTGGGACATCTTGACACTTCATTTCGATCGCGATGTGGGCGCTATTTTTTCCCATAAGATCGAGTTCGGATTTCACCTGTGAATCCCTTAATAGGCACGCGTTTCCAGTGGCAGCGTTATACGCATCACGAAGCCGATTCGCCGAGGCCTGATCGATGATCTGAGCGGTAGGTTTTTCACCAAGGAAAGTATCAAGAGCCTTTTGATGGCTCTCAAGGTCCTTTTTCAAAACAACGGGAATGCGATCGTTATAGAAAGTATAGATTGAGCCCAGCGATGCCTCGAGAGTGTTACATTTTTCGTCCCTCGCAAATGAGTTGTCACAAACTACACTCAACAAAAACACCGCGCCCACAAAGGCCAAAGTCGATCGCATATCTTCTCCTCTAAATGGTAAAAGTCCTTGAACCGCTGGCTGTTTAATTCTAGCCCGTTCTGCCGCTCTCGCCAAGAAGAGAAAGGGTTGCGTGCTGGGCTGTTCTCTCCGAATCTTTAGAATGAGTCCAATCATGATGAGCTGAGCAATAAGTAGTGAGATTCTCTAGCGTGTCTTTTCCTCCCTCGGATACAGGGATTTTGTGATGAACTTCAATCCACCTGCTCTGATTGCATCGTTTTCCATTTTTTGGCGTATAAGTGCATCGGCCTTGGTCTCGTAATCGCACTTGATGCTGGAGATTGGCTGGCAAAGGGGAGCGCTGAGTACGCTTTGCCGGAACCTGACTCGAGTCGAGTTTCCCAGTCGGCGCGACAAGAGCGGTGCCCTTTTTTGCGATCTGCCTCTTCGCTCTGCGTACAGGATCAAAGCGTTTTAAATGTGCTTCAGTCATTGTCGCTATCGTCTCTTCCAGGGATACCGCACGCCCTCGAGCCTGACTTAGGAGATCTTGGACGCGTCGTAAGGCCAGCAAATCCTTTTCGAAAAGTCCAATCTCGAGTTTTAAACGGTCTCCTGTAACGTAACTAGCTTGTTCGGTGGTCGAGGATTTGGGCCTGACCTTCGCAACTTCTTTTTCAAGCTGTCGTTGCGACAAAGTTGTCGCTTTCTCGAGCCATTCGGTTTTGTTCCCTGCCGTAATGACTGGAGTGATTCTTCTCGCATTTGACAGGGTCATCGAACCGTTTGCGATGAGTTCCTTGAGTTCGGGCACTTCGCGTGACTTTCGTGCAACGGAGATGAGGATGTAGGCCACTCCCTCGGAGAGTCTTAACTCGCGAACGACGTAGAGAAAAAGACTTGCGTGTCCGTGCTTGAGATAAACGCGATGACGATCCACTTGCTCGAGCGTCTCAAGCAAGTCAGCTTCGGCCTTCTTGTAGCGGGAGCTCAGTTCAATGGCACGCTGGTGGATTTGCTGGGCAAGTGAGGATGCGGTGTTAGCCGACATAGGCGAGGGTCCTTTCATAAAGGGTGGTCGTATGAATTTATGAAAGTGCGCGACGAAGGTATTTGAAAAAGACAGTGTATTAAAAAGTCGCACTTTTTAAGTGTAAAGTAAGTGCTTTATTGCAGAATGTGAGAAGTTTTTCAACAGAATAATTCTTCACTCCTCTCTCTTCTTAATCACTTCGTTCCATTTTGCCTTCATCGCTTCGACTCTCACGGCCCTCAACGCCTCCTCACTGGGTTTGCCAATGGATTCAATCAATTCATAAGTTCGAACAAAGTCGATAAAGAACCTTATCTTTTTGCTAGAGCGGCGTCCCCTGCAAATGACTATGAGGGGTTGTCCCTCAAAGATTTCAAGGATCGTAGTGAGCGGGATTACCTGGTTTCGATCCTCAAGAAGACAGACGGCAATATCTCAAAGGCTTCCGAGATGCTCCATATCGAGCGAACCTAAATCGAGCCCCCGCCGCCCCCCGCCTGCACCTATTCTTGCAACCCAAAGACGCCAGAAAGAAGGAACTCTCTTATGCTTGCGACTCGAATTGATATTGTTGAAACGACGCGTTCTAAAACGGTGCAGATGCTCAACGATCGGCTTGCTGATGGTATCGAGTTGATGCTTCAGGCTAAGCAGGCGCATTGGAATCTGCGCGGTCGAGGTTTTTTTGCGCTTCACAAACTCTTTGACGAAGTGACGGCAGGAATTTCGGAGCATGTGGATACGATTGCCGAGCGCATCGCGCAGCTCGGGGGACATGCCGAAGGAACTTCGTGGATTGTCTCGGAGCGTTCCCAGATTGAAGAATATCCTCGGGAAATCGTGGATTGCACGGATCATCTGAGTGCGCTTTCAACCGCGATTGCCTGTTTCACAAAATCGTGTCGCGAGAGCATCCGAGTTTGCGAAGATTATGAAGACAAAGTGACTGAGGATATTATGGTCAGCGCAACGCGCGCGATGGACAAATATCTTTGGTTGGTTGAATCAAATTTGCCGGTAAAAGAAACCGCGCGAAAACAGGTTTTGAGTGAAGTGAAGCGTTAGTTTCCCATTCGCTGTTCAAGCTGGCGGATCAGGGGCTCGGCGCCGCGGTCGTCTTTGAATTCCATTGCGATTGAAAGTGCAATGACGTGCGAGCGAGGCAATTGGTTTTGGTGAAGGTTGTCGAAATCGAAAACTCTCTGCGCCCGCGTCGCCAGTGAACGATGCGTGGCGGAGTCGCCTCGGGTCTCCATTAAGCCCACGAAGGCGTAAAGCCCCGTGAACAGAATAAGTGCTGATAGGATCTGACTTTTAGCTCTCATGGGACCTCCTCTTACTGATGTATAGAGCAAGAGGGGGGCCAAGGGGGTGGGAGTGCCTGCCACAATATAGCTATTTAAAAACGGGCACTTATACTTACCCTAGGTCCGAGCGATCCCCCCGCGCTGTCGACAAAATAGCCAGTTGCCGGGCGAATTATCGGAATACCCCGGAAAACCTCCTCTGTTTGGGGGCCCTCGGTGGGCGTTCAGTTCATCAGGGAAGTTTTAATAAAAACGTATTGATTTTAACCGTATGTTGCATTGCAATAATAATTATTGCACAGTGTTAAAAAATACCCCATAATTAAGTCTAAGGATCATATTGGGGTATGTATAAAACGTTAGCTCACACCGCATTTTCGGCCCTCACGTTTTCGTTGCTCATGGCGACGACCGGTTGCTTTTCGCCCACCTTAAATAACGATGGTTCTGCGGTGGCGGCATCCGTAGGTGGAGAGGCGGGGGCGGAACAAACTAGCGCTGCAAGTGCAAGCCCCTCTCCCGGAGTTGCGGGTGTGGCGGCGAGCGTCGTCGTTGCCGCTCAAACAGGAACTTGGGGCAAGGCGTTTTCATATGCGCCAACGGTAACGGGAACGATTTCAAAATGTGAAATCAGTCCTGCGCTTCCCACCACACTCACGCTTTCAGCAACCACGTGCGCGATCATGGGAACGCCGAGCGCTTCGTTGACGAGTTCGAATTCATATACACTCACCCTTACCTCTGCGGGGGGGAGTACGGTTTCGGCTGCGTTTACGATCACGGTTGCGGCGCCGGTGGTGAGTGGAGGGATTGTTGGCCAGGCACTTTTGGTCTCTGTTTCGAATTACATCGGGGTTGCCAGTTTTTCGATCTTACCGAGCACCGGACTTACGATCACCAAAACGGGAAACACGACGGCTTCGATTGCGGGCGACGCAGGGAATACCACGGTGTTCACCGTTACGGCGAAAGATGCCTCGAGCAATGTGCTCGGCTCAGCCGTGATTGATATAAGTGGTGGCGGCGGAGGCGGCGGCTCTACGTTGACCGTCACGGATATTGGCACGGGCCAGACCCTTACAAATGATGGCACAGCCACGAAGTCCAAGACCTGGAACCTGAGCTGTTCAAACGATCCTTGTACTTACAAATATACGGTCGACATGATTTTCGATACCTCTCCTTCGGGAAGTTTTGGTGCGACCCATACGTTTACTCAGTCCTCAGGCGATGGGACTTATTATCTCCATGTCCAAGCGAAGGATGCATCGGGCAATCTTTCAGACACCTACAATGTTTCGGCTGTTTTACAAAATACAGCCGGTGCTCCAGCCTCGCTGGTTAGGTTTCTGCCAACTTCATCGATTTCAAATATTCTGACTCCGATCATTACGATCGATGGTGTTTCTGCGGGAGACACGGTGGGACTTTATGTTGATGACAGCAATTGCGCACTCATCAATCGAAAAGCCACCGGTACGGCTTCTGCTACGAGCATCAATTTGCAGAGTGCAAGTTTGGCCGTGGGAGCGCATGCGTTCTATGCAAGGAGGACTGATTCCTTGGGAAACATCTCTGCTTGCTCCACCGGAGCTGCCCTATATGAAGTCGATACGACGGCTCCCACGGTGAGCTCGGTGCTAGTGAGTTCATCTTTAACCGTCGATGTCAGTTTTAGCAAGGCGATGGGCGCAGACATATATACGACAAGTAATTACACGGTTTCAGGCACGGGCTTGGGATCTTTTTCGTCTCAGCCTGATAACGTTCTACCCCTTACCTCTTCGAGCGTAAGGCTGAGTTGGAATATGAAATACATGGTCAATGGCGGAGACATCACGGTTACCGTCGGCTCGCTGTTTGATACCGCTGGTAATGCGATTACGAATCCGAAGGTTTCGACACATACGGGTGGCGCCATTGGTCCAACCATTGGCACCAGCGGTGCCATCTCGGGCACGGTAGGGAGCGCAATTACGCCGATCACATTGACTTCAACGAATTTGGGCGTCCCCTCGTTCAGCAGCGCAGACCTTCCGGCTGGATTATCGATAACGATGCCGGGTGGAGTCTCTTGGCAAATTGAAGGTACGCCCACCGGGGCTGCCGTTGGCGATTCGACGATCACCCTCAAAGACGGTGCTGATAATGTTGCGACGACCAAGACAATCCATTACGCAATTATGCCAAGTGTCCAGGTCTCCGCTCAAACCGGAACCTGGGGAACAGCTTTTTCTTACACCCCCACCGTAACAGGGGCTATTTCGAACTGTACAATCAGTCACTCACTTCCGGCGGGGCTCTCACTCAATGCAGCCACCTGTGCAATCTCCGGAACGCCTACTGAAAAACTAACCAGTAGCAACTCCTTCACGTTCACCGTATTGGGAGTGGCCGGGAGCACGGAGTCCGCTGCATTTACGCTCACCATCCCACAACCCACTCTCACTTTGAACGCCTATTCACGAAACGCAATGGAGAACGTACCTCTCGTTGCTGTTACGGGAACGATCCATGATTATGGGGGTACGGTGACCTACTCGATTGCTCCCGCTTTGCCTAATGGTTTGTCCAATGCCGGAGCGCCGAATACGCTTACGATTAGCGGCACACCTACCGCGAATCAGGTTTCAACTCCTTATACGATCACTGCAAAAGATGGCTCAAACCAAACACTGGCAACCGCAGTGCTTGATATCACAATCAGAGTCGCCGCGGCTCCTCCCTTTGAAATTTTGACTCAATCTTTTTCAACAGATGGTTCAGGCGGCGCCAACGTTACCATCGAAGGCACTTGCGAAAGTGATGCTGCAATTATCCCAAGCAGTGATGCGACTGCTGATGCTTCAAATATTTTTACCGATTCAGATTGCACGGACGGGACTTGGACCTATCAGCTCAAGCCTTCAACTCTTGCCGTTGATACGGGATCAAACACGGTGACCTTTACGGGAACACGTGGGATCCTAACGACCCAAAAGACCATTGATATTGTGTATTGCGCGACTCCTGCGGACATTATCGCAGCGGGTAGCTACGCTGCTGGAAGTGGTACCGTGGGGGATCCGTATCAGATTTCAAGTGCAGAGGAGCTCGCACGTATTAAGACTGAAGTTGATTTGGGAAATGATGGATCCGGCAAGTACTATAAATTGATTTCTGCCATCAATATGACTTGCAAGAAGTGGGTCTCGACTGGCAGTTTTTATGGCAATTTTGATGGAAACGGGCAGACGATTTTAAATCTGCTCATCAGTCAACCGACGATCGATTATGTTGGTCTTTTTGGTCAAGCGTCACAAGGGATCATCAAAAATCTCACTCTTACTAGAGTGGGTATTACCGGCCGAGATTATGTGGGGGGGGTTGCTGGGGACCACTTCTCCAATTTAGGGGGTGCCGAAAGTATGAGTGGGATCAGCGTGAGTGGCTCTGTGTCGGGTAGAACTGGTGTTGGCGGCATAGCAGGTATTTTCAGGTCGAGCACGGGCATGACAACCTCGGTTTCTGCGGGACAAATCGCCTGCACTGTAGGGCATTGCGGGGGATTGATTGGGTCGGCCGCCCCAGATTCATCCGTCCTTACGAACTCCCATTCTTCGGCTTTGGTAACCTCCACAAATGCAGTTGCGGCGGGGTATGGCGTTGGAGGACTGGCGGGTTATCTCTCGGGTACGGTTTCAAACTCCTATGCTACCGGTGCAGTTCGTGGAGGTTTATTCGCAGGAGGTGCTATCGGTATCTACGCCGGTCTCCTGGCAGACCAGCTTTATGCCTCTGGCTCTGTTTCTAGCTCTGTCTCTGGCGCCACTCTTGGAGGGCTCATTGGTGCTTATTCCAAACCCTCTAATTTCCCCCCACTCACCACAATGACTCGCCTTCATGCGACTGGAAATGTGAGCGCGTCTGCGGTTAGTGCAAGTGTTGGTGGACTCATTGGGCGCGTCGAAGGC
>CAIRTR010000205.1 GCA_903881565.1 Oligoflexia bacterium | reverse complement strand
TCCCCAAAGAATGTGTTAGCTGAGCGTTGCGGGGATTTGAAGGACAAAGTTAATCCGGAATCGCCTTTAAGCTCCACGCCCAGGCGGCGAGGACGTTGCGCTTAGCTCCGTGGGATGTCACTATGTGTCTACTATGTCTGCAATTAGGCCTTCAGGTTTCAACTTGCTCCCCAGCGAACTTCGGAAACTTCGCAGTCTTTCCACACCGTCTAAGATTCAGCGGTTTTTGGATGCCATTCCCTACCATGTCGCGGAAACGGCATGGTCGCCGCGAAGGGTTTTGCGCGAGCGTACCGCTCATTGTCTGGAAGGTGCGATCTTCGCGGCGGCGGCGCTCAGGGTGAATGGATATCCACCCTTGTTGCTTGATCTCGAAGCGGTGCGGGACTCCGACCATGTGATTGCAGTCTATCAGCGCGAGTCTTGTTGGGGCGCTGTTGCGGCCTCAAACTTCTCGGGGCTACGTTATCGAGAGCCGGTGTATCGGTCGCTTCGAGAATTGGCGATGAGCTACTTTGATGATTACTTTAATTTAATGGGCGAGCGCACCTTGCGCCGTTTCTCAAGACCCGTTAATCTGCAGCGATTTGATCGCCTGAACTGGATGACGACGGACGAAGAGGTCTGGTTTATCCCTGAGCACTTGGTCGACATCCTTCACACTGAACTTCTGACGAAGGCTTCGCAAAAACAATTGGTGCGAGTCAGTGCAAGACGTTTGGCGGCGGGAAAACTCGGGGCAGTGGGGTATTAGTTTCTACGCTAGCGCCGATTACGCCGCGATTCTGTGAGGTACGGCAACTTGTTTCGGAAGTGTGATGGAAAATGAGCTTCCCTTACCAATCTCGCTTTTGACCGCAACAGTTCCACCGTGCGATTCGACAATTCCGTTGACGATATAAAGGCCCAAGCCTGTGCCTTCGACTTCGACTTGCGTGGGCGATCGCCAGTAGCGTTTGAAGAGAGACGGGATTTCTGATGCAGGGACTCCCGGACCTTGGTCAATCACAGCAAAACTTATTCCCTCGGGGGCATCGGTAACTTGAACGAGGACGCGACCCCCCTTTGGGGAGAATTTGATCGCATTTTGGATGATGTTTGAGAGGGCTTGGGTCATCCGATTGTGATCACATACAATCGCTGGCGTGGTCGTTTTGATTTGTGTTTCGAGAATAACACCTTTTTCGGCTGCGATTGGCTTGAGGGCGTCAATCGTATCCGTCAAGAGTTCCTTGACCCCTTCATTCTTGAGCTCGATTGAGAATCGCCCAGAATCGATTCTTCCCGCATCCAAAAGATCGCTGATAATGCGATTCATGCGCTCGGTTGATCGTCGAATCGTTTGGAGAGCGACCCCCTGCTTTTCAATCATTGTCGGGTCACGACTTAAGAGTTCGATATACATTTGAATGCTCGCAAGAGGATTGCGCAGGTCGTGCGAAACAATGTTAATCGTATGTTCGCGGGCGGCACCTTCCCGCTCGGCTGCTTTGCGGGCTTCGTTTGCTTCAATGTTCAGGGCAGTCAATTGCCGAAGGCCATCGCGCAAGGCGCTCGCGACGATTCCCACTAAATACACCAAGGCGACAAAGACAATGATGCGAATTAGTCGATCGGGATCTGCGGAAAAGAAACCGGGAGTAATAAAGAGAAAGCTAACCGCTACTATGCAAGCCGTTGCCCCGATTGCTGCGATGGCTGGGCCTGCGTAAAGAGTTGAGAGCACCGCGGCGGCAAATACGCCGTAACTAAATTGTTCTCCACCCACTCGAAACAAAACGACATCAAAGATCAGGGAGCAACCGAAAAATACGGTGGCTAATGCGCATCGAATTCGTAGGGGACGCTCTTTGATAATTGATTTCAGAATCCATTTAGAAAGGGGTGTTATCATTTGACGGGTGGGCAAGTGCATCCTGCTTAGTTAAGCAATGCCTGTGCCGCGCGCCTCAATGGGCAAGAGTCGCTCGCATTGAAGCAAGGAGGTCAAGGCTGGGTGTGATCGGAGTTTTTTCGCTAAGCGCTTTGCCCACTAACGAACAAAGGCGATTAAATTTGAAGGGCTTCTCCATCTGGTAGGGGGTTCCGACAATCTTGGCGATCTGTATCAAATCGGTCGCACCAGACAAGAGAACGATCGGAATTCCTTCTCGTCCCGAATCAATGATCAGCATGTCATAGGCCATCCCAGGGCCGGATAGGTGCGGCATTTCAACGTCTAAAATAATGAGATCAGGAAATCGTTCAGAAAGCGCGGCTAACCCTTCGAGACCATTGCGCGCTACGCGCACCCCATGTCCCTCTGAGATCATCAGCAGCGACAGGGGGAGTGAGATGTCATCGCTATCGTCAACGATCAGTATTTCTGCCATGCAGTCGGAGCTGCAACACTCTCGCCATCAGGCTGGGCCCGCTGATGTCAAAATAGAATGACGGTCCGAGTCTTATGGTGTTTTAATCTGTAAACGGCCGTGAGCCATTTTTTGTTGTTCTTTTCGGTTATCTCCCCGATATTGAAGTTGCGCTCGCCACCTACGCTCAACGTCGCGGACTGTGTGGTGGGGCGTTTGAGCTTTAGAAACTGCCCCCTCACTGTGTGGATGGATTAATAGAAAACCCCATAGGATCAACTGCCTAAGCTCCATATTTAGGGGCTTTACAGAGAAGTTCCGCCACCCCTTAATTATCAGCTCGAAATCATGGAATATTTCCAATTTCTATCCACACAGTGAGGGGGCAGTTTAAACGGAACTGGTGCAGAATTTCCACCATTGAGTTACAAACAATTAGCTAACAGATATCGCCGAACAACGGTTAATTCGAGTTGAGTCAATGCTTAGTTATTGAAGACAAATTGTCTTTATGAGATAATTTATCCGAAATGGCTAATTTGTCCGGCAAGCGCCTAGCAAAAGAACAAGTACGAAAGCTGCTCACTCGGATTCTTCAAAACGGAGGAGATCTTCGTTTTACGGATTATTGTGAGAAGAGAACGTTGGAAAGAGGAATTACGACTCAGACCATCATCAACGTTCTTGATCGTGGCATTGTCAGAGACGCCGAAGAGTATCTTCATGCAGGAGACGTTCAGTGGCGTTATAGAGTTGAAACCAAGCGTTACCGCGTGGTCGTGACTTTTGAAATTGAGAATGAAGCCATTGTAGTAAATGCAATTGATTTCACCCCGCATTTGGCTGGTGGAATAAAGAAGAAAGGAGATTAATATGTCCAAAAAATGCACGAATTGCCGCCATGTGGGTCTCGAATCAATGACTCCGACTTTGTATCATTATAAAATTTCAGGCCTCGATAATATTTATCTTAAAGGCGGTGTTACTGAATTTATCTGCCCAAGTTGTGGGAGCCGATCAACCTCAATCCAAAACTTGGTGGGGTTACATCGAGCTATTGCCGACATTCTCGCTCTCGCTAAACGTCGACTCTCTGGAAACGAACTGCGCTTTCTTCGCGAGCAGCTTGGATTTTCTGGCGAAGAACTCGCCGGGCTTGTTGAATACAGTGAAGAATATATTCGAAAAATTGAATCAGGAAGCACCTCACCCAAGGCTCCCTACGAAATGTTTCTGCGAGTAGCGATCATGCGAGGAATGAAGGCGCCTGATTATGATTTGCGAGAGCTTTCGCAACGAAAGAAATACAAGCTTGAAGAGTTGCGTTTCATTAACAAAGACCGTGACTGGAAAGTTGCAGCTTAACTGTAGTTATCAAACTTCGATCACTACACCGCTAACTACAAACCCTTACAAATCCCGTGATTTCGCATGATTTCGCGAATATTATCGGGAGTGGGTTGAAGCCGCTTCTTCTTTGCTAAGTTTTTGTTTGATTAACATCGTCTTTCGGCACTATTGCCGCCAGACGATTATTTGAAAACTGGCCCCCTAAAGTGTGCGGTAGCTAATGAGTAAATGAGTTCAAGTTCTGGGTTTGGCAGAGCATTTGCTCTGTTGCCGTCTCATGAAGTACGCGCATTCCAGCCAAATCCCCCAAAAATGCTATTATTCCAACTGTCCTTCGCACACCCCCTTGCAACCGCATGGGGGCACTTCAGGTCCAGGAATCAGTCACATCATCCGAAAAGGCTCCTACCTCAGAGCAAGTGATTCGAAACGTATTGGGCGGTTTTACTGTCACGCCTGTAAACGACTTTTTTCCAGAGGCTCGTACTCGTCGTGCTTTGGGCAAAAGAAGCGCAGAATAAATTCCACAGTTTTCACCCTCCTGAATTCGTGTGTTTCTCAGCGCAGAATTGCGCTGATTTTGAAGATCAACCGCAAGACCGTCGTGCGAAAGTTGTTGTTTCTAGCGAAAGAGGCGGACAGAAAGCATAAGAGGTTTCTCCAAACTTTTGAGTCCGAACAAACAAGAATAACGGAGATGCAGTTTGATGAAATGGAGAGTTTTGAAAGATCCAAATGCTTGCCGTTAAGTATTCCGCTGGTGGTTCATCCGAAGGCCACGGTCACGACGGACCAAAACCCGAAATATCCGAGCTGGCTAAAGCCTCATTTTAAAGACGCGACCCATGTGGCTGTGAAGGGGCGCAGGGGATGTGTGGTTGGCCAAGGCGAGCTAAAGAAAATTGGATTTGATCCGTTGTTCGATCTCAATCACACGTGTGCCATGATTCGTGCGAACATCAATCGGCTTGTCCGGCGCATCTCCGGAGCTCTTGAGGGCGCATGGGGAATTTCCTAGCATTTCTATTCTGATTTTACGATCGCCACGTGCGTAAGTATCTCAAAAAAGCTGACGCCATTACTCGGTAAGCACAGTGTGAGGGACCAGTTTCTGCAAATTTGGCTTGACGTAACGTAGCCAATTGGCTACACTGTAAGAGTGAGAATAGCGACGCCGAAAAAAGTTGAAGATTACCTTACTCCTGACGGAACGGACGTGTTCCAGGAGTGGCTCGAAGGGTTGAGC
>CAIRTR010000204.1 GCA_903881565.1 Oligoflexia bacterium | reverse complement strand
GTATCCGCCATGGACCCTGTTACAGTGTCCAAAATGGACACCTTCAGAAGAAAGGGTCCCAAATACAATTTTCAAAAAAACTCTCTCTCGGGGGTTTCAGGAAATTTCGCCGAATATTTCGATGGGCTCAAACCGCAGAAAAAGAGAGAGAGCGAACTTAGGGCATTTGAAGGGCTCCGGAAGGATTTTGACGAGGGTGAAATCGCCGATTGCCTGGACCATCTCCAAAGCAATGGGCTTTCAGGAGGCGTGGCTTGCCATTCTCCGATGAACTTTCTAGCGCGAGCAATGGGGGATGTTTTAGCGGTTGTGAAATCAAACCAAGAAGCCCAGCGAAAAACTGTCGAGAACATCGCCATGCTTGAATTCCAAAAACAACACGGCGCAGCGCTTGCGATGCAGGAGGGCTTCGAATGGCGAGAAAAAGTGCGCGCATTCGTGGGGGCGTTTCCAGATCCGCTCGTGCAGGAAGAAGTGGTTGTGGGTTTGTGCCGACAAAATAGGTATTACGCGACAAAGGGTCAAGCGGCGAGGACCTTTGCGATTGGGGCTTGGGCGCGAAGCAATCGTAAAACAGCTGAAAAGACCGGGTGAGCGGGGCGCATTTAAGAAATTTTTGAGCGTTCAAGCCCGGATTCCAGGGAATTTTCCGGGATTAATTCAAATTATTTAATGCGAAAATCCGTTTTCCATCTTGATTTTTGTTATCGTTCTGTTAACTTTTGCCTTCACAAGGAGCAATTCACATGGCCCATGCTTTAACAAAATCTTCAGTTGGAAAAAGAATCAAACAATTACGAGAGAAGACAAACCTCACCCAAGCCAATCTGGCAAAAGAGGCTGAAATAACTCCCGCAGGGATTTGTCAAATCGAAGCTGGAAACCGCATTCCATCTACTCCCATTTTAGCAAGAATTGCTGCAGTGCTAGGAGTGTCCATGGATTATCTCCTTGGAACTTCGGAGGAGATTCTGTTTAAGGATCTGCTTCAAGATAAGAACCTCTACACATTTTTTCAGAACTACCAAATGCTTGATCCACATGATCGAAAAACCATTCAACAGCAAGTCGCGTTTCTGAAATATCAAAAGGCGCGATAGCTTGTGAGCACAATACCCCCAGTAAACGTGGCCTTCTTTTGGCCCCACGCGCGCCCAGAGCAGAACGTATAGGCATTTCAAACGCGGTTTCCTTTTAGCCCTACCCTCCTGGAATCGTTGAAAGACGGGAGCCGCGCGCCCAAGGGGGGGACAAAAGACTCGTTCTCACGTGAAATCTTGCCTTACTGAGACTGCACCTTGGCGTTTTTCATTCTCCAATCAAACCGTGAGCAATTCAAAAGTCTGTCCGAGTTGATGAATCATAGCAACGGCAGTACGATCAAGATTCCACGCTGGTTTTTTGACTTTGATCTCGACTTCGATGCGCAGACTAAACTGCCCACAAAACTTGTCTTTTACCTCTATCAAAAGAAGATCGCTGAATATGAATATCAGATGACGGGAATTCAGAAATAGCTTACTCCTCAGCTGATGCAAAAGAACATTTGGAATTGGTGGGATTGATCGCATATATATGCAGAATCTTTCACGCCTACTTGATATAGGAGTACGACATGAAGCCAATTAAGCCCCTTCGGAAGACAAAGAAAAGAAGCGTAAAAGGCAGGCACAACAAAAAGGCCACCCCTCATAATTCTCCGAAAACAAAGGGGAATTTTGTGCAACCGGCGGTTGCACAAATAGAGACCTATCCGGAATTTCTTAGCGCCATCAAATCTAAAATCCATCAAGCCCAATTTTCCGCCAGCCGGGCCGTCAACAGCCAGCTAGTCATGCTCTACTGGGACATCGGTGCGGCAATTCAGGCGAAACAGTCAGAAAAGGGCTGGGGATCAAAAGTAATCGACACACTGGCAATGGATCTTCGCCGAGACTTTCCGGGCATGACAGGATTTTCACCTCGAAACTTGAAATACATGCGAGCGTTTTCAGGATCGAATCCAGACCGGACATTCGTGCAAAACGTTCTTTCCGAGCTGCCATGGGCCCACAACTTAGTGATCATGGAGAAGGTTTCCGATCCGGAGACACGCCTCTGGTACACGCAACAGGCCATCGAAAATGGGTGGAGCAAAACAATTTTGCTAATCCAAATTGAAAACAAGCTCCACCGTCGCCACGGCAAAGCAGTCACTAACTTCAAAAAAAGTCTTCCAGATCCTCATTCTGATCTAGCACAGCAGATGCTGAAAGACCCATACTGCTTTGACTTTCTATATCTGAGCCGAGAGGCGATCGAACGCGATTTGGAGCGCGGACTTCTTGAACATATTCGCAAGTTCCTTTTGGAGCTTGGGGTAGGGTTTGCTTTTGTCGGAAATCAGTACCGAATCGAGGTCGGCGATCAAGAGTTTTTTATCGATCTCCTCTTTTACCACCTTAAACTCCGTTGCTATGTAGTGATCGAGCTTAAGATGACGGATTTCAAACCGGAATACGCCGGAAAGCTGAACTTCTATCTTACGGCAGTAGATAAGCAGCTCAAACACGAAAAAGACAATCCGACGATTGGCCTCATTCTTTGTAAAAGCAAAGACAAGCTCGTCGTAGAATATGCGCTTCAGGATATTTCGAAACCAGTTGGGGTGTCTTCATTCACAGTGCAGCTCATGGAATCCCTGCCCGAAAAACTGAAGGGCCAACTTCCAACAGTTGAACAGCTCGAAGAAGAGATGGACACAGCATCAAAGAAGAGTGGCAAGTGAATCCATTGCGAGATCACCCATGATTCAAACCGAAGACGAATATCAGGAATCCGTTAGACGAAGAGACTCCGAAAAGTCTCAACTTGAAGAACACCGCAAGAACCTTGAAAGCCGGGGACTCACTTCAGCGCTGATTGAAAAGGCAATGCAGCCCTACGAGTCTTTCAGATTGCAGCTCGTGGACGAGATCAAGGAATACGAGCGGATCAAGCGAGGAAATATTACAGACACCCATAATCTATGCGGGATCGGAAAACGATTAATCGCCATTCGAATTCAACAGGGCCTTTCCCAGCAGGAATTTGCGGAAAAACTCGGGATCGACGAAAGCCTCGTATGTAGCGCCGAAAAGAACGAGTATCACGGTATTACCGTCCAGCGAGTTGAAAGGATTTTGACTACGTTTGGGGTGAGCATGACAAGTTCATTTGATTTTCCGAAGCCGAAAAGGACGCAAGATTGAAACAAGAAATGGAATTACTCTTGAACAACGAAAGCGCCCCGCCTACAATAGGACAGAACGAGCCGCAAGTAGGCGGAATGATTGTGAGTGCGTCGATTGAGCCATTCTTAGCCGCTCAATCGCAAGGTTGGGCGGCTTTTTTATTGTAATCATTAACCAAATTTCCCCATAAGTTATCAGGATCGGCGTTTGAAGAGCATCACATCTCGTCACAAAGAATCACGCCTTGGAGGCTGACTTAGGGCTGACCGAGGGCTGACTGAATCACCGCTAGCCAACCCTATCTCAAACGTTTGCGCAGGTATGCACAGGCTCTTGCACTTAAGTACCACTAGGTGTACACTTTGTATTGAGGTGCTGTGATGAATCAAACCAATCCCAAGAAACTACGGGCCGAACTTAAAGACTACTTAGACCTTGCGGCCAAAGAACCGGTTCGCATTCACCGCCGCTCCGGCGAGACTTTTGTTCTCATGAACGAGACACGCTATGCGGAACTTCAAAGCGAAGTACTATCCCTGCAACGGAGACTCCTGGGCATGTCTGACGCTGTCGCCGGCAAAGGAACCGAATACAAAGTTGGTGACCGATCGCGCTTGAGTCGCTTAAAGCGAAGCTGAGGTTCTCAGTGGCAAAGATCATTTTCACAGACGCATTCAATCAATCCCTATCCGGCATCAGCAAGGACCGCGGCGCTTTTCCGGTAACTTTCAGCTTTATTATAAAGAGTTTCTGCTTTTTGGCAGCAGGCTTTAAGGACACCGGCAAGCCCCGAACAGCTGGTAATTCACCAATAATGGGTAGGTGTCTCCCCTCGGCACATACAATTGGCATGTGCGCTCGTGACTTGGATTGAATTTGCGGCACACGCTTTCCGGAAGTGGAGACCTCAAGTCATAGCCATGACAACGGGCTGCGCCCACTAAAACAGTCTTTGTTCCTATTCGCAGGGGCAAATTCGCTAGAATCATTGGATCCACTTTGTATTGACCCTGATAGGGGAACGCGCGAGGCGGAAAAATAGCCACATCATTCACACTGAAACGCTCTATGCGCATATTCTCATCGGGCAACTCGAATTCAAGATCGCACGACAATGTATTTGTGTATTCATGCGCAATCGAAAAATACACAGCCGGAGCGTCGGAGTCGCTGGTTTTAGAGACTAAGACTTGCACATCCAACTCAACGTCCTCGTCACGAGGGAGATCGTTGACGATCATATTACTGGACGCATTCGCAAGGCCACAAAACAAAAGCACACTCATAGTTAGAAATTTCATAAATACCTCTCAGACTTATTTACATTGGTTCTTAGTGACGGTTCGAAATACAAGGCAGCCGTTAGTGCCAACAACTTCGCAACTTTCACTGGTGGTTGACTCACACTCTTTACGCGGCGGAAACGCCAGGTTTGGCATCTGCACATCCGTCGGCAGATCACACGATTGCCAAATGTCTTGAAAACAAGCTAGCGTGGCCTCCATCACTCGATTCAAATACTGATTGAGCTGTAGCTCCCATTGTCCAAGCAGCGCACCCGGATCGCTCCGATAGATATCGCGATTCTCACGTACAAAGTCCAAAGTACGCAACTCTTCCATCGCATTATCCCGCATTTTCGCCAGGCGCTCGACCACGATTCTCTGGCGTGTTAACGCGACCTCATTCGGCATCCCGTCAACCGGGCTCACACCGCTGTAATCCTTAGTCAGCAAAGACAAAGTTACAGGCGCACCCCCTCTTGTCGCCTCGACGAGAGTAGGAAAGGTCCGAGCAAATTCACTGATGTCACTCACTTGAGGAAAATCTCCGGTGCCGCCGATACGCAACATTCTCACCTGGGTTTGGGAAAACATATTAAACTGGGAGAGCGCCTTATTTACTTCGCCAGCCGCCTTCCAGCCCAACCCGCTCGCACTTACCGCCGTACTAAACTGCTTTCCCTCTTCATCCGAATGCATTTCAAACTCAAACAGGGCATAAAATTCGCCCCCGGTTCGTCGGCCAAAGACAAACTCATCTCCGCATTGCCGGACAAATTCCTTAGCCGCCCCCTGCCTCTGAATCAGCTGTAAAGCTTCAGAAGTAAATTTGAAGCTACTCGCCAACTCAAGTTGGTTCGAAACCCGGGTGTGAACCATGAGATACTTAGACTGACTGTTTTTATTCACGCTGTTTGCATATTTCACTCGGGCACTCCCACCGCCAAAGAACCCGAAGGAAAGCGACCCGGAGGCCGTAATGTCCAGGGACTCACGAAGAGCGGACTCTGTTGATATTTCCAACAGCTGGAACTCTGCACTTTGTCCCAAAACATTTCCACTTTGAGTGCGCAGCTCTCCTAGCTCCACGCAGTGCCCTGCCGACCTATTTGTCACACTGTTATACCCCTGATCTATTGTCAGGGCATAGGAGTCATCATCTCCTGGCAAAGTACCGGCTCTCGCGCCAGTTGAAAGTGTCAAAAACGCTGCTAACCATACAAAACGCTTATTCATAATAGTACCTCACAAAATTACGGGCACCCGAAACCTTATACGATAGAGCAAGGGTGCCCTTGGGGGATTAATTCTTAGCTGCCTCAAGATCCTTCATAATGTCCGCTCGAAAAATGATTCGACTCTCAAAGCTGTGAAGTCGGTTTTGATAAGCTAAATCTCCCATGCGCAAGCCATTCGCCAAAACGATGTGCTGTGCGGGATCAGTGCTTCGAACATTGAAGTTCACCATCTTACCGGCATATGGTGACTCAGCAACTTTCACGACTCGTTCAGGTGAGCCCTCTGCATTAATGAGCAAATCTCCTTCAGTCACCAAGGACGCCACTTTGATTGCCGTTAGC
>CAIRTR010000203.1 GCA_903881565.1 Oligoflexia bacterium | reverse complement strand
GCCAATCGTTCCTGCGGTATGTGAACCGTGGTTTTGATCGTCGAATGGGAGCCCATCATTATGAATAAAGTCGAAACCAGCGGTGTCGCCCTTATCAGGGTTTGGATTGCGCCAAACGTTGAAGGCTAAGTCTTCGTGGTTATAGTCAATACCGGTGTCGATATCTGCTACGATGAAGTCCTTTGAACCGCTGTGAATTTTCCAAGCTTCTGGAGCTTGAATCTTGCCCAATCCCCAAGCCTTGTTGAGATCTGGATCTACAACGGGTGGGTTAACTTCAGCTGGGGGATCCTGAAGAGCAGGACGCGATGCTGGAGGAGGTGTTGGGTTATTTGGATCGGATGGAGGATTTGGGTTATCACCGTCTGTGCATCCTGGAGGAAATGGAATTCCAGGAATGATACATGGCATCGTTGCATTTGGATCGCAACCAGGGATGTCATAACCAGGGATACAGGGGATTCCACCTGCTTTAATGTGTTGTTTTTTGCGGATCGGATTAATGCGCAGGATGAAGTTAGGTTGCGCATACTCCACCGATGGATCCTTTGAAAGCTTAGCCACGGCATCCGTAACCTTGATGGTTTCAGAGAATGAGAGAGCTGTTCCAAATTTTGGGAGATGCGACGCACCTTTTTAACACCCATTGCGTCATACATCGCGTTCATCATCAAACGAGACCGCGCGCCTTGCTTATACTTTACGATGACTTCACCTTGTTTATATTCAGCGGCAAAAGCGCTCACCGCCAAAAGAGAAGCCAGACCTACTACGAATAATTTACTCATCTTTAAAATCCCCCCAGAAAAAAGTTCATCTTCATCCTTGATTACTGCTTTCGTGTGAGTGTATCGACGAATTCGTATTTTGCAAATTTTAGGCACAACTATATTTTTGCAGTGCCCTCTTGTATTATTTTTTTTCCCCACTACACTCTGGCTCGCCGATCAAATCTTTTATAAGAACCTTATAGAGGTACACCTTCACATGGGAAATCAACGTGTTGCAATCGTAACCGGTTCTGGACGAGGCCTGGGAGCTGCCACTGCACTACGCTTAGCAAGAGATGGGGCTACCGTCGTAGTCAATGATTTGAGCGAAGAAAATGCAAAAAATATTGCTTCACAGATCCAGGCCCTGGGGGCTGAGACCTTAATTAGCACGCACGACGTTTCAAACCACACGGCAGCGAACAACCTTGTTAATGAGGTTAAGGCTAAGTTTGGGCGTGTCGACATTCTCGTTAATAACGCCGGAATCACCCGCGATTCGATGCTTCATAAGCTCACGCAAGAGAAGTGGGACGAGGTGATTCGCGTTAACCTTACCGGTCCTTTTAATATGGGACAGGCCTGCGCAAAGCTCATGATGGAGCAGAAGTATGGCCGAATCGTGAATCTCGCCTCTGTCGCGTGGCTCGGAAACATCGGGCAGACCAATTATTCTGCCTCAAAAGCGGGCGTTGTGGGCATGACCCGCACGTGGGCGCTGGAGCTTGCGCGCTACGGGATCACGGCCAACGCGATCGCACCTGGATTGATCGAGTCCGTGCTGACTCAGCAGATCCCAGCAGAGGTTAAAGAGAAATTTGTTCAAAAGATCCCCCTTAAAAGGATTGGCCGGCCCGAAGAGATTGCGGGTCTCGTGGCTTATCTCGTCAGTGACGATGCCTCCTATATCACGGGCCAGTGTATTCAGATTGATGGCGGGTTAAGTACTGGGATTAGCGCAGGGTGATTGGGGTCGTTTCATGACGTGGGCCTTTGCGCGGACCGTTGGCCTCCTTATACTCTCAAATTGTTTCATGACTGTGGCGTGGTACGGGCACTTACGCTTCAAGATGTTGCCCATGCTTTCGGCGATTTTGGTGAGCTGGCTTATTGCCCTGCCTGAGTATGCGCTGCAAGTTCCTGCTAACCGCCTGGGTTACGGGATGATGTCGGCGTTTCAGCTCAAGATCCTACAAGAGTGTATCACTTTGGTTGTTTTTACGGTGTTTGCGTGGCTTGCGCTAGGTGAGACGCCGCAACTTAAGCACTTGGTGGCGTTTGGGTTAGTGATCGCGGCTGTGGCGATTGTGAGTTAGGGCTGTTTTCCAGCAAGTAGCGAACAAAACTCACTCCACCCGATCACCTGGCACTCCGATTCCGAAAAGGGCGTGAGCTTAACGCTTGATCGCAAGTGCGACAAGCACTCAGCGTTTTCGCGGGCTGTGAGAGTTCGGAACTTCATCTCAAACGCCTTTGTAGCAGTTTTCGAAGTACGAGCAATCCCGTCTATCTCCGCTTCGGAGTTCCAATATCGTTCCGCACGACCCAGCAAAGTGCGCGCCTCGCGCTCGAAAATCGCAGAGGCATGGAGTCGGATCAATTCCTTCTTTTCATTGGCTGAATAGGTCCTCCATCTTGTCCGATGGGGAGAATAGGTCGAGAACCAGAATTTTAGCAATGGATCTTGGATTTGATAGAGCGCCTTTTTCGAGGTCTTCGAATCCGCCCCAAACGGTGCTTCGCGCTGGATAAGGCTAAGATCCAAAAGAAGGGTCAAAGATTTCGAAAGCGTCCCTTGTTTGATTCCTAGTCGCCCTGCCATCTCAGAGGGCCTATTTGAACCTCGGCCAATGACCTCCAGTAATTGCTGAAGCGAGACCCCCTCAATGTTTTCATCTCGCAAGACGCGCCATGGCTCGTCTTCCAACGGGCTCGAATCGGAGAAGAGCAACTCCTCTGCCGCTTCAACCGCGCCAGAAAAAGGTGAAATAAGTTTCCAATACTTCGGAAGCCCCCCTGCAAGGCTAAAGAGACTGAAGTTTTCCATCACAGTGGGATCTAGTTGCGCGTATTCGCAAAAATCTCGATAGCCCATGGGCTGAACTTTAATCACCCAATCTGCCCGCCCATACAGGGGCGCCTGATTCTCTGAAAAGTACCGGTGCATCGCCTGCTGACCTGAACCACTCAGGATGAGCAAAGCGTTCTTTGGAATCTTATGATCGACGAATTTTTGAATGATACTTGGCAAACTAGGATCGACTTTAAAAAGGTAAGGCACCTCATCGATGCAAATAACCGTTTGATGCTTTATCGCCTTGAGCGCCAGGGCGAGAAGTTCAAAAAATTCGGGCCAAGTTCTAGGAACCAACTCGAGCTGTCCAAAGAGCGGTTTAAGATCGAGATAAAGTTGCTCAATTTGGACAGACACAGGACCTTCAATCGCTTGAGAATAGTGACCGCCGGCCCTATTCAACCAGTGAGTCAGAAGCCTGCTTTTCCCTACCCTTCGGCGCCCCGTGACCACCACAAGCTGGTCGCGCGAGTCCTGGCGCTGCGAAAGCACTTTTAGTTCGTTCTTGCGATTAATGAAGGTTGTGCCTGGACTTTTTGTAATCATCCTTACTATGGATCATCCCACACAAGGATCATCCTTGTAAAGGATCATATTTGCCTGTCACGCGACAGGAGTGCTTGCGTTATTATTATGCCTTTGCAATTATTAAGTATTTTCAGTGGGGGCGTCGGTCTCAGCCAAGCGTTTTGTGCGACCACAAAAGTACACGTTCGAAAATGACCGCAATAATGTCCACCGGGTTAGCTGCGCCCGAGAGGCTCCCTCTCGCCCTAATAGGGCACAATGTTATCGAAAATCATTAGTATTGTGAACGCTGACAAGCGCTTCGAGCACAGGTGACACGTGCAATATAAGAAGCTCAGAGCACCACTAGCCAATTATCGGAATTGATCGGAATTGAATCTTTCAAAGTTGGCTCGAGGGCGTCAATTCCGATCAATTCCGATATTTGGCTAATGAAATTCGGAAAGGATTACTCACTAAAGTGCGAGGCATAAAGGGTTGTTCTTCTTCCAAAAATGGATCCGATTTGAGGCGCCTTCCTCATGAATGAAGTTACGGGCCTAAACCCCCCTCCCTTGAGGTCTCAAACTTCACCCATGATGCACCCGAGAGCCTAGGCTACACACATCGGCGCTGCGCGCCCGCTTGACACTAGATATATTGCCAGGTCACGAAAACGGCCAACGTGCATAAATGCCCGCATCCGTTTTCATTTCACTCCTTGAAAGCCTACTTTTTCGGCCGATAAATACGAGGCGAGTTCCAGATTCGGAGCTCAAAGCCATTGGACCAGGCGAAAAAGCAAATTATCTGAGATAGGATTCAAAATCGCTGCGGGCATTTAGGCTCCGTGCCCTTGCTTGCCTTTTTATGGATTCGGATTTCCAAAGCTTTAGCTTTGCAGCTAACGCAACTGCGACTGACTCGAGTCAGGCTCCAAGTCATCAAAGTACGAGTTTGGGAAGGCGATTGCCATCCCCGATGTTCCTGCCATCCGCCAGCGGCATTCGAGGGCAAGCCCCTAGCCACCAGCTCCCGGTATGCGGTCTTCCCTCTTTTCCACTGCGTCAGATGGAGCATCCTGAGCCTTCTGCGTATCCACGAGTCCAGTTTCTCAATCACCTGTTCCATGCTTCTTCCGCAGGTGCGGCTCGTCAGTGCTCGCACCTTCTCCTTGAACTTCTTGAGCGCCTGTGGAGCAACCCGACGCTTCACTTGCCTACCGGGTGCGATCCATAGACTGTAGCTCAGAAACTTTCGCTTCAGAACTGAGTCTGCGGCACTCTTATCATAGTTGATCTTGAGCTTGAGCTTTCCCATGATTTTCTCCATGGTTTGCATTGCCCGATCCGCTGCACGCTTTGACTTCACATAAACATTGCAGTCATCGGCGTACCTTGCGAATGCGAGACCTCTGCGCTCCAACTCCCAATCCACCTCATCCAAGAGAAGGTTACTCAACAGCGGCGAGAGGGGACCTCCTTGCGGCGTTCCCTCGTCCCGCGGACTGACAACTCCCTGATCCATGATTCCGGCCTGCAAATAACGCCGGATCAGTTTCACCAACCTTTTATCCTTCACGCGCTTCATCACTCGGTCCATCAGGATGTCGTGATTTACGCGATCAAAGAATTTCTCGAGATCGCAATCCACCACAAAACGTCGGCCACCCTGGACATATTTCTGCGCCAGACACACAGCCTGATGCGCGGATTTTCCAGGGCGAAAGCCATAGCTATTAGGGTGGAAGGTCGGATCCCAGAGGGGTTGCAGGGTCTGTAGGATGCATTGTTGAATTAAGCGGTCCGTGATCGTTGGGATGCCCAATTGTCGCATCCCACCTCCCGTTTTCTCTATCTCGACCTTTCTGACTGGTTTCGGCTGATAAGAACCTTGCAATAGCTCCTCCCGAATCCTCTGCCAGTGGGTTTTGAGATATTTTCCTGCTTCTTCAATTGTCATCCTATCGACTCCAGGGGAGCCTCCGTTCTTCTTCACTCTCTTCCATGCCTTGAGCATGTTCTCACGATCCACGCATCTCTCCATGAGTTGCGTTTCTTCGTCTCGATTGTCACTCGGGTTCGGTTTATTCATCGTTCCGCTCATGCTTCAACACCCATGGGCACCTTTCGGGGTTCCGCCCCTATCCGCTCCCTTAGGCTCTCTGCCGACCAGAGATTTCTGTTGCACGACATTCGCAAACACGCTGAGTCCATTCCCTTCTTCGGTTCTGCCCTTCCCCTCCGCGTCCTTGCGATGTAAGCGGATTTCTCCACTCGCCGAGTACTAAGGCGTCTGCTGACTTCTTGCTCCGAGTGCGCTCCACGCATTCGTTACCCTTTCGGGCATGAGGCAAGATCTCCCCAGGTAAGGCCGAATCTCTTGCTGAGATCCTCGCGATGACTTTCATCCCATGTAGCCGTTGGATGTACGACGTATCAGCCTTCCAAATTCCGTCGGGCTTTGTGGGCATTTGTCCACTCACCCAGACTGCGCCGCCTCGTATCCACTGAATTGTTCATCGGCTCGGGACTTTGCCTCTTCCTTCCTCCAGATTCCATCTCACGATGGACACCTTGGGATTTGGCTAGCGGTTCCCGGAATTGAGACCCGCAGGGGACTATCCGCATTTCTACGGGGCACCCCTTAGTGCATCGCCCATGCTGGGCGCGCAAAAAAAACGGGCCGCGATTGCTCGCAGCCCGTTCCTTAAATCTTACTTCTACTGGTGCAAAAACCGCGAACTAGATTTCGCGCTCTTGCTGTCTACGCATGTAGGTTGGGATATCATAATCATCATCCGTGAGATTCGTTATCCCAAGTCTTTGAGCAATCGCTCTCGCACGGGCTAGCTCGCCACCTTCGGCCCCAAGGCCCATCGGTGCAGAAGCCATTCCGGCCAAAGCGGGAGTGATCGAAAGCTCTTTTTCCAAAGCTTCAGATACCGTCGTTTGCTCAGGTTCTTCAAAACGATTCATCGCAGCCATCATTGCAGACGTTGGCTGTGGTGGGGAGATC
>CAIRTR010000202.1 GCA_903881565.1 Oligoflexia bacterium | reverse complement strand
CCTGAAAATTTCAGAAAAACGGTTTTCGAGCTCGTCCATAAATCCAAAATTGAGTGTGGTTGTGCTACCGCGAAGGAGGGCATTCGAAGCGATGTAGTCGTAGTTGGAGGGGGATGCAAATGAAGGGCTTCCGTTGAGCGAGGGGATTTTTCTAAATAGAGCTCCCACGTGAGAATGATGGATTCGGACTCCGTGTTCGGTGGCTGTGTCTTGGATGCAAGCGAGAATTGCAAATCCTGCTGGAGAAATTTGTCGAACACGTTGCCAGTTAAGCGAGAGTGTCCTGCCTATCGCTGTCGATTCATTGCTGCTGGCTCGAAGTGCGCCTATGAGTTTTAGGAATGAGTCAATTCTCGAATCACTTATTTGGTATGGTAATTCTAGGCTTGAATAGATCGCACTCATAAATATAGGAGCAAAATGGCACAATTTGGACATTTTGTCACCATTTTTGGATTAGAATCTGCATAAGTATGCGAACTTAAATGATTATATTTGCTCTTATATTTGTAGAAGCAGTTGAGGGTATCGTCAAAGTATGAAAAGTTATTGACCAAACGTACGGTTTAGCGTACGCTAGTGAATATGGGAATTCCAAAAATCAAAAATGCGACTCAATTCCGAGAAAGTCTCTATGACACCTTAAAAAGGGTAGCGGAGGGAGAAGCTCATATCATTACACAGAAAGAGAATGACTCTGTCGTGTTGATCTCTCAAACGGAGTTTAATCGATTAACAGAGGAGCGTGAAACATTGAGGGCGATCGCGGTAGGTGCGGCTGAATTGGAGCGCGGAGATGCGGTTTCTCACGCTGATGCCCTCAAAAAACTCAAGGTGCTAAAGTCAAAGTGGAAATAGTCTGGTCACCCTCTTCTTTGCTGCGGCTTGAAGAAATAGGTAATTTCATCGCCAAGGACTCACCCGATCGCGCCGTTGCTTTCCTTGATGCCTTGGTAAATTCAGTTGAGCGCCTTCGTGAGTTTCCCCTTAGCGGAAGCTTGGTGCGCGAAAATCCCGTATTTCGGCAAGTCGTTGTTCAAGGCTATCGTATCGTCTATCGACAGACTGCAAAGCGGATCGAAATAACAACAGTCATATCGCCTGGCTTAAATTTTAAGCCTGACGAAGGTAGGGGATGATTTAGACGAGCTCAACGCAGTCACGAACGCGATTAGCTCCGAGCCGAGTGTAGAGGCGTTCGCTGTCATCTCGAAGATCGTAGCCCAGCAGCCCTAGTTCAGCACGTGCTTTGCATCCTTTGGGGGTATGGCCAAGTCGCAGAGTAGTGATAAGCATTTCTATTTTGATCAGCAACATCCAATCGAGGAGCCTGAGGATGCCGAGCACGCGACGGTTCCGCCAACGATGTTTGCGCGCCGAGTTCCGAGTCATGAAGATGAGTTCTTTTACCATGAGGGTAAGTTGCATTCGCCTGGAGGGAAGCCCGCTGAAAAGCAGCCAGGAAACGCAAAAGACGAAGAAAATTCGGCATCTCCTGAGCATCACGCAAGATTGATTGATCGTCTCGTTGAAGCGCTTAATCGGCTTACAAACACTCACTGGCGGCCTTGACCTTCACTTGACCTAAAAGCCGAGCGTGATAAACACTCAGGAGTGAGCATCATTTTCCACATCGATTTGGATAGTTTCTTCGTTTCCGCCGAGCGGCTCAAAGATCCATCGCTTAAAGGCAAATGCGTTGCGGTGGGTGGGGCTGGTGGTCGTGGGGTGATCTCGTCATGCTCATATGAGGCCAGGCGCTTTGGTGTTCGCTCGGCGATGCCGACGGCTCAGGCCCTGAGACTCTGTCCCAAGCTCATCTTGCGCGAATCTGATTTCGCATTTTACGAGGAACTTTCCCGGAAAATGTTTGCTCTCTTTGAGGAATTCACTCCCATCTCCGAAGCCGCAAGTATTGATGAAGGCTATATGGATATGACGGGTACTGAGAAGCTTTGGGGCACGCCGCCTGAAGCCGCGGCTTTGTTGCGCGCCCGGATTCTCAGTGTCACTCAGCTGACCGCATCGATTGGAATCGCCTCCAATCGCCTCGTTGCCAAGATCGCCAGCGATTATTGCAAACCCAATAACCTTTATTGGGTGAAGCCAGGCGAAGAAGCGGCTTTTTTGGCACCGCTGGAAATTAAGCGCCTCCCCGGATGTGGCGAAGTGACCCAGAAGTGGCTTAACTCTGAGGGCATTTTCAAGATCGAGCAACTTCAGCGACTTTCTCTCTCGGCGCTTGAGCGGGAATTTGGAAAATTCGGGCACTACTTGCATGAGTCCGCCTGGGGGCGGGGGAGTACGGCATTTCATGAAGATTCAAAATCGCGAACGATTTCACGCGAGAGAACTTTTGAGCTTGATACGGGTGAGGAGAAAAAGCTCAAACAATGTTTGTGGGAAATGGCCGCCGAATTAGGTCGCAATCTTCGCGAAGAAGGCGAATATGCAAAAGTGGTCAGACTCAAACTTCGTTATCCCCCTTTTGAAACGCTCACGCGTCAGCGAGTGCTGGAGGTTCCCACGCAGCGGGATTCTTACATCTATAAAATGTTAGAAACACTCTTTGATGAAAATTGGCGTCACGGGCAATGCCTGCGCTTAATAGGCGCAGGATGTGTTTTGAATGAGGGCGCAATCCAGCTTGGACTTTTTGATAATCCCGACGAGGAACTCAAACAAGACAAGATTGATGAGCTCAAAGATCTCCTGTGCAAAAAATATGGGGAAAAAGCGCTCAAAACCGGTCGAGATTTTTGATCCTTGGTGACTACTGGATTTGAAATTCGGTGAAAAAAACGTTCGTAATAAGCTCTTCATCGCCCATTCCGGATTGAGAGCCGACGACGTCATTGAGCATGTCGATGAGTTGACTGCGCAGGAGGTATCGGCCTTGTACAGAAGTGAGCTCGTGCATCTCTTTGCGTCCAAGCATTGAGAGAAACCGATCGGTAATGACGGGGGTCAACGCTTCGATTCGTTCTTTGCGCGAGGCTTCTCTGATTTCGATTCCGAAGCCAATGGTCGCGTAGTGGATTTTTCCCTGGAGCTGAGAATCTGTTCCGTCTGCAGCCTTAGCTGGGTTTGGTTTGGTCGCGATGTTGAGTGTGAGCGGTTTGAAAATAACCATCGTCGAATCGCTCTTGTGATCTTTGTCCGAATATTTTTTCTCAAGGCGATCGCGTTCAGTGGGTTCCGTGATGGCAGGGCGCTTGTAAAGGATACGCGTAAAATAAGTCGACCCAGCCCCGACGAAAACAATCACGAGATTGACAATGACTGCAACGAGAACTAGTTTCGCCGCTTTGGCTTCGGGTGAAACGGAGCCTTCTTCTTTGGCCTCGCCTTTTTTCTCTTCTTTCGCCATAAAAGTTATTTTAGCAGGGTTCTGAGAAACATTGAAATGACAATTACTTGGCGCTTCTGGGGCCTTGTGTTAAAAGGCTTGAAAAATATGCGCTACCACGAACCCGTATTTCGTCCACCCAGTGAGGCGGAGAGTTTCATCCTGCAAGTCACCTATGGGTGTACCCATAATAAATGCACCTTCTGCGCGATGTATCGCGAGAAGAAGTTCAGGGTCCGCCCTTTTGAAGAGGTTCGAGAGGACATTCAAGAGGCCGCAGGCTTGGTGCCGCACACCCGGCGGGTATTTTTGGCTGATGGCGATGCAATGGTACTCAAAGCCTCAAAGCTGCTACAGATCCTGGAAGCGCTTGATCAGGCGTTTCCTGCCCTTGAGCGTGTGGGAATCTATGCCGATTCAAAGGGTATTTTGAGCAAGTCAGATGACGAGTTGCAGTCCCTTAGAGAGCGCAAGCTTTCGATGGTTTATCTTGGTCTAGAATCCGGCTGTGATGAAGTCCTTCAGAAATTGGAAAAAGGTGCGACCGCGAGTGAGATGACACTAGCGATTCATCGAGTGAAGAAGGCTAGAATCCAGACGAGCGTCATTGCATTGTTGGGTGCGGGTGGGCGCTTGCTTTCCCAAAAGCATGCGAAGGAGACGGCTCGAGTTGTAAGTGAAATGTCGCCCGATTTTTTCAGTGCGCTGACTTTAACTTTGGTTCCAGGGACGCCTTTAGCAGCTGCAGTGGAGCGAGGAGAATTTGAACCCCTCTCGCCTGGGGAGGCGCTAACGGAGCTTGGGCAGATGTTGGCGCAGATTTCACCGGCCTCATCGGTGACGTTTCGGACGAATCATGCTTCGAACTATGTTCCGCTCCGGGGGCGTCTCCCTGAGGATAAAGAAGAGATACTCAAGACATTGCAATGGGCGATTGAAAACCACGCCCTTCGACCGGAGTGGATGAGGGGCCTTTAGGTTTTGGCGGGAGCCGCAGGGGGCGTCTCTTCGGGTTCATCCACGGTAATTTTAGAGAGAACTTTTTTGAAGTTTCCCATACTGTATTTGCCTTTGTACTGTTCGACAAAATCACGAAATCCCTCTTTGGGGTTTCGATCAAAGACATACTGAACGAGTTCGTGGGCGACGATGAAAAGAGTCGAAAGAGGGGAGATTTGAGAAGCGGTCAGTCCCTTGGGAAACCCTGATCCATCGGGGCGTTCGTGATGTTGAGCAATGATGGTGTCAACATCAGCCGGAATTTCGGAAAATTTTTGAACAATCGCGGCCGCCTTTAAAGGGTGCTCCTTGTAGGCCTGAAGTTCTTCTAACGTAAATTCAGTTTGCCTCCGCTCCAGCTCTTTGAGGTCTTGAATGGCGGCAAGCGTGTTGTTCCGAAGCATAATGTCGTGAAAAATGGCCGCGACCGATAGCTTCTGAAAAGTGGTCTCCGAAGGCCAATCCATCCTGCTAGCCAGAGCGCAGGCCACGTTGGCAACCACGATACTGTGAGAGCTAATGTAGTTCCCTTTTGCCGTGACAAAGGCCATCAGGATTTTGGAGAGTTGAGGATTTTTCCCCACCGCTTTTACGGCAAGTTTGACGTTTTCTCTTGCTACGAACTCAATCTCTTTTGTGAAGCCCAACTTCGAGCTGAGCTCGAGAATCGCATCCTGAGTTGAAATGGCCAATTCGCGGGCAACTTCTGGAGTGGTCGATTCACTGGCGGCCATCGCGGCGACGCTGGTTTGAAATTGCGAAACCAGTGCTTCATATTCGCCACGGCGGACATAAAGATAATCGATACCCTTTTTGATGACAAATCGTTCGAGATCCGCCAGATCAAAACTATCGCCGGCTTGGAAAATTTTGACGAACTTCAGCTGAGAGAGGCGTATATAGACGGCGCATTTGAGGGGATTCGCCTTCACGAGCAAGTTGGTGCGAATGCGGCAATAATCGGCTTCATCTAAGCTGGGTCTGAGGTCTCCCCCGTTGAGAGCTTGCGTGATGGCTTTATTGACAAACTCTCTGGGTTGGTCCGAATTCGCATATCCGATCACGCGAAGATCGGGAAAGGCGGGTTTAATCGGCTGGCCGCCCTTGGTGAATACGATAACGGGCAGCAAAGATCCGACCGAAACAAGGTATTTGAAGAGGCGAGTGCTCTCTTTTTGATCATCGCAAATAATCAGATCCAGCTCATTGTCGTCTAAAAGATATTCTATGGCGGATTGAAAATTGGCGGCGCGGTGCACGCTTGCGCGATTCGCAATTTCGATACTCGTGGCGAGCGTCGCCGTGGCCGGGGTGTCGTCTTGAATTAAAAGGATATTCACTCTTTGAGTATAACCAAGTAAGTGAAAACAGCAACGCGAAGCT
Organism: Oligoflexia bacterium; assembly: GCA_903881565.1. Classification (GTDB taxonomy): domain Bacteria; phylum Bdellovibrionota; class UBA1018; order UBA1018; family UBA1018; genus CAIRTR01. Next base: position 12,853 of record CAIRTR010000202.1, on the reverse strand, counting down.
GGTGCAGCGCTGAATGCAAAAGTCGATGAGGGTTGAATGTGTCAATAATGTGACGTTGAAATTCTCCGGCTCTATCACTCCCTTAAGTGACCGGAATGGCATTTCTAAGAGCAAAATTGTAATCATTCTCTCGGTTGTTTTAGGATGTCGCGTTGCGCCTTTTTCTGAGCGGGGGTGCGGCTCAAAAAATGAAGCCAAAATCGATAAATGCTGCTATACTGTTTCTCTCATTAACCTTTTTGGAGCAGCTTACCTTGGCCATGCTGTTTTATAATCAAATTCGTCGCGAATTCTCGCTCTTAAGTTGGCAGCGCGGACAAATGTATTTTCGCGAAGGCTGTGTGGGCGAAGTGACGCTGGTTGAAGCTCACCAAGTTACCGGGCGGCTGAAGATTCCTCGTGCGGAACTTGAGTTAGGTGAAGAGCATCAAGCGGGGCTGACGATGCTTCGAGGGGGGATCTCTTCTTCAACTTGTACCTGTGATCGACATAATCAAGAGCAGAAGCACTGCAAACATGTTGCAGCACTGGCCATTTGGGTTGTGGAGCGCGGGAGTCTTTTGCGGCTAGGCTTGGGTGGTTCGGACCACGGGCTTGCGGATGTAAAAAAATCGCCGAAAAAACTAGAGAAAATTGACAAGATTTCGGCGCTGGGAGTTGCTTTTGTTCGTGGCCTTTTTCAGAATAAAGCTTTTGTCTCCCTGACCGTTGAGCCCGCTTTGCGGTTTGCTGATCCTAAAACCCGGCAAATTCGGGTGGAACCGCTTTCCTCACTGACTAAACAGTCTCAGGCGGCGACCTGGAAAACGAGCGATAATTGTTATCTGCATGTTCAGCACGATTATATTCCCATATTGCAGAGTCTGACCTCCGCAAAAGCGACCCATCAAGGGCCAGCGGCGCTTGAGAATCTGGCTAAACTCAAGGGCGAGGCCCGGCAAGATCTCATGGCTTATCATGAGAACGTTAAAGTGGAGATGGACCCGGTCCCATTGAAACTGGTTTCGCTTCATGTGGGTGAGCGCACGGGTAAAACCAGAACTTTAACCTATGAATTCAGAAATCAGCGCGTGCGACTGACTTCCGTGGAACTCACCGACCTCTCCAAGCGCGGCCGACTGAGCAATCATTTTGTCTGGCAAGGCGACTCGGTCTATCGGTTTCAGATCTCGATGTCCCGCTTGGCGCAGTTGGTGAATCGCAGTGGTCTGACTCAAGATGAGGATTTTGGAGAGGGCTCAGAATCACCGCCAGATGGTTTTGGAAATCTCTCGGATGAAGCACAAACGCCTCTTCATCCTCTTTCCGTTTATCGCTTAAGTCTTGAGCTCGGAGTGGACGGGTTCACGGTGGATTCGAGTTGGGGGGAGTTTCACGAGTGGAAAAAAACATTTGAACGAAAAAAGATCCCCTCGCTACCTGATGTTGAGTTTGGATTTGATCTGCGTGAGTACCAGAAGAATGGGTTGAGCTGGATTTGGAGTCTTCATCACCGTGGATTGGCAGCGTTGCTTGCCGATGATATGGGGTTAGGTAAAACCCACCAGGTTCTTGCCTATTTGCGCAGTCTTTATGGGGGCAATAGTCGTGCACTCTCGACCTGGGGCCCGACCTTGGTGGTCGCTCCGACCTCTGTCGTTTCGGCCTGGGTTCAAAAACTTGAAAAATATCCTACGGGGCTCAGATGGCATGTGTTTCATGGAAAAGGCCGTGTGTTCCCCGATGCGAAGGTTCATCTTGTCCTAACGACTTATGGCATCCTTCAGCGCGAAGAGGTGCTTCGAACTCATGAGTGGGGCGTCGTGGTTTTGGACGAAGCGCAGGCCATCAAAAACGCAATTACGATTTCATCACGGGTTTCACGCGTCTTGAAGAGTCGTTTTCGAATTGCGATGACCGGGACGCCCGTAGAGAATTACTCAACGGACCTTTGGTCGATTATGGAGTTTTTGTTGCCAGGCTATCTGGGGTCCTTGCCGCGCTTCAAGCGTCTCTATGGCTCAGGACGGGAACGCCCTTCGTTGGATCAAACGCAGACCTTAAGGAGACTGGTGTCTCCCTTTCTGTTGCGGAGAACGAAAGATCAGGTTCTTAAAGAACTTCCAGTGAAGACTGAAGAGATGGTCTATTGTGAAATGACGATCCCTCAAAAGAAGATGTATCAGGCCTATCTCAACAGCGCCGAAGCTGAGAAAATTCGGGAGAACCTCGAGAGTTCCGGCAAAGTTGATTATGTTAATGTTCTGGCGCTTCTCACCCGGCTCAAGCAGGTGTGTGATCATCCGAGACTTCCTGAGATCTCGTCTGGAAAAATCAAGAAGCTTCATCGCGTGATTGCGGAGGATTCTGGAAAATGGGCGGCCTTTGAAGAATTGATTCACGAAGCAATTGGCTCGAATCTCAAGGTTGTTGTTTTCACCCAGTATTTGGGAGTGATGGATTTGATCGGCCGTTTTCTCAAAACGGAGGGCATCGGCTTTACGGATCTCAGAGGGGATACTTCGGATCGCGCGGGTCGCTTAAAGCGTTTTGAAGAGGATGCGGAGTGTAAGGTCTTTGTGTGCAGCTTGCTCGCAGGCGGCTTAGGGATTGATCTGACGGCCGCAAGTGTTTGCATTCATTTTGATCGTTGGTGGAACCCTGCTCGTGAGAGTCAGGCCACAGACCGCCTTCATCGCATCGGGCAAACGCGCGGGGTTCAGGTGTTTCGTCTGCAAATTAAAGATACGGTCGAGGATCGGATCGCCCGGATCATTGAATCCAAAAAAGCGCTTTCAGATGCTTTGATTGAGGAGTCACCGGTAGGCCTCAAGGCCTTCTCGCGAACCGAACTCCTGGAGCTTCTGAGCACCTTTCGCTAAATCTGCGGGGAAAAGTCAGTTTCACTCGGCACCAAATTATTCTATAGTTTGAGTAAGTTTTAGCAAAGGGAGAATTGATGGGAGAAATTATATGAAACTAGGGATCTTGGGCTTGGGCAAAATGGGTGAAGCGGTCGTCGAGGGTTTGCGTCGCTCTGACGATGCAAAGAACTTCAACATTGAAGGTTCTACGCGCTCCCCTGAGTCGGCGCAAGAAGCGGAAAAGACTCTGCACATTCGCTGTCATACAGATAATGTGAAGCTCGCTCAGAGCGTGGAGGTCCTTGTCTTATCGGTGAAGCCTCACCAGGCGGAGGCGGTATTGCGCCAAATCTCCAAGAAACTCACCGCAAAGCAAACGCTTATCTCGGTTTGTGCGTCGATCACCACAGAGCAGCTCTCCGAGTGGTCCGGCGGCAAGATTGCGGTCATTCGTGCGATGCCTAACACTCCTTGTCTGATTGGCGAGGGGATGACGGTTTTTTGTGCGGGTCCTAGAGCCACTAAAGCACATACGGAGATTGCGGAGCGAATCTTCAGCAAGGTGGGAAAGACAGCGGTCGTTGAAGAGGATCTGATGGACGGGGTGACGGGTTTAAGTGGCTGTGGCCCCGCTTATATTTATCTGGTGATCGAGGCGCTGAGTGAAGCGGGTGTGAAGGTGGGTTTGCCACGCAAGACGGCGACCCTGCTGGCCGCACAAACACTCTTGGGCGCTGCCAAGATGGTGCTCGAGCGCGGAGAGCATCCGGCCTACCTCAAGGATGAAGTGACGACTCCGGCCGGCTGTACGATCGATGGGCTTATGGCGCTTGAAGAGGGAAAATTACGGGTGACCTTGATCAAAGCGGTTCTCGCTGCTGCGAAACGAAGCAAATCGTTGCGGGGAGCGTAAGCTTAAATGAGCACTGCTGAAACTCCTGGAATTCAAGTCTGGAATCGACAAACGGGGCTGCTTGAGCGTGAGCAGGTTTTGGGAGAGCAGTGGCTTTCGCGAGCTTATGGTACTCGCTTGGGGCGCTTTGTTTCTGATCGAGTATTGGCAAAGCAGTGGGTGAGTCGATGTGCCGGGCTATTCAACGATTCTTCATTTAGTGCCAAGAAAATTCCTGATTTTATCAGAGAGTTCAAGATCAAGATTGACGAGTACGAGAGTCCCAAGGCTTGGCGCTCTTTCAATGAATTTTTCATTCGAAAGTTTAAGCCTGGGGCGCGTAACTTTGTCGCCTTATCTGAACAGATGCCTGCATTCAGTGAGGCGCGGTATTTTGGGTTTGAATCCGTCACCGAGATTTCTCAAAAAGAAGTTCAGGTTAAAGGGGTGCGTTTGACGGCTGAGAAGCTCTTGGGAGATTTGGGGCTTGGTGGAACTTTTGAAAATGGACCGCTGCTGATTGCTCGTCTTTGTCCGACGGATTATCATCGTTTCCATTTTCCCGATGACGGGACGCTCGAAAAGGCCTTTCCCATTCGAGGTCCCTATCACTCGGTAAATCCCGTGGCACTGAATGCGCGGCCGGGCATTTTGGCCGAAAATGAGCGTTACGTGTCGATCCTTCAAACTCAGAATTTTGGAAAGCTCGCCTATGTCGAAGTCGGCGCGATGTGTGTCGGCCGCATCGTTCAAACGCATGTCGGCCCTGCCTTTAAAAGAGGAGATGAAAAAGGCTATTTCCTCTTTGGTGCCTCCACCGTGATTGTTCTCGGGGAGCAGGGACGCTGGGTTCCTTCAATCGATATTCTGGAGCAGACACGACAGGCTCATGAAACGTTTGTCCGTCTCGGTGAACCTGTCGCTCAATCTACAGGTTAAGCGGCCTTCTTCTTGGTTTCTTCGGTTTCCTTGGTTTCTGTCGTCACTTTCGTTTCCAGCGTTGAAATTCCTTCGCTAGGCGTTTCGGCAAGAGCGCGGGTTGAGCTTTCGTACAGATTGCCCACAAGCGCACCAAAGATCAGGTGGCACACAAAGTAGGATCCAAATCCATTGCCCCCGAGATTAAGAGCAAAAAATCCAGGATCGGCAATCTTGGTGGGTATCAGCGGATGTTGGCCCGCAAATACTCCCATGGCAATCCCTACGACCGCAAAGTGAATTGCGCCGAAGAGAACGCCCATGAAGGTGCCCGAACGGCCCAGAGCGCGAAAGGCCACTCCGTACAAGATCGCGACAACCCCTGTGAACAGCATATGGGTAAACAGACCTAAGACCCAGGTGCCTGGACCCGTGTCGCGAGTGAGAAGGCTCCCGAAGATCAGCTCGACGTTTAGGTTTGAGAGTCCAAAAGCGCGAGCAATCGCCATGGACAGAATCATGATAAGTCCCCCGGTCATTCCCGCTAGGAAAGCGATCGAGTTTGGATTCGGATTATCATCGTATGAAGGTGAAGTTTCTTTGATTTCGGCCATAATGGAAATTCCTTTCTAAGGCCTTCCAAAAAGCAAGGGCTGTGCCCAAAGGAGGACTAAGGTGCTGATTTTGATTGGCTTTTACCGCACTGAGTCTTTAGGGTGTTTTTTTGGCAGGTATGGGCTTTATTTCTTGATATACGACTGCTATAATCGTATATGAACGCCACCCCTAGGGCTTAGCTGGTTTTCTGTTTGAATTCGGACTCTAGGTGTCGTACATGAAAGTGCAAGATTACATATGATTAAGCTAAATAGAACGACAGAATATGGATTGATTGCGTTGCGTCACATGAGCCAGAAGTCTCTAGCAAATTCGCCTGAGATCACAAGCGCTCGTGAGATCGCGGATGCTTATGGCTTGCCGTTTGAGATTACGGCCAAGACCCTGCAGCGACTCAAGGACACGGGATTGATTCAATCGGAACAAGGCGCTCGTGGTGGATACACTTTGCAACGTGCACTTTCGGATGTTTCGCTCTCCGAATTCGTGTCGCTCATGGAAGGCCCCCAGGGTGTCATGGCTTGTGCCACCTGTGAGTGTCAATACGGCAGCAAGTGCGACATTCAACATATGATGCATGATTTGAATCGACGTGTTTTTAATTTTTTATCCGGAATCAAGTTGGCTGAGCTCGGAGCTTTGCCGCTTGAAACTCCAACAGCAGCATCAAGAGGAATCCACCCATGAAGAAAGCAAAATTCCCAATCTACCTCGACTCTCACGCCACCACAGCGGTGGATCCTGAAGTCTTTCGCACAATGGCACCTTATTTTACCGAGGTTTTCGGAAACGCTGCCAGTCGCAATCACGAATTCGGCTGGACGGCTGAGGCCGCTGTTGAAAAAGGGCGTGGGCAAATCGCACGTCTGATTGGTGCCTCAGACAAGGAGATTATTTTCACGAGTGGTGCAACCGAGAGTAACAATTTGGCAATCATGGGAGCAGCCGAAATGCTTCGCTCGCGTGGCAATCACATTATCACTTCAACCGTTGAGCATAAGGCGGTTTTAGATACTTGCCATTATCTTGAAACAAAAGGATTTGAAATCACATTTCTGCCTGTCGATAAAACAGGCCGCGTCGACCCGGACTCGGTTCGTAAAGCCATTAAGCCGCAAACGATATTGGTCTCGCTGATGATGGCCAATAATGAAGTCGGCACGATTAATCCCATCGCCGAGATTGGCAAGATCTGCAAAGAATACGGCGTTCTTTTTCACACTGATGGCGCGCAAGCGATCGGGAAGATCCCCGTAGATGTCGAGAAAATGGGCATCGATTTGCTCTCGATTTCGGCGCATAAAATGTATGGACCTAAAGGCGTGGGCGCTCTTTATGTGCGTCGTAAAAATCCGCGTGTGAGGCTCGCTCCGCAAATTCACGGGGGGGGGCATGAGCGTGGAATGCGCTCCGGCACTCTCAATGTTCCTGGGATTGTGGGTTTTGGAAAAGCGGCCGAAGTCGCGGCAGCCACGATGGAGACCGAGACCAAGCGAGTAAGTGCTCTTCGTGATCGCCTGTGGGCGGGACTCCAGGCCGAACTTGATGAAATTTATCTTAATGGTCATCCTACGGAGCGCCTCTACAATAACTTGAATGTCAGTTTTGCGTTTGTTGAGGGCGAGTCCTTGATGATGGGCATGAAGGAGCTTGCCGTTTCGAGTGGTTCGGCCTGTACGTCCGCAAGTTTGGAACCCTCCTATGTGCTCAGAGCTATCGGCGTGGGCGAAGACCTGGCCCACACAAGTATTCGTTTTGGTTTAGGACGTTTTACGACTGAAGAAGAAATAGATTACGCGATCCAAAAAGTTTGCGAAACGGTTAAAAAACTTCGGGATCTCTCGCCGCTATACGAGATGGCAAAAGAGGGCGTGGATCTCAAATCGATACAGTGGGCCGCGCATTGAAAATGGGCAAAGTTTGCAAAGTTTGTAAGGAGAATTAAGATATGGCATACACACAAAAAGTCCTGGATCACTTTGAGAGTCCAAAAAATGTCGGAACGTTGGACAAGAATGCGTCAAACGTCGGTACCGGAATGGTGGGCGCGCCCGAGTGTGGCGACGTGATGAAACTTCAAGTAGAGGTGGATGAAGCGACAGGTATCATCAAGGACGCCAAGTTCAAGACCTTCGGTTGCGGCAGTGCGATTGCGAGTTCTTCGCTGGCCACCGAAATGGTAAAAGGCAAAACTTTAGATCAGGCTTTGCAGATTAAGAATACGGATATCGTGAAGGAGTTATCTCTGCCTCCGATTAAGATTCACTGCTCTGTTTTGGCCGAAGATGCGATCAAAGCTGCGGTAAATGATTATTTAGCTAAAAGAAAGGGTAGCAAATGAGTGAAATTCAAATTACAGAAAAAGCAATTAATGAGATCAAGCGCCTTCAATCTGTTGACCCAACTGCTGCAGATGGAATGCTTCGCGTGATGGTCGTGGGTGGTGGCTGCTCGGGCATGAGTTATAAGCTGGGCTTTGATAACAAGACCCCTGCTGTGAATGACAAAATTTTTGACCTGGGTGGCGTAAAAGTTGTCATGGATGCAAAATCCTCGATTTACCTCGCAGGAACGCAACTCGACTTCTCGGATGGACTCAACGGGACGGGCTTCGTATTTAATAACCCTAATGCTAAAAGGACGTGTGGCTGTGGATCGAGCTTCTCAGCCTAAACGAACTTGCGGAAGCTGTGGGCTTTCGGACCAGGCACCGGATCCTTCTGAGATCCTGATGTGCAATTCTTGCGGCGGGGCTCAGCCCGTGCCTGCAAATCGTGACTACTTTGCATTGTTAGGCGTTCCCCCACGATTGATATTGGAGTCCTGCGCTTTGGAGAGACGTTTCTATGAACTCTCGCGCGCTTTACATCCTGATCGTTTTTCCAATGCGCCTGTTTCGGTCCGCCGTTCCTCCTTGGAGTGGATGAGCTTGGTGAATCAGGCTTACAAAACCCTTCGGGATCCTATGACAAGGCGTGAATACCTCTTGAGTCTCCATGGCATCGACCTTGAGGGGAGAGGCGGAGTGCCTCTTCAGCTTGCAGAAAGCTGGTTTGACCTTCAAGACACTTTGAATGAGAATGCTTCTGAGCAGTCTCGGGAAAAGGTGCTAGGTTTTAGAGCACAGCTTTCGCAAATACAGTCGGAACTCAGTTCCAGGCTTTCTGATCTGGATCGGAAAATTGATGAAGCTGCGGCTCATAGCGAAGAAGGAAACGCATTGCTTCTGGAGCTCGCGCAGGCGCTTCGGAAGCGGACTTATTTAGATTCTCTTTTTCGAGATGTTCAAAGATTTGCAACACGCATCGAGGCAGCATGAATAAAGCAGAAAATCCGATTATCGGCATTGACCTTGGAACCACTAATAGCTTGGTTGCCTATGTCGATCACGGCAAACCCCGAGTTATAAAATCGCTTGAAGGAAAATCCCTTGTGCCATCTGTGGTGCACTTTGAAGGCGATGTTCCTATTGTAGGTTATGCGGCAAAATCGGTGAAGGTGAGAGATCCTCGTTCGACTTTGTTTTCGGTTAAAAGACTTTTGGGGAGGGGCTTTGAAGATTTGGAGTCCGTGGCTGGAACGCTTCCGTATGAGCTCACGCCGGGAACTGGTGAAAATGCCTCGGTCCAGATCAAGGTCGGATCACGTTCCTATGGCGCTGTCGAAGTTTCGTCGATGATCTTGGGGGCGCTCAAACGCGCCGCGGAAAAGGAGCTTGAAGTTCCAGTGACGCGTGCGGTGATTACGGTTCCCGCATACTTCAATGATTCGCAAAGACAGGCTACACGGGCGGCGGGTCGAATGGCAGGTCTCGATGTACTGAGAATCATCAATGAGCCCACAGCCGCATCTCTGGCATATGGGATCGATAAGAAACGTCAGGGTTTGATTGCGGTTTATGACTTTGGCGGCGGAACATTTGACGTTTCAGTCTTGAAACTTCAGGATGGAATTTTTGAAGTACTTTCGACGAATGGAAATACTGCGCTGGGCGGAGATGACTTAGATCAGGCATTAGTTGCGGTGTGCATGGAAGAAATTCGTGAGCGTTTTGGCCCAGATTCGGCCTCCGATAATGGAGTTCGTGCGGCTCTGATTGAAGGCGCTGAGGAAGTTAAAATTGCGCTTTCGGAAAAAGAGCAAGCTACCCTGGAGATCACGGTTGGCGCTCAGAAGTATCAGCGTCCCTTTTCGCGCGCGGAAGTTTTCGCGATTTTTAAACCGATTTTGGAGAAAACCCGTGAGCCTTGCCTGCAGGCGCTTAAAGATGCCGGGATCGAGGCGTCTGAACTTTCCGATGTCGTTTTGGTTGGTGGCCCGACGCGCTTGAAGCTGCTTCAAGAAGTTGCGCAATCTATTTTTGGGAGAGTCCCGAACACTTCGGTGAACCCGGATGAAGTTGTGGCAATTGGTGCGGCCATTCAGGCCGATATTCTGGCCGGCAACAATAGGGATCTTTTGCTTTTGGATGTGGTGCCTCTTTCGCTGGGAATCGAAACCTATGGGGGTTTGATGACCACCTTGATCACCCGCAATACACGAATCCCGGCGGTTGCCCGAGAAGGGTTTACGACCTTTGTGGACAATCAAACCGGCGTGGATATCCATGTCCTACAAGGAGAGCGGGACAGAGTTGAGGACAATCGAAGCCTGGCCCGGTTCAAACTCTCTGGGCTTACGCCTGCCCCTGCCGGAGTCCCACGAGTCGAGGTGACCTATCTCGTCGATGCCGATGGGATTTTGCAGGTTTCGGCCAAGGATTTGAAGACGGGCCGTGAGCAAACGATTGAAGTTCGCCCTTCTTTTGGCCTTTCAGATCACGAAATTGAGAAAATGCTTCGCTCGAGCATGGATTATGCCCAGGTCGATATTGAATACCGTCGGTTAGTTGACGCTCGAAACGCTGCCGAAGCCGTATTGAATGCGACGGATAAAAATCTCTGTGTTGCCGATGAGCTACTCGGGATTGAGGCAGCGGATAAGATCCGAAAGCTGGTTCTCGAATTACGCGGTGCAATTGCAGGAAACTCGATTTACCGAATCGAAGAGGCGAGTTATCATTTGAGCCGAGCAACCGAGCGCTTGGCTGAACTCATTTTTACCCAGGCGCTTAAAGAACATTCCTAAGTGGAGCGCTGAAATTATGAATAGATGGATCGCGAGTTCGATCGCAGGGCTTGGACTCCTTTTTGCTTTGTCGGCGGGAGCCGCCGATGGGCATGTTTTCACGTTTCGAATTCCCGGCGAACCCGAGACTTTGGATTGGAATAAAGCTCATACGCCGATTGAAACTTATCTTTTGATGAACCTGATGGAAGGACTGATCGGGGTTGATGCGGACCTCAAGATTACGCCGGCGCTTGCCAAGAGTTGGAAGTTGAGTCCCGATGGAAAGACTTACACCTTCAATTTGCGCAATGATGTAAAGTGGAGTGACGGTGTTCCACTGAAGGCCGCTGATTTTCTCTATTCCTGGAAGCGTTTGCTTTCGCCGATGACGGCCGCCTCGTACGCTTATTTTCTTTTTGATATTGAAGGCGCCGAAGGTTTTTACAAAGGCACGGTCAAGGATTTTTCAGGGGTAGGCGTTAAGGCGCTGGATGATTATACGATTCAAGTGAAACTTGTTCAGCCTGTGGCTCATTGGATCTATATCCCTTCTTTTTGGGTGACCTTTCCGATGCGCCAAGATGTGGTTGAAAAGGGCGGATCGGGGTGGGCCACGCCGGGCCGGATGGTGAGTGTGGGTCCTTTTCAGCTAGAAAGTCACGATCTAGATAGTCGGATTGTTCTTAAGGCGAACCCTAACTATTATGGAGTTCGGGGAAATCTTGAAAAAGCGGTCGCCTTGATTATTCGAGATGATGCAACGGCTTTGAGTCTTTATGAGTCGGGAAAACTTGATTTTCTCACCGATATTGCGACCTTGGATTTGAAGCGTCTGGCCGGGCGCCCGGATCTCAAGAGTTATCCCTATCTGAAGACGGGGTATCTGGGGTTTGTGGTTGATAAGTTTCCCCTTTCCAATGTTCATTTTAGGCGAGCCCTGGCGATGTCCATTGATCGCACAAAAATGGGGATGATTTTGCATGGAGGCCAGCAACCGGCAAATTCTTTTATTCCTCCAAGAATGCTGGGTCATTCGCCTCGCATGGGGTTGCCCTTTGATCCTGTTAAGGCAAAGAATGAGTTGCGAGCGTCGGGCGTGGATATGGCCAAACCGCCCTTGGTAGAATTTGTCATTGCCAACTGGGATAAGTCGATGGTGGTTGCGCAGTTTATCCAAGGCGAAGTGAAACGCAATTTAGGCGTGGATCTAAGCATTCAACCCTTCGATAACAAGACGTTCCGTGCGCAGTTGGATTTGCACTCGTATCCTCTGTATCTTTCGAGTTGGAGCGCGGATTATCCCGACCCTGATAACTTCATGTCCGTATTTCTGTCCTCGTCTGGGAATAATCGCCTGGGCTGGAAGAATGAAGCTTATGACCGTCTCGTGATGAGCGCTAGACGCATGCAGGATCTTCGCGGGCGCGAAAAGGCCTATGGCGACGCCCAGAAAATTCTTTTGGAGGAGGACGCGGTCTTAGCTCCCCTCTATTACGAACCGAACATGGCTTTGGTCCGGCCGCGTGTGCAGGGGCTAGAGCTTAATCCCCTCAATTATCTTTATCTAAAAAAGGTGAATTGCGGTGGTTAATCTTGAATGGAAAGCGAGAATTGGGCTGAAAAAAGGGCCTTTTGAGGAGTCGGTCACTCGCGAGCGTGTTCAAGCATTTTGGGGTGCCCTTGGCGTTTCGGATAAGCCGGATTCGCGTGAAGTTCCTCCGACCTTTTTGACGATTTGCAGGCAAGGCGAGTTTGAGCTTTTTCAGGACTTTGGTGTGCCACTCACCTCTCTTCTTCATGCCGGGCAAGAGTACCGTTACTTCGGCGCGATCGAAGTGGGGGATGTCCTTGTTTTTGAGACGACGCTCAAAGAGGTTTTTGAAAAGAAGGGTAAGTCGGGCTCAATGTGTTTCTTAGTATTTGAGACACAAGTGCAGGCAAGAAAATCGGATGGGCGCCTTGAGCTCGTGGCGCAATCGAGCACGAACGTTGTTCTCAAAATAATTGTAAAGGAGGCCTCATGAAGGGAGCTCTCAAAGATATTTTTGCCTCCAGAGAGTTTCCTCCCATCACCTTGGCGCAGCTTCAGGCTTACGCCAAAGCTTCGGGGGATTCTAACCCTATTCATGTGGACGAGGCGGCGGCACGGGGGGCTGGGTTGCCTGGGATCATTGCGCATGGCATGCTGACCGCGGGTTTGATTGCGGAACACGCAAGTGCAAATTGTCCTTCGGGCTTTAAGCTTGCTCGGATCGATTATCATTTTCGCGGGATGACTTTACTTGGAGATACTGTCACGGTCTCGGGTGGTATTCGTGAGCGCGCTACGGATCGAATCGTGTGTGAGTTTCATGCGAAGACGGGAAGTGGCGAGGAGACGACTTCTGCGGTCGCGGAGTTTACCGTCAATAGTTAGACGTTTTTTCGACTTATGATTTTGCTGCTCTAAGCCGATAGGGTTGCATGAGGGTAT
>CAIRTR010000201.1 GCA_903881565.1 Oligoflexia bacterium | reverse complement strand
TGGTTTCAGCCTCCTTATATAGCCTGGGCCACGGCGGAAACGACGCGCAGAAAACAATGGGCATCATTGCCGTACTACTCTTTTCATCAGGAATGCTTGGGCCTGAGTTTCACGTACCACTATGGATAGTGCTCGCTTGTCAAACTGCGATGGGTTTCGGAACTCTCTTCGGCGGATGGCGCATCGTCAAAACAATGGGAATGAAGATTACCAAACTTAAACCCATTGGCGGATGTTGCGCGGAGACCGCAGGTGCCATCACCTTGTTCATGGCGACCTCACTTGGAATTCCTGTTTCGACAACTCACACCATCACGGGCTCCATCATGGGAGTGGGCGCCGTCACAAAATTTTCGGCAGTGCGCTGGGGGATTGCAGAGCGCATTGTTTGGGCGTGGGTTTTGACTATCCCCGCCTCGGCGTTTGTCGCGGCGCTTTGTTACTGGTGCATGAAACTTCTCGCATAGGCCGCCCCTTTTCTCGTATCAGCGAGACGCTTTCCCTGCTATAAATTGCGCATATGCCGCAGAAACAAGCACAGTTGGAGTGGCTCCAGACAAATCAAACCGGTTCCTTTGCTATGAGCTGTGTGGATCGAATTCCGCGCAGAAAATATCACAGCATCCTCACGATTCGTGAACCTGGATTTGGCGAGCCGCTGCACGCGATTTCTGAAGTTGCAGAAACCTTTCAAACAGCCCCTGATCCACAGGGAGTTCGCGAAACTTTTTTCCTGCACTCTTTTGAGCACGAAGGACAAGTGCACCCGCACGGCTTTACCCATCTAGAGAAATTTTCTTATGTCCCTCGCCCCGTGTGGCGTTACCGCCTGGGCGATGTTCAAATTGAGCGTGCTTTGGAAATTGATTCTAATCATGACATCACTCGCATTACTTATACTTTTTCTGGAATCACAAAGCCTGCAACCTTCACACTCGAACCTCTCATCACGTGTCGGCCCTGGCATCGAACCACTAAAGGCAATCCCTTTTTAGACGGCTGCACGCAATTTGAAACTCAGGGCGTTTCAATTCAGCCCTATCCTCCGCTTCCCCGTCTCTACTTTAAGGTGACGGGAAAACCTTCGACCTTCACAATGGGCGGACGATGGCTTAAGGACGTTTTCTATTCGATTGAAAACGATCGCGGATATCCCGCAACGGACGATCTTTTTGGGCCGGGAACATTTCAAATTCAAATTGACGAAGATTGTGAAATCACTCTGCACTGCGGTGCCAAGGAACTCTCCACCTCAAAACCTTCGAAAGAAAAGAAGCTTAAACCTAGTTTTTCTGGACCCGCCCTCAAACGTGCGGCCAGCCAGTTTTTGATCACGAAGAAAAACGGCCAACACTCAGTCATCGCAGGCTACCCTTGGTTTGAGGATTGGGATCGCGACACTCTTATCTCTTTGCCGGGACTGTGCCTTGCGACGGAGAAATTCAAGCACGCTAAACACGTTTTGAGTGAATTAGGTGAACGGTACCAAAAGCAGCTTATCCCCAATGCCCCGACGATCTCGGGGATTCCTCAAAATCTGATGATCGATGCCCCGCTCCTTTATATTCGGGCTGTACAACTTCTTGGCGAAGCAACGGATGCTGCTCAGATTCAAGCCCTCATGCCCGCCGTCATTAGCATTTTAAATGCCTTTAAGAATGGCGTCGATCCCCGCGTAGAAGTCAAATCCGGTGCGGGCTTTTTTGTCAAACCCGGCCCCTATGCTGCGACCTGGATGGACGTCGTATGGAACGGAGTACCACTTACACCTCGTCACGGCTTTGCAGTGGATCTTAATGCGTTATTTTACAATGCCGCTCATTTTGCAATGGATTGGGCGCAACACAATCGAACCGCGCCTTTGGCTGAAACTTTCATCAAACGATGGACGCCGGTGCTTGAAGGTGCGAAGCACGCATTCAATGAGCGCTTTTGGTCTGAAACACATGGGTATTTGGCGGATTCCATCAATCCAGAACATGGGCAGGGCGCTGACTACAGTCTTCGTCCGAATCAGCTCTGGGCAATCGCATTGAAGTATTCGCCGATCCCTGCCAGTGCTGCGACGCGCATGCTAGATAAGATCCGCTCTGAACTGCTTACACCTGTCGGATTACGAACGCTCTCTCCGCAGGATGTCCGGTACCAAGGAAAATGCAGCGGAACTCAAGAACAGCGTGATCATGCCTATCATCAGGGCACGGTTTGGCCGTGGCTGATTGGCATTTATGCCGATGCGGTTTGTAAAATTCACGGTGCCGAACGAATGAAAATCGAAATCTCACCGATCTTAGAACGCCTCGGCATTCACTTTGCAGAAGAGGCATGTCTCGGACAAATTTCCGAAATTTTTGATGGCGATTCGCCTCATGCTGCTAACGGAACACCCGCTCAAGCATGGAGCGTCGCCGAAATTTTGCGCGTCTATAAGATGATAAAGAAGGACTAGGAATTAATGAAAGTACTCATGCTGGGTTGGGAGTATCCACCTCACATCAGTGGCGGACTTGGGACGGCTTGTGAAGGGTTAACAACCGCATTAGCAAAAACGGGTGTCGAAATTGATTTTGTCCTCCCTAAGGTCTCCGGGGCCGAAAAAGCGCCGCACATGCATTTGCTGGATGCTCAGTGGGCAAAAAGTGGATCACCGATTCCCGAAATTGTTCGTGAGATCACCCACCACGTAACCCCTGAGCAGCCGGTAGTTTCCGGCAAAGTATTTTCAAAATCGCACACTGCTGAAAAGACCTCTGAAGTCGTGAATCAGAAAATAGAGTATATTGAGATTCCCAGTTGGCTCAACCCCTACGCAAGGCCTGAGCTTGAAGCTCGCCTTCGCAAATCTCGAAAAATCAGCAAACATGAATTCTCCACCACCTCAACGGGCGTAGACCTGGTGCATTCGATGCTCCCTGGGAGCGTCTCGCAAATTCTGCGCGAGTTTCCCTTTGCGCTTGATAAGACTGAACACTATGGAAACGATCTCTTATCAGAGGTCAATCGTTATACTTACCGAGCAGTGACCCTTGCGCAGGACCGCGAATTTGACGTGGTACACGCGCATGATTGGATGACCTATCCTGCAGGGATCGCGATCGCTAAAATGCGTGGGGTCCCCCTCGTTGTTCATGTTCATAGTTTAGAGTTTGATCGCAGCGGAAAAACCGTCAATCAGCGTATTCACGAGATTGAGGCCGCAGGGGTTCACGCTGCCACCTCCGTTATTGCCGTCAGCTACTATACTCGTTCGATTATCCATGAGCAGCATAAAGTTCCCTTGGAGAAAATCTCAGTCGTTCACAATGGCGTCTACTCGTCAGAGACGATTAAAACCTATCGAAACGAAAAACGTCCGGACTCTAAAGTCGTTCTTTTCTTAGGTCGAGTCACCTTTCAAAAAGGCCCTGACTATTTTGTCGAAGCTGCCGCCAAGGTTGTCCCTCTCGTACCTGATGTTACCTTTGTAATGGCCGGCACCGGCGATATGCTGCCAAAGCTTATGGAGCGGGTTTCGGAACTCAATCTTAATCGCAATTTCGTGTTTACCGGCTTTCTCAAGGGACCCGAAGTTGAACGCATGTTTTCGCTAGCCGACCTCTACGTTATGCCTTCCGTCTCGGAGCCGTTCGGAATCACCCCCCTTGAAGCGATGAGCCAAGACGTCCCTGTAATTATTTCCCGTCAATCCGGTGTCGCTGAGGTTTTACAAAGCGCTCTTAAGGTGGATTTTTGGGATACGAACCAGCTATCACACCTGATTCTTGGCGTTTTGAAGTACCCTGAGATCCGCAAGGATGTCTTGGAGATCGCCAAAGAAGAAATAAGCAAGCTACGATGGGATGCCGCTGCGAAAAAAACGTATTCGGTGTATCTTAATGCTTTAGGACTACCGTCTGATTAAGCCTTGAGGACGCCTGGGGGGCGCAAAATGTCTTCTGTTTGTTTCTATTTCCAAGTTCATCAGCCATTTCGGGTGAAGCCTTATTCTTTTTTCAAAGTAGGGCGGGATCACCGCTATTTTGACTCGCGCAAAAATAAGGAGATTCTCCAAAAGGTAGCCAGCAAATGCTACCTTCCGGCGAATCATCTTTTGCTTGATATGATTAATCAGCACCAGGGAAGATTCAAGATATCCTACTCGATAACCGGGGTCGCTTTGGAACAAATGGAGCGTTACTCACCTGAGACGCTCAAGAGCTTTGTTGAGCTCTCGAAAACGGGATGCGTGGAGTTCTTGGCAGAAACCTACTATCACAGTCTCTCATCGCTCTACGATCCGCAGGAATTTAGACAACAGGTCAAACTCCACACGGAACTCATGCAAACGCATTTTGGGCAAACACCCCGAGTTTTTCGAAATACTGAACTTGTGTGCAGTGACGAAGTCGCCTCAATTGTAGAAGGCATGGGCTACGACGCGATTCTGGCAGAAGGGGCGGATGACATCCTTTCATGGCGCAGTCCTCATTTTGTGTATAAGCGCCCGGGAGGAAACATCAAACTCCTGCTCAAGAGCTATCGCCTTTCGGACGACATCGCCTTTCGCTTTTCCAATTCTGCCTGGCCCGAGTTCCCCCTGACGGCCCCCAAGTTTGCAAGTTGGGTTCACCGCATCAGCGGAAACGGAGACGTTCTGAATTTGTTCATGGATTATGAAACCTTTGGTGAGCATCAATGGGAATCCACCGGCATCTTTAACTTTTTGAAAGCCCTTCCTGGCGAAGTGATGAAACACGGCGACTGGGACTTTGCAACTCCGAGTGAAGTCGTGAAGCGCTATCAACCTACTGCCGAATTAGCCTTTCCGCGCGTCGTCTCCTGGGCAGACGCGGAACGCGATCTCACGGCTTGGAACGGGAACCACATGCAGAAGCGCGCATTAGAACTCATTTTCGAATTAGGAAACGAAGTTCGTCGCCGCAACAATCCGGCCACCTTGGACTTATGGCGAAAACTGCAAACCTCCGATCACTTCTATTATATGTGCACCAAGTTTTTTTCGGACGGCGATGTCCATGCTTACTTCAACCCTTATAACAGTCCCTACGAAGGTTTTATCAACTACATGAACGTACTCACGGATTTTAGAGAGCACGTCTTGAAAATCACGCCAGAAGGACGGCAATATGAAAACACCACGCAACTTATTTGAAGTTTCCTGGGAAGTCGCAAATATGGTGGGCGGAATCCACACGGTTCTGGCCTCCAAAGTCAATCGGATGCATCAATACTATGATGATCTGTATGTGACCATCGGGCCTGATGTACCACGAGCGCCGGGATCGGTTCCTGTTTTCAGGGAAGAGATCTGGAATGCGGAATTCATGGAAACGCTATCCACCCTTTCGATCGGCTGCAAAATGGGCCGCTGGCTGGTTCCGGGTGAGCCACGGTGTATTCTAGTAAACTTTGATAGCCTTCACGCTTCGAGAGATCAGTTTCTCGCGAAATACTGGGAACAATATCATCTCCATTCTCTTTATGGGGGATGGGACTATTTGGAGCCTGTCTTTTTTGCACAGGCCGCAGGAATCGTAGTCGAGAATCTATTCAATAAGCATATGAAACCAAAGGGTGAGGCGGCCGTGATTCACTGCCATGAGTGGATGGCTGCTGCCGCTATTCTCCACCTTCGCACGGCCGCGCCCGAGGTCGGAACGGTCTTCACGACCCATGCCACCATGTTAGGTCGAGCCCTGTCTGCCAATCGCCGCGATGAGGACTTCTCCAAGCCGGGCGATCCAGAGAAAATGAATCAGCTTGCCCACGAAATCGGTGTCAGCTCAAAACACTCCATGGAGAATATCGCGGCTCGCATCGCCGATTGCTTCACAACTGTTAGCGCGGTGACCTCCGAAGAGTGCGTCCACATTCTGAACCGCAAACCCGACATGTTGCTGCTCAATGCTTTGGGAGACGAGTTTCAAGACGCCAAACTCGCCCAGCCGGCGGTTGTAAAGAAAGTACGAAACCGGCTATTTGATTTGGCTGAGTGGACTACGGGTTCAAAATATGACCGCGACTCAACTCGCTTCTTAATCACAGCAGGTCGATATGAATTCAGAAACAAGGGCGTAGATGTTTTTATTGATTCGCTTGCCGCTCTTAATGCCCAACTCAAGAATGAACCCGGAAAAAAGGTAATCGCTTTCCTCATGCTCCCTGCCGGACATTTAGGTCCAAAGGCCGAACTTCTTCAAGCCGCCGCTGGAAACCCCGTAGCGCACGTCCCTTTTCATTCTACTCATATTATTCGAGATGAGGCACGTGATCCCGCGTTGCAGGCTCTCAACGCCAAACAACTGTTTAATCAGCCTGGCGACCCGGTCCACGTTATCTTTGTTCCCATTTATCTCGACGGAAACGATCCTCTTATTAAGGAGCGATACTACGAGTTTTTAGCAGCCGCTGATCTTTCGGTTTTTCCATCATTTTATGAACCGTGGGGTTACACCCCCATGGAAAGTATTGCATTCGGTGTTCCAACCATCACCTCTGACTTGGCTGGATTTGGTCATTGGGCAAAAGATACCGGTGGCTGGGAAAAAACCGGCGTTTCAGTTTTAAAACGCAAAGGGATTCCGGCTGAAAATACGGTAAAAGAACTTGCCGACCAACTTTACAAGTTCATCGCACAAACCTCGCCTAAGGCTAGGACGAAACTTTCAGAGGCTGCCCTGGCATTGAGCCACCAAGCACGATGGAAGTTTTGGGGGAAATCTTACTTCAAGAGTCATGATATTGCCCTAAATAAAGCTAAACAGAGAACCGGTAGTCCCACGCTTGAACCCGAAAGGGATCGGGGAGTCGCGCTCACAGCCGCCACTCGGAAATTTGATCCCAATACACGACTTAGAAGTTTTATCGTCCTCAACCAACTTCCAGAGGAACTCGAGAAACTACGGACGCTATCTAAGAATATTTGGTGGAGTTGGCATCCGGAAGTAACCGAGCTGTTCCAAAAGTTGGATCCAGAGCTTTGGGTTAAGACCGGATACAACCCGAGTGTATTTTTGGATTATGCGAAAACAGAAACCCTCGAAAAGGCTGCAAAGAGTAAGAGTTTTACCGAGAAGGTTGACACCCTTCACGATCGTCTCGAATCGCGTCTAGCCAAGGTAAAAAATCCAGAAATCGCTTTCTTCTGTGCCGAGTTCGGAATGACGTCATGTCTCAAATTGTATTCAGGAGGATTGGGCATTCTTGCGGGTGATCTCCTAAAAACTGCAAGCGACCTCAATGTTCCCCTCTGTGCAGTAGGATTGGCCTATCATATGGGCTATTTTCGCCAAAAACTAACTCGCGAGGGTCGGCAGGAAGCTCTATTTGAGAAGAGTGACTTCTATTCTCTGCCCATGCAGCTCGTGACCCACGAGAACGGCCAGCCCGTGGTGGTCAGCATTCCGTTTCCTTTGCGCCCTGTATATGCACGCGCCTGGAAGGTTGCTGTGGGTCGAATCAGTCTTTATGTGCTTGATACGGATTTTGGGGCGAATCGCCCTGAAGATCGTCAGATTACAAACAATCTTTATGGAGGAGACCACGAACACCGCCTAAGGCAGGAATTTGTCTTGGGGATCGGAGGTCTCAAACTCCTTAAGGCCATTGGGATTTCACCAAAAATCTATCACATGAACGAAGGGCACAGTGCTTTTCTTGTGCTCGCACGAATTGTTGAACTCATGTCCGAACGCAATTTGCGCTACGACGAAGCTCTCGAGTATGTGCGACACACTTCGATTTTCACAACCCATACGCCAGTTGAGGCGGGTCATGACAAATTCGCTGAAGAAATCGTGCGCCCTTACCTCTCCCCATTTGGCGAATCCCTACATCGCAGTTGGCCCGCTATTATGAATTTGGGAAACCCAAAGTCGAGCGGAACTTCAACTGACTTTTCGATGACCCATCTTTGCTTGCGAGGAAGTATTCGGGTAAACGGCGTTAGCGAAATTCATGGCCGTGTATCCAGAAAGATGTTCAAGAACCTTTTCCCTGGTGTCCATGACTTTGAAGTCCCAGTCACCAGCATCACAAATGGAGTGCACGTTCCAACCTGGATTGCCCCCGAATGGCGAAAAGTCTTCACCAAGCATCTTGGGACAAAATGGACTTCTCAACTCTCCGATAAAGAGGTTTGGGCTCAAATCAAGGAAGTTGAACCTAAAACCATTTGGGACACCCACGTTCAAGCAAAATCTCGACTCATAACTTGGCTCAAACAGCATATTGAGGAATCGTACCGAAACAGAAGGGAAGATCCAGCTCACCTGGCTCTCGCCCAAGCTAACTTAGACCAAGATCCGCTCATTATTGGATTTGCAAGACGCTTTGCACCTTACAAACGCGCGGCACTCTTGTTTCATAACATGAAGAAGCTTGAGCAGCTGCTCAACTCCGGAAAACCTGTTGTGATCCTCTTTGCCGGAAAAGCTCATCCTGCAGACGGTTTGGGGCAGGGGCTTATCCAACGAGTTATCGAGATCTCAAGACAGCCTGGCTTTCAGGGGAAAGTTATTTTCATCGAAAACTATGACATTAGCGTCGCCCAACTGATGGTGGGTGGTTGCGATGTCTGGCTTAATACGCCAACGCGTCCGCTAGAAGCTAGTGGCACTTCAGGAATGAAAGCCGGAGTTAACGGCTGTCTCAATCTTAGCGTATCTGATGGATGGTGGGCTGAATCCTATAATGGAAAAAATGGGTGGATCATAGCGGATGAGGAGCATGAATATTCAACGGATTTTCAAAATGAATATGATAGTGCACGCATCTACGCCATTATCGAGCATGAGATTCTTCCCCTCTTCTTTGACCGCAACGAAGAGGGTGTCCCAGCAGATTGGGTCGATATGATGAAAGAATCCATTGCGACCATTGTGCCGGAATTCTCTTCAGCTCGCATGCTTGAGGATTATCGCGAGAAACTCTACAAGCCTGCGCTCCAGGATGCCGACTTTTACGGTGCGGATGACTTCAAAGAATTGAGAGCACTTTGTAACTATCGGATTCGTCTGCAAAAATACTGGGAAGCTGTTGCCTTTACAGACATCTCAGTCGAAGGGCTCGACAAAGAGAAAGTCCTTGTCAACCAGCCAATTCGCGTACAGGTTGAACTCAGCCACCCGAACCTTACTTCTGAGGATTTTCACATACAGACAGTTCTAGGAAAAGCGTTCCCAGGCCATAAGCCCAAAGAGTTTCAGACCATCTCCATGAAACCCTTGGTGCTCAATGAAAAAGTAGATGCAGATGGGACGAGCACTTGGTATGCCGATATCGTCTGTCCGGAGTCAGGCCCCCATGCTTTGGGCGTGCGGATCATTCCGCGATACGATCGAGGAGGACATCGCGAGATGGAATCCTCTTTGAATTTGGTGAAGTGGCTTTAGAAGACGTACATCTTCATACAAAACACGCTGCCGCCGGACTTCAAATACTCTGAAGTCTCGACCTCGTGTACTGCGAAGCCCCTCTGAAGAAGTGCGGAAACCGTTTTAGGATTTCCTTTCTGAATGACCACGTGCTTTCCACCTATTCCGCACGCGTTACAGGCCATTCCTTCGGTTGCCTCCCGATAATCACATTCGATCACATCCGAAAAGACGGCGTGCACGAGCGCAAGGCCATCCTCCGTGAGAGACTTCGCATGGATAAGTACCGTATGTTCATCCAAGGCGCAAAAGCAGGTATCCAAATGATAGAATCGCTCCGACCGAAGGGGAAGCCTGATCACCGGGACTCCAAAGAGCGCACTCACCGGTTCATAGGCCCTAGCCTCAGTTCGATAGCCACTCCCACCCCACAGTAACGCACGCCCCGGATGCCAAATCGCATCGCCGCTCCCTTCGAATCCCGTTCCACTCGGGAGTTCCTTGACTTGATAACCTCGTTCAGAAAACCAGTTTGAAAAAGCAGAGACTTCCCTCTGCCGTGATGAATGCTTCATCTGGCTCAAAATGCACAACCGATCTCCATTTTGATCCAAGCCCACAAGGGTCTGATTGGCGCAAAAAACCATGTCTTCGCAATCAGTCGCGGGATCAATCAAATCAACTCTAGCACCGCAACCCTCGAAGACCCCCTTTAAATTCTCCCATTGTTTCCCGGCTAAATCACGATCCACGGATCCCACTTTTCCCTCCATATGCGGGTTCTTGACATCGCAGACGGAAAAAAAATCAGGTCGGCACATAAGCAAACGATTCGGTAAAGGTTGTGGCGCGCAAGAACTCAAAAACTGAGAAGGAAGGTCAGACAATCGATCGATGAATTTGGACATGCGTTTGGTCTACAACAATTTACAATATCACCCAAGCGGTTTCTGTGCGAAAATACGTGGCATGATCCAAAAGGAATTACGCGCGTATGCCGACCCCAAGAAGGCTAAAGATCTCCAGCGATTTTTCAAAACCGGTCCCGGGGAATATGCAGAGGGCGATCACTTTTTAGGGATCTATGTTCCAATCCTTCGAACATTTGCCAGGAGGTATGCTGCTCTACCCACCCCTGAGCTTCAGGTCCTGATCAAATCCTCTTTCCACGAAGAGCGCGCGCTTGCGCTGTTTATTCTGAAACTTCAGTTTGAACATGGAGATGCCAAGGACCAAAAGCGAATTCTTGGGTTCTATCTGAAACATCGTCGATACATCAATAATTGGGATCTTGTTGATGTAACAACGCCGTATATTGTGGGGGCCAGCCTATTCAATAAAAAAAGGGATTTACTCTATAAATATGCTTGCTCGCGCAATCTATGGGAGCGTCGTATCTCAATCATTGCCACCGCTTATTTTATTCGCGAAGGTGATTTTGCTGACACACTGAAGATCGCGAATATACTCTTAAATGACGAGCACGATCTCATTCATAAAGCTGTAGGTTGGATGCTCAGAGAAGTGGGAAAGCGCGATCAGGGGGTACTCGAAAAGTTTCTCAATAGAAACTCACGTCAGATGCCAAGAACGATGCTCCGCTATGCGATCGAGCGGCTACCCGAAAGAAAGCGAAAGTACTATCTCAATTTAAAATCGGAGTTCCTATGATGTCTTTCGATCGACAAGATGGACGCTGGATTGAGCCGTTGGAAAAACAACCACTTCTTGAATATTCACATGAGCAGGCCGCTTTGCGCACCAAATGACGATCTCCGCAATGTCATCAGCTGAAAGAGGCGTCAATCCCTGATAGACTTGCTTTGCTTGCTTTTTATCGCCGCTAAAACGGACCTCTGCGAATTCAGTCTCGACCATCCCCGGTGCAACCTCTGTCACGCGGACACCGGTACCATGCAGATCAACCCGCATTGACTCCGAAAGCACCTTTATCGCAGCCTTTGTCGCACAATAAACATTCCCTTTAGGATAAGACCATCTCCCCGCAACAGACCCCATGTTAATGACGTGTCCCCCACCGCGCTCAATCAACAGGGGGAAAATCGCGCGCGAGACATACAAAAGCCCTTTGATGTTGGTATCAATCATCAAATCCCATTCATCAGGGTCACCGGCCTGCGAAGTGGAGAGTCCCTTAGCCAAACCCGCATTATTGAGAAGAATTTCAACTTTCTTGAAAGTCGGCAGATTCTCAGATACCAGAAGCTCAACATCTTTTCGCTTCCGGACATCCAAAACAAAAGTCTCAACCCCGACCCGATACTGGGCTTTTAGCTCCGTCGCCAAGACCTCCAGACGATCTGCTCTTCTTGCCACCAAAACAAGATCATGCCCAATCGCCGCAAACGCTTTAGCGCAGGCAGCGCCAATTCCACTCGAAGCTCCTGTGATAAAAACTGACATCGACTTCACCCCTTTTGTTTATCGAAAAACACTTTAGGCGTTCCCGTCGCCGGACTTGGCGCCACCATCAGTTGGGCGCCCGGATAAAGGGCGGCGATTCTTTCAGCGGTAATTGCTTGAAGAATCGGCCCATGAAAAACCAACTCCCCCTGCTTCATCACCAACCCAAAATCGGCCCACTCTGAAGCTAAGTTCAAATCATGGGAAACCAGCACAAAGGCTCGACCCTCTTTCGCAAGTTTGCGCATGAGGATACCAATCCGAGCCTGGTGATGGAGATCCATCTTAGACAGAGTCTCATCCAAAAATATGACAAGGGCACCTTGTACCAATGCGCGAGCGAAAGCCACGAGCTGTCGCTCTCCCCCGCTTAAAGATGACAAAAGACGATCACGCCATTCCCAACAAGAACATTGCTCCATTGCTTGTTTGAGGGTTTCGCATTCATGCAAAGTCAACTCATGTATCGGCGAAACATCTAAAGACGAAAACCCCATACACACCGTTTGATAGGCCGTTACGGGAAAATCGGTCCTCAAATCCGCACCAACATAAGCCACGGATCGGGACCTAAAAGCCACAGAATCCCGGAGAAATTCATGCCCCCTAAATCGCACGACACCCTGTAGCGCGCCGGTACCAAAAGGAAGCAGGCCGCAAATCGCTTTCATCAGAGTCGATTTCCCCGAGCCGTTAGGACCAATGAGCGCATGAATTTCACCGTGTCTAATTTCAAATGAAACTTCGGAAACCACACGCTCCATCGCATACCGATAGCTCAAACCGTAAACCCCAAAAAGTACGTCCGTTGCACTCATACCTGCGAACCTCTCTTTAAGAGTATCCACATAAATACGGGCGCGCCGACCAAAGCGGTCACGACCCCCACGGGCAATTCAAACGGCCGCACGCTCACTCGTGCAAGCATATCCGCAATCACAAGCAGAGTTGCACCCCAGACCGCACAAAGCGGCAACATTTTTCCATGAAGAGCGCCCACCCGCCTCCTCACCAAATGCGGTACCAACAAGCCCAGAAAACCAATCATCCCGGAAGCGCTCACACAGAGTGAAACGAGCAGTGATACAACAATGATCACGCGGCGACGCAGAACTGAAACATCGACACCCAGGGAAATCGCATCCTCCTCGCCCATCAAAAGAGCGTCAAACTGCCGCGACCTGAGCCACAGAGCGCCAGACAAAATACAGGAGGAGAAGAGCGTAACCCAGGCGCCCCCCATTCGAGCACGTGACAAATCACCCAAGAGCCAAAAAACCGCGGCTTGAATTCCATTGGAATCAGCAAGCGACATCCACAACGCCACAAGTCCAGATCCAAAAAACCCCATCATCACACCCGAGAGCAAAAGTGTGAGCGTAGAGTTTCCAGGACGAATTGAAACGAAATAAAGAACCAAAGTGAAGGCCAATGCCCCGATGAACGCGCTAATCGTCAGACCCGAAACGATCCAAAACCCGCCCAGCGTGGTTCCGATGACTGCGCCCAATGCGGCTCCGGATGAAATGCCAAGTGTATAGGGTTCACATAACGGGTTTGAAAACAAGGCCTGAAGACAGGCGCCAGCCACAGACAGGCCCATTCCCACCGCAACTGCAAGCAGCACCCGTGGAAGTCGCAATTGGTAAATAATCGAGGAATCTGCGTCAAAAACACTGCCAAAACGAAGAGCAAGAAAACACGAAACGATCAGAAATGAAAAAGCCAAAACCACTTCGAAAGTAAAACTATTTTTCTTCATAGATCGCCTTCTCCAAGAGGGAAGCTCCCTCTAAGAATCGTAGGGTGGGTCGAAGAAGCGCATCTGCTTGCAGCACCTTGATTCGGCCTTTTTGGACAGCCCTCATGTTTCTTAAGCCACCCCATTTTCGCGCAAGCGTCTCAAAATAAGACCGATCCGCCCCCAAAGCCAGCACGAGAATGACATCCGGATCTCTCTTTACGACATCCTCCTTAGAAGGTCTTGGATAACGATCCTTGATGTCCCCGTAAATGTTCTCCGCATTCACCAATTGAATCGCATGATGCAAAAAGGTCTTCGATCCCACAACAACAAGTGGATCGTCGCCCAATTGAAGCAAAACTCTGGGTTTCGCCTGATTGGCCCGTCGTCTTCTAACTGCCTGCCTAAAGCGTTCTAAAGATTCTGAAAACTGTTTCGCAACCTGTTCACTTTCGGCGGGGGATCCTATCGCGGAACCAACAAGCTTGATTGAGTTTCCGATTTCTGAAAAATCATCCGTATTGACTACCACGACCGGCATCCCGGTCTCACGCAGGTGTTGAATTTGATCAGGAAGATTTCCGTCAGTGGTTGCAAAGATCAGATCCGGCTTGAGCGAGGCAATTCGCTCGATGTTGAGGCGGTTATAGGGTCCGATTGAAAAGACCTTCTTCAAGGCTAAAGGAACATCTGAATACTCTGAAACCCCGACAATCCGGGCAAGATCGGCCCCTAAAAAAACTGAAACCAGCTCACCCAATGAAGGTGCGAGCGTTACGATTCGAAGCGGCTTTTCCGAAAGCTCGATGCGCACACCCACTGCATCCGTAACCTCCCGTGCAAAAGCCGGCGCTGAAAAAAAATAAAAAAACAAAAGGACAGAACTAAAGCGTGACACCACTAACCCTTCCAAACATAGGCTTTTTCACGATCTTCCAACAAGGCATCGATATTGGACTCATACCGCGAAAGAAACAACAGCAGGAAAACAATATCGACCGCAAGCTCCGCCCCTGAAGGCTCCAGCACAAGATAGGTGACCGCCGCAAGCGCCACTCCGACCAAGGTTGCCAACGAAATAATTCTCTTGGAGAAAAAGGTAAGAAGAAAACCACAACACGCCATGGCAGCCGAGATCGGCGAGAGAGCAAGCAAACAACCAAAAGCAACCGCAACTCCTCTGCCTCCCTTGAAATTCATCCACGGAGAAAAGCAGTTGCCAAGATATACAAACAATGCGGTCAAATGCAGGAAAAGTGGGTTTCCCGAATTGGCCACACCGAGAAAAGTGCCATCCAAAACTCGAGAAAGTGCCTCTCGAGTCGACTGCAACACTGGAGCAGAGAGCAGCACAATAGGCAAAATACTCTTTAAGGCATCAAAAATAAATGCGACGACCACGGCCCTATTGGGTGTCAGAAAACGGGAAAGAATATTTCGAAAAGGAACTGTGCCGACCAAGAAAGCGACAACTAAAATGACAACCGAACTCACGCGCTTGCCCCTCCATTTTTGCGGCCCTTTAAACGAAAAACAAGCACTGTACTTGCGATAACAAAAATGATGAGCGACAAAAACTGGCTGGTGGATAGAACATCGTCAATGACAAACCCCCGAATGAGATCGCCTCGAAAAGTTTCGATAATACTGCGAATAATGGGATAAGTCATGAAATACGTCAGTACGACCTGACCTTCAAAAAACCTCTTCTTATAGACATAGAGCAGGCCCCAGAAAAGAACAAAAAGTGCGCTTGCTTCATAGAGCTGCGTAGGATGAAGGGGAATCCCCTGAAGAGATTTATCCACCATGTCCGAATAGAAGCGAAGCCCAAAACTGGTGCCCGTGGGTTTCCCATAGCAACAGCCCGCCGCAAGACATCCAAATCGACCAAACATATGCGCAATCACCAAGCCCGGAATCAGCGTATCCATCGTTTGCCAGATCGGCAGTTTGTGCTTTTTCACGTACCACGCGATAAATGGAACTACCGCTATCGGACCGCCCAAAAAGACGAGGCCCCCTTCCCAAACCCGGAAAATGCCAACCGGATCCTGCATGAAGGACTCCAGGCGCGTTAAGACAAAGAGAATTCGCGAGCCCAAAAACCCGACCAGAAGGCCCCAAAAAGTGAGATCTAAGACTCGCTCCACATCTTGCCCCGTCTTGGTGGCCAGCGTGCGAATCACATAAACCGCGACCAAGAAACCCACCGCAATTAAGAAACCATACGTATGGATGGGGAGCGGCCCTAAATTAATGAGAAGTGGATGCATCCGTTGGGGTCTCCTTTTTCTGAAAAGACTCTTGAGTCAGCAGATCGAGCATCAGGATTCCCACGCCCACACAAATCGCCGAGTCAGCCACATTAAAGGCAGGAAAGTGATAGAGAAACTTCCAATGAAAATCGAGAAAATCCACGACGTACCCTAACGCGAGTCGATCGATAAGATTCCCGACCGCTCCGCCAATGACGAGTGAAAGCGCAGTGGAAAGTTTTCGATCCGTCACAGGGAGTTTTTTGAAAATAAGCCCGATGGCAATGAGCGCGATGATCGGTACGATGACAAAAAACGGAATCCGAAACGCCGGATGCGCACCCGCCAGAAGTCCAAATGCCGCGCCGGTGTTTCGTACATAGGTCAGACTGAAGAAGCCCTCAATGATCGAGATCGACTCCCCCAACCGGAAACGATTAATCACCAAAGATTTGGTCCACTGATCCAACCCCACGACAAATACGGTGACTGCAAAGAGGATGAGATACTTCAATTTACCCTTCATCATGATGCAAATACCTCCAAAATTACTGCCTGGTGACATCTCGTACAATGCGGCAATCGACCACCGATATCCTGATACTCGCCCAGGACCATCAGTGAATCTCGATCGACAACTGGATGATTGGCGCTTGGACTGTGAAGCCTCCCGCCTTTGAAAGTCAAAACGGATGGGATCGGCTTTTCAAAACCGACCGCCTTTTCAACACTCTCTTTATGCCCCTTGGCCACTAGCCAAAGCTCCGTGCCGTCGAGCGTCGGTACAGGAAGAGATACATATTCAATCTCCGGGTGCAGGCTGATTCCAATATTCTCGGCAAACTTATCAGGGGTTGTCGCCAAAATCACAACATTGGCTTTTTCTGCGGAGGCCTGTTTCATCGCCTCCTGGAGTTCAGGAAACCCGGCCAAAGCACCGTTTTTGAGCTCCAATTTTACATAAACTGAAGGGTGGGTTATAGGGGCGTACTCAATCTCTGCAGCCGTAAGTACTGTCTCGCAGGACGCACACCAGGAATTCGTTATCACCACAAAACCACACCTTGAGCCAATTTTCGGGCTAATGCTTTGTCATCATCGTCGAGATCCGAATACTGCTCCGGAGTCCAAACAAGCGCTTCGATCTTGCGCCCGAGAGGATGGCGCGCGGTTATTTTTTTTACCTCGTCAGGAGTTTCTGAAACCACAAACAGATCATAGTCACTGTCGGAGCGAGCTCTTCCGGTCGCGC
Organism: Oligoflexia bacterium; assembly: GCA_903881565.1. GTDB lineage: Bacteria > Bdellovibrionota > UBA1018 > UBA1018 > UBA1018 > CAIRTR01. The sequence goes on along the minus strand of CAIRTR010000201.1, from coordinate 5,359 downwards.
GACTCCCAAACAAGATTCCTTTGGTAGAAAGCGGCGCAAGGGATTGGATGAGTCCTTCTAAATCACAAATTGCCGAAAAGCGCTTAAGCATATGCACGACCGCCCCATCGTCCTGCAAACGAACAGCGCGGTTGTTATCCACAAATTCCACAAATCCCAAGCCCTGAAGCTCGCTGAGAATTTCGGTCAAGCCTTCGCTGCCACCTACGCCACGCACGCCTTTAAGGCGCGAGGCGATCACGCGCAATGAAAATGAAGTGGTCGGTTCGGAAATCAGGAGCTTTAAAACTCGTTGTTCCGGAGTCGCAAAAAACAAGGATTCAAGGGTCGGTGGAATTTTCTTTACTCGCGCCATAACTCTCCCAACTGCAAGACTACTTTTTCTACAGCCGCTTGATGTTGGGGCAGGAAAAACTCCGGAAACTGCCCTCGAATCACCAGGAGGCCCACGGGGCTTCCCTGAGGAGTTCGAATTTCCGAATTAAATAGTTTTCCCGCCTTGGGATCACGGCCCATCTTAAAATCTCTTTTTTTCCCAAGCTTTTTCTTCAGTCGGATCTCGACGTATGAAACAGCCGGACAAATCGACGCGATATAATGTACTGCCGCGCCCACGAAGGAGTCCATCCCCAAGGAGACCGCAGAATACCAAACAGGGGAACTTCCCTCTTTCAATCGCATGGTTGCATCCCAGCATACCGTAAGGTTAGGGCCGTTGCACCCAAGTATTTCACTCCTTGTGATGGGCGCTTCTTGGCCCCGAATGGCCAAAACCACACCAGCCAACGGTCTCGGAGCAGGGGTTGATCGGTCGGCGCTGGGCCGGTTTTTCGCCCTAATTCTAATGGATTACCCCCGCATGAGATGAAACGCCGGTTTTCGCGCATTTTGGCACGAGAAAAGCACATGCTGCAACGCATGTCCGTACGAAACACTGGAAAGTTCCCTATTGGGGTCACTTTTCCACTCACACTTACCGCTCTGACTCTGCTCCTGCTGTTTTTAATTAACACGCTGCGCGCAGTTTAACTGGCTCCCCGCTTGCATTTCCGCGACTTCATGAAAGCGGCCATAACAAAAAGTTGGATCTTGGTACTTTTCACTGCCTGCACAGTTCTTGCGGTTTACACGATAAGCTGTGGGAGGCCCGCGTCTTTGGACCAAGTGGTCGAAGAAGAGCCGTTCATAGACGCGTTGCCATCCGAAGTTCCTGACGAGGCAACACAGGTCAACACCGATGATGCGCCTACTGATTACGCGTCACCAGACGCGTCACCTGAACCAATCGTCGATGACGGCTATCGAGCGGTTGTAGGGAGCGCGCTACTCGCAAGCCAATGCCCCTACGGAATGAGCACGCAGCTTGTCCCCGTCAGCCTTGGACTTTGGGATTGCCCACTCGAGGCGAAAAAGATCGTCCTCACAAAACCCCTGCGCGGCCTAGTGATACAGGCAGATTGTTACAAAAAAGTGATTGGGATCCGAACCTCTGACGGGACGCTGGACACCTCATGGGAAGTCATGCCGGATGGGACTTTCTTCATCGCCGTAGATGGTGGAACGATTGAACTCAATGGAGATGAAACACGCGCCGCTTGCTCCTCTCCTCTCACTGCAGAAATCTGGGGAAAGCTTGGATGTCTGGATCGCGACAAAGTCGACATTACACTTCATATTGATTGGAGCCTTCAGAAATTTGTTGCGCCCTCGGCAACGCCATCTGCAAGCCCTTCTCAAACTCCAATATCTATACCGAGTGTAGTTCCCAGCACCACGCCGAGTACACCTCCCTCTACAATTCCAAGCTCTACTCCATCGACAAGTCCTAGCCCCAGACCCACGGTGCATGTCTTTGAAGTGCCACTCGAAGCATTGGCCTATGAGCGAGCGAACTCCTGGACACCAGGATGGACTCCAAGCTGGACTCCACGACCCCTATGGCGCCCCATCTCAACTCAACCAATTGAAATTAATGATGAAAAACAATGTAAACTCCCGACGACCTGCCATCTTTATACGACCACGATTATGAAACAATGTAGATAAATATTTATGCCCCCTGTTGACGCAACGCATATCAACTGATAGACACAAGGCGTCAACTTAACTTTGGGGGATCGATTCAATGCATAAAAAACACCTGATTCAATTGGGCGCGCTCAGCGGCCTCTTGCTGACCTCCGCTTGTTATATCGATAATCAGAAAATCGCGAACTCTCAAGACCTGCTACTCGTCAATCCTGCCCCCACTGCTCGCGACTTTTCTGCAAACAATGCAAAACACAAAGTGCTGATGGCAGTGATCGATACGGGCGTAGACTATAACCACCCCCTTCTTCAATCTCAAATTCACTTCACCCTCGACGCCTCAGGCAAACCTCAGGGGCTCGGCAAAGATTTTGTCGGCGATGATAACTGGCCTGCACCGTATATTGCGCGCACCTCACTGTATGACCCAAGTCGGAACGCCGAGGATCTTAAAAAATCTCAAGCCGATTTTGACAGCCTGACCAACCTCGTCGCAAACGCTCCAAATCTTGCTAAATTTTTTGAACCCCGTCGCAACACCCGTCAGGAGCAAGCTGAAGGTACTTACCATGGAACTCACGTTTCTGGTCTCATGGTCTACGATCGTCCGGACTTTGGTTTGATGGGATACCGAGTCCTGCCCTCAAACTTTAGCGCAGATCCCGACTTCGATTACAGTGCGGATTCCATGCAAATGATTGTGGCTGCGATCAACCAAGCCGCTACCGATGGCGCGAAAGTCGTAAACATGTCCATAGGTCTTGATTTTGATAAGGCGACCAAGGCCAACGACGGCGCTGAAAAAGAAGCCGAATACAAGGCTCAGAAGGTATTTTACGACAAAATTTCAGAAGCGATCAACTCGCATCCTGAAGTCCTCTATGTCACTGCCGCCGGTAACGACGGTGCGTGGAGAGATGCCAATAACAAACTTGGGATGCCCTGCGGAATCAAAGCCCCCAATCTTCTTTGTGTTGGAGCGCTGCAGGAAAATGGGGAACCCACCACCTTCACCAATCTTCAAATTGGAAACGTCGATGTGGTTTTTACTTTAGGCCAGAACGTCATCTCAACGATGCCCAGCGGAATGTGTACCAGTGAATCAGCAGAGAAAGCCTTGTCATTCTATACAATGGAGGATAGCGCTGAGAAGGTTCGACTTGTCGAAACTCTTCAAAAAGATTGTGGCAAATCCGTCAATTTGGGCACCCTTAGCGGCACTTCGATGGCCTCTCCTCTTATCGCGCACTTAGCGGGCGAGATCCTGGTATCAAAACCTGGCTTAAGCCCTCAACAAGTCATCAAAGAAATCCGTAAGCGATCCATCCCGGACTTTATCGGAACGCTCCCTGTTTACAAATTCAAAATTAAAAAGCCTTCGTGGTACGCGAAGGCTCAAACGAAACCGGCTCAGCTGCAAGAAAAAGCGCTGTTCGGAGGAAATTCAATTAAAGCAGATCACATCAATAACAGCGACTCTGGATACTTCGAAGGATTCACGGCTCGCACATTACCGACCAAGAAAGCAGGCACTAAATGAAAACCCTAAACACACTCGCATTAACCGTTCTCGTCCTCTCCAGTGCAAATTCTTTTGCGATGGGGAAGAAGGCGACCTACACTCTTAATCAGCTCGAGCAAAAGGACGACGTCCTCACGCTCACCCTTCAAGACACAGCGATGGCTTCAACGCAAATGAGTGCTAAAAAACTGGGTTGCTACAATCTCGTCTTAGGACCCAATCTCGCCTCTTGCCTCAAATCTTGTAATGGAAAAAATGCGGTGGAACTTACGGGCGAACCCAATTACGAAGATCTAATTGCGGAGATCCATCTTAAGAACCTAGAAGACAAGAGACTTAGGACCGTTGTGCCAACCGAAGCGGTGTTCCTCACCACGAAGGCTTTGACCAGAGGTTTGAAGATTAAGGACGCCTCGAAAACCCCAGACGCAAACCCCTGCTCTCCCGATGCGCTCAAATTGTTTAAGGGTGACGAGTGCCTTGCAAACACTGATCTAGCGCTTCGCACAGCCGAAAACCCGGTCGATGCCTATATCGAAACTCTCCGGGGGCACGTCAAAGCCGCAGGGACCCCCGCGCCACTGCGAACCGACAAACTACTTGCCAAGCTCGATCTTTTGAAAGGGCTTTTCACTGCGAAAAAAGTCGAGGGCTTCGCGCAACAGGGCGGACTACTCGTCAACAACATGAAGAGCGCTCCCGTATTGCTATGTCAAATGGCGGGTCGCAATCTTTTCAACCCTACGGCTTTGGATAAAAGCGCAGAATATAAAAACCGCGCTCTTCGTAACGCGGTTCAAGCCGATTTAACTGAGTTAGATGACGCGATTGATTTTATGAAGAGATTGAAACAGTAACCATCTTCCTTGAATCCTCAATCATCCCCCGCAAACTGATCTGCCCTGTATAATTGCCGCACAAAATCTGGCCCGGTTTTGAGCACCAACCCGCGCGCGCGACATCCCAGGCTCGCATCACTTTGCGATCATACTTGGGCAGGGCTTTTTCCCAACGATTTAGGGAAAATTCAACTTCCTCCAAGCGATCCTCATGGACCCCAAGCACTTCATAAAGCTCATTGCAGAACATCGACTCAAGCTTCTCCGTCTCTTCCTTAAGCAAGCGATGCCCGGCGGCTCCACCAGCCATCAGGGTAAAAGAACTCCACTTTGATTCGTCTTTCACGCGACCGGGAAACGAGCTTGAATTAAACAAAATCCCCAACGCGCCCCGCGGCTCACCCGGAGCAACCAACACTCCCACACCCTTCGTTACCGGCATTGCAGACTTCGGCACAAACGCAGTGGCCGAAACCATCGGCGTATACTCAACTTGTCTGAGAACCAAGGCCAACTCGTTGTCACTCGCCCCAATCAATTGAGAGGCCACATAGGCAGGCACAGCCAAAACGAGATTAGGAACCTTCGGAAGTTCTGTAACGGTAACCCCTTTTTTGAACCGATCACCCAGCCGATTCTCAAGATGCACGGTCAGCGCTGTGACCAGCGCCCCCATCCCTTCTCGCGGAGCCACCATGCCCTTAGCTTTTTTCTTCGGCGTCAGGGTAGCGGGTAAATTCTTCGCATCTTCCTTACCCTTCCCGCGAAACTTTTTCGAAAGCATCTGACTGATCAGCGAATGTCCAGGCTGCACGACCAGCATCGGAAAAGCAGCACCGACCGAAATTTCACTCAAGTCCGCGCCATAGATCCCGCGCACAAAGGGTGAAAAAACAAATTGCGAAGCAGCAGGCCCCAGAAACCGATTAGCCCATTGACTCATCGGCATAGTATAAGGATCAGCCTTGCG
>CAIRTR010000200.1 GCA_903881565.1 Oligoflexia bacterium | reverse complement strand
TTTCCCTACACGACGCTCTCCGATCTTTGATGTAGCGATCCATATACCCGCGATCCGTTTTCAGTTTTCCAAGCTCTTGGGCAACAGGCTCATTCTGCTGGTTACTTCCGCCCCGCTTCTGACCGTCTTGATAGCGCTCTGAATCTTTTATTGAACCATACTGCGTGGAGCTCTCGGGCCGCGAAAAAGGTAAATACGGATCAATCATCCCCTCGATGCTCAAACACCGATCAATGAAGGCCTCACACGTATCTTGACCCACCTGATCCATGATCTCGCGGATCCTAACCGCGTGATTGGCCATGGTATCAAGCATTTTTCGATTCGTTTTGGAAAACCACTGATTGTTTTTGAAAAAATCCACGTGCCCGTAGACGTGAGCGATCACCGTCTTTTGATCCACGAGATTGTTGGACTTCATGAGATAGGCATACGAAGGATCCGTATTGATCACCATCTCATAGATCTTCTGCAGGCCCCATTTGTAGCCTTTGGAGAGCTGATCATAATCCATCCCGAAGCGCCAATGGGGGTAGCGAACTGGAAAACCACCCAAAGCTGCAAAGGAGTTCATTTGCTCATAATCAATCATTTCGAAAATCGTCTCAAAGAAATCCAATCCGTAGTCCTCGGCATAGCGACGGATCTGATCACGAACCTTTGAAAGTTCCGGAGTCAGCGCGGTATCTAAAGAAGTGCCTAAGCTCATCGGGCTATTTCCCCTTCCCTAAAAAGTCTTTGATGGACTGTAGGATGCCTTCTTTGTTTTCAATCTTGGAGAGCAAAACCGATTCGTGGTCCGGACCGAAATGCTCTTTGAGATCTTTATAGAACTGTCCTGAACCATAACGGGATTCGACCTGCCCGTAGCAAAACACGTTACACATCCCAAGCAAACTCTTCTCCATGAGATCCAAGCACAGCTTTGTGTCTTCGCCCGACCAGTTGTCACCGTCTGAAAAATGAAACGGATAAATGTTCCAATCCGATGGAGCGTAATCCGTTTGAATGATCTTCTCGCACAATTTGTAGGCGGAACTGATCAACGTGCCCCCGGACTCGCGGGTTTTGAAAAACGTGTCTTCATCAACCTCACGAGCGGTCGCATCGTGAATGATGTAGCGGGTCTCAATCCCCTTGTACTGGGATCTCAACCACGTATCGATCCAAAACGCCTCGGTCCTTACGATCTCTTTTTGCTCATCACCCATGGATCCTGAAACGTCCATCATGTAGATGATCACAGCGGCGTTTTCGTGCCTAACGTCCGTTTTCCAAGACCGATAGCGCATGTCTTTGCGAATCGGCACAATCAAAGGATCATCCGGATTATAAGTCCCTGAAGCGATTTGCCGCCTCAGCGTCTCTTTGAACGTGCGCTTAAAATGCCTGAGCGAATCTGGCCCCTGGGTTGCAATCCCGGTGTACTTCTCTGTCTTGGCCCGCACGGTTTTATGACCGCGCGGTTCGATTTTAGGCAACGCAAGTTCTTCTCCCAGAATCTCGGCCAGCTCCTGAAGGCTTATATCCACTTCTAAATCATGGCTACCTTCTTGATTGCCGGCTTCGCCCTGACCCTCTTGAGGATCGCCTTTACCTAGAGGATCGCCGGGTTCACCATCCCCTTGCCCCACTCCACCTTGCTCTTTATCGCCAAAGCGAAAGCGCGGAATCTCAATCTGAGGCACCGGAATCGTCACCCGATCCTTGCCTTTGCGACCGATCATCTCGCCATGGGTCACATACTTCTTAAGATCCTGCTTGATCTTGCCCTTAACGATTGCTCGAAAGCGTGCGTGATCTCTTTTGATCGAATAGATCATATTATTGTCACTGCCGTTTCTTTACATCTCCGCGGGCAAAGATGCTGGCTACGAAGTTAAGCACATCGGTAGAGCAGATTTCGCAATATCCATAGTTCTTAATGAGCCGGGATTTTACGATATCAATCTTTTCTTGAGTGTTGCGATCCACGACATTGGACACCAGAGACGTGAGCTTGATCGTGTCTTTTTGATCTTCAAAAAGTTTCAGCTCTAGCGCTTTATGAAGGCGCTCATTGGTGCGATAATCAAAGGTTTTGCCTTCAATAGCAAGCGCTCCAATGTAGTTCATGATCTCGCGTCTGAAGTCGTCTTTACGAGACTCTGCCACTTCGATCTTCTCTTCGATCGAGCGCATCAGCCTCTCATCGGGCTCCTCATCCTGGCCGGTATATTTGTTACGCACTTTTTCACGCTGCGTATAGGCCTTGATGTTGTCGATGTAGTTTGCGCAAAGCTTACCAATGGCGTCTTCATCTGCCGAGATCGCCCGCTGGACTTCATTCTTCACGATGTCTTCGTACTCTTGTTTAATGGTCCCCAAGAGTTCGCGATACTCTCTGCGCTTTTCATCACTGCCGACAAGCGCATGATGTTTCAGTCCGCCGTCGAGTTCATTCATGACCATGAAAGGGTTTACGCAACCCACTTCACCGCTCTTGTCACTGACCAAGGCGTTTGAGATCTTGTCTTGAACATAACGAGGAGAAATTCCATCCAAGCCTTCGCGCACTGCTTCTTTGCGAAGCTCTTTGACGTTGTCTTCGGTGTAACCCGTTAACGTTTTACCATCATAGAGCTTGAGCTTCTGAAGCATCGAGAGGTTGGCCTTCTTAGGTACCTCAAGTCTCGTCATAATCGCCCACATGGCGGCGACTTCAATCGTATGAGGAGCGATGTGTTTCCCTTTGATCTTGTTGGAGTTAAAGTCCTTCTCGTAAATCTTAACTTCCTGCTTTAACTTTGTGATGTAAGGTATATCAATCTTTACAGTTCTATCCCTCAAAGCTTCCATGAACTCATTATTCTGAAGCTTCTTGAATTCAGGCTCATTGGTATGTCCAATGATGACTTCGTCGATGTCCGTTTGAGGGAACTTTTTGGGCTTAATCTTATGCTCTTGCGACGCCCCTAAAAGGTCATACAAAAAGGCCACATCAAGCTTAAGCACTTCGATGAATTCGACTACCCCGCGATTGGCGATATTGAACTCCCCATCGAAGTTAAACGCCCGAGGATCCGAATCCGATCCATACTCGGCAATTTTCCGATAATTGATATCGCCAGTAAGCTCGGTCGAATCCTGATTTTTTTCGTCTTTAGGCTGAAACGTCCCAATCCCTACGCGATCGCGCTCAGAGAGCAACAGCCGAGTAACTTTGACATGACTCAGAACTTTCTGAAGATCACCCTGATAGCGGCGCATGAATTCACGCTGCACATAACGGCAAGCGGGGCACAAATCGCCCGTGATGGCGACTTTATACTCTAATTTATGCCCCTTATTGAGCTCTTCAACCATCCCCTCACGCATCTCCTCCGGAATCAACTTCAGAGGCTCCTCATGCATGGGACAAACCATTTCGGTTTGACTGCCAAGGACTTTATCAGGATTTCCTGCCGTATCGACCCAGCGAAAAGTATAGAGTGCGCCCTCATCGGTTCGCGAATAGCGCTCAACTCCCTTTTTCAACAGGCGTGCAATGGTCGACTTAGCGGAGCCCACAGGGCCATGAAGCAAGAGAACGCGCTTTTCAGTGCCGTACCCGAAAGCCGCGGATTTGAAAAAATGCACTAATTTCATCAAAGGCACATCAAGGCCGAAAACGGCATCTTTTCCGTGATCAATCGGATCGTCAAAAAACTTATATCGAATGATGTTCTTTTTATATTCGACGTAGGACTCCGTCCCCCACGTGAGAACCATGTCATACATGCGCTGAAATGCGTTTCGCGCGACTACGGGGTTCTTTTTTACGATATCGAGGTAATCGTAAAATGATCCTTCCCAGTGATAACTGCGGAAATCTTTAACGGCCTCACCTTTGCCGAGCAGGTGCTCCCAGGAGCCTGGTTTTTCTGTATTTGCCATATGAGGTCCGCCTTCCTTAGATTCTTAAAAGATTCTTGAAAATTCTTGAGATTTCCTAGCGCAGATTACTGAGAGCTTTCCCTGAGATAGACCCGCGTCTGTCTCTCACTCTTACGCTTTCCATTTTAGCGTCAAGTTTTTGCAAATGTAAAGATCCCGTTGCGTTTACGCGTTAAGTCATGAAGATCGTTACCAAATGCACTCTCTGTCACCAGAAAACTTGAGTCCTGCTTAAGCTAGGCTTACTCTATACCAAAGTCATGACCTACAACTTTGAACTTCAAACCGACATCGGTCGAAAGCGAACGAAAAATCAGGATTCTATTTTCGCGGATCCCTCCTTGGGCCTCTTCATCGTGGCCGACGGAATGGGTGGCCATAGTGGAGGCGAGATCGCAAGCTCCATGGCCGTCGAAGTGATCGCTGCAAGTGTTCGAAAAAGCATACAGAGTAGCGTGCGAGAAAATTCGCAGGACACCGAATGGGATCCTAAAGAGATCTTGCGTGAAGCCATTGAAAAAGCGAACGCTGAAATTTATGAACGCTCCAGCCACGACGATGGACTCAGAGGGATGGGCACCACCGCAACCGCACTGCTCTTTAAGCCCCCATTGCTCGCCATTGGGCAAGTCGGGGATTCCCGCTGCTACTTGATCAAGCGAGAAGCCCTCTGGCAACTCACGCGCGATCACTCCCTGGTCCAAGAGAAACTTCGCGCAGGACTCATCACGCGCGAGGCACTCAGAACCGACCGCATGAAGAACGTCATCACGCGCTCGGTGGGATACGAGAGACAAATTTCGGTGGAGCTTTTTGAAATGACCCCTAATCCAAAGGACTTTTTTCTGATCTGCTCCGACGGTCTCACCGGGATGCTCGAGGATTTTGAAATTCTCGAAAAACTCTCGCCTGAGCTTTTTCCTGAAGAAGGGGCGCAAGCCCACGTTCGCGAAGCGCTCCAATCGCTCATCGACACTGCAAATGATCGCGGCGGAGACGACAACGTATCAGCCGCCTTAGTTCAACTCACGGAGTATCGCCATGGCTAATCGCTTTTACACGCTCATGATTGTGCCGGAGAAAACGTCTCAAGTGCGCAAGATTGTCATCCCCTCCTGGCTCTTGCGAGGTGCGGCCGTAGGCGTTGGATTTGTCTCGCTCCTCGGCCTCGTGATGATTCTCAATTATTGGTACGTCATGAATCAGATCAACGAGAACAAACAGCTTAAGATGGAGAATCGAAGACTCCGTCAACAGGTTCAAGTCTTCAAAAACAAGATGACCACCGTAGAAGCGACGATGGAAAGGGTAAAAACCTTTGCCACCCGCCTCAAAGTCATCACGAACATCGAAGATCGAGGCAGCCTCCTTCAGAGCCTTAATGAAAAGCTCCCGGAGGCAAAATCCAACATCGGGGCGCCTTCAAAAGATCTGGCAAAAGATCCGGCAAAGGAGCTTGCCCCCGGTGAAGCCACCGCTGCCGCCCAGCCTCCGTCTGATTCGAAAAACCCCGAAGACATTCAGCTTCGCAGAGAATATGAGCGATTAGACGAGCAATTCTCCCAGACCCACCGCGAGGCCCTGTTTGTGGAGCAGATGCTTCAAGATGAATACGAACTTCTCACGGATCAAAAAGCATTCTTAGCGGCAGTCCCCACGCGAAAACCCGCGATCGGGTACTTCACTTCAGGCTTCGGCATTCGAAAAAGTCCTTATGGCGGCCGAGTCAAAATGCATGAGGGTTTGGACATTGCAAATCGCATCGGCACCGCGATCCGATCTCCGGCGGATGGAGTCGTGACCTTTGCGGATTTAAAATCCGGCTATGGACACACCCTCATCGTTGATCACGGCTACGGTGTTGAAACGTTGTATGGTCATACCCGCAAGATCGTGGTAACTCGAGGACAGAAAATCAGGCGAGGAGACGTCGTCGCGTTACTGGGAAACAGTGGTCGTTCAACTGGGCCCCATCTGCATTACGAAGTGCGTGTCAACGGATGGCCCGTTGATCCCCTCTCCTATATTTTGGAAAACTAAACAGGAAAACATATCATGAACGGACTGCAAAACATCGCAAAGAAAATCTTCGGAACTCAAAACGACCGCGAGTTGAAATTCATTCAACCCATCGTTCAAAGAATTAACCAGTTCGAAGCAAAGATTAAGCCTCTTTCCAATCCAGAACTTCAGGCCAAGACGGCGCAGTTCAAAGAACGTCTCGCCCGTGGCGAACCGCTGGATGACATGCTCCCTGAAACATTCGCCGTAGTTCGCGAAGCCGCCTGGCGCACGATCGGACAGCGCCACTATGACGCTCAGCTCGTCGGCGGGCTCACCCTTCATCGCGGACGCATCGCTGAAATGCGGACCGGCGAAGGAAAAACGCTGGTGGCAACCCTCCCCTGCTACACCAATGGCCTTTTAGGCAAAGGCGTACACGTCATCACCGTCAACGATTATCTCGCCCGCCGAGACTCGGCTTGGATGGGACAAGTTCACAACTTTTTGGGACTCTCAGTTGGCATCATCGTCCACGGCTTAAGCGATGCCCAAAGGCAAAAGAACTATGGCGCCGATATCACCTACGGCACGAATAATGAGTTTGGTTTTGACTATCTCAGAGACAACATGAAATTTCGCCTGGAGGATTACGTCCAACGCGAGCTTCACTATGCCATCGTCGACGAAGTCGACTCGATCTTGATTGACGAAGCCCGGACGCCGCTTATTATCAGCGGTCCGACTGAGGATTCCACTGACTTGTATTATGAAATCGATAAGCAGATCGGGAATGACGGCGGCCTCACCAAGGAGGTCGACTACACGGTGGACGAAAAATCCAAAACAGCTTCGCTCTCAGAAGCGGGCGTCGATAAAATGGAAAAGCGCCTCCGGGTCGCCAATCTTTACGATCCGACCAATATTGAACTTTTACACCATGTAAACCAAGCCCTTCGCGCGCACGTTTTGTTTAAGCTCGACGTGGATTACGTCGTCAAAGAGGGCGAAGTCATGATCGTGGACGAATTCACGGGCCGCCTCATGCCGGGCCGCCGCTGGTCTGATGGACTTCATCAAGCCATCGAAGCCAAGGAAAACGTCAACATTGAAAACGAGAATCAAACACTCGCCACGATTACGTTTCAGAATTATTTCCGTATGTACAAGAAGCTTTCAGGCATGACGGGAACCGCCGATACAGAGGCGATGGAGTTCAAGCAAATCTATAAGCTGGATGTCACTGTCATCCCCACCAACCGTCCGATGGTTCGAATTGATCAAGCTGACGTGATTTATAAATCCGAAGCAAGCAAGATCAAGGCGATTCTCACGGACATCAAACGCCTTCAAGAAAAAGGTCAACCGGTCCTTGTCGGAACCATCTCCGTTGATAAGTCTGAAAAACTGGCAGCAGTCTTGAAAAAAGAAGGACTCAAACATCACGTGCTGAATGCAAAACAGCATGACCGCGAGGCCGATATCGTCGCTCAAGCGGGCCGTAAGGGCGCCGTCACGATCTCGACCAATATGGCAGGCCGTGGAACCGATATTCTCTTGGGCGGCAATCCCGAATTCTTGGCCAAATCTGAAGTAGGTCCTCTCCGCTCAGGCGCGACGGATGAAGAAAAAGCGGCGCATGAAAAGCAGTACGCCGAATCCTTCAAAAACTGGCAGGAAAAGTGCGCAGCCGAGCGTGATGAAGTTCGAAAAAATGGCGGCCTTTTCATTTTAGGCACCGAACGCCATGAATCTCGCCGTATCGACAATCAGCTCAGGGGTCGCGCAGGACGACAAGGGGATCCCGGAGAGAGTCGTTTCTACCTTTCATTAGATGATGATCTGATGCGAATTTTCGGGAGCGTCAACATTGCAAGATTTATGGAAGAAGATCTTCCGATTGAGCATCGTTGGATCACCAAGAGCATTGCCAACGCTCAACGCAAAGTTGAGGCGCACAACTACGATATTCGTAAACACCTGCTTGAGTATGATGACGTGATGAACCAGCAGCGCAAAGTCGTCTACTCCTGGCGCCGCGAAGTGCTCGGTCGCGAATCCCTTTATGACATGGTCTTTTCGATGGTCGAAGAGCTGGCGACGGCCATCTCCGTGGATTTTTTCCCCAATGGTAAGCTCAAAAAAGTGGGTGGAACTCCTTATCTTGACCGCAAGGAACTCACCGATGCGATTCGCGTGACCTTCCAGTTTGATTCGGACATTCACGAAAAAGACATTATCCCGTTTAACGACCAAGGCCTCCGAAAACTCATTTTGAGCCTTGCCGAAACAGCCTATCGGCAAAAAGAACAAAATCTCACTGCTCCCATGATGAGACAGATCGAAAAGATGATTCTGCTCACAACGATTGATCAGCTGTGGAAAGATCATCTTTTGGCGATGGACCACTTAAGAGAAGGCATCGGCCTGCAGGGTTACGGACAAAAAGATCCCCTCGTGGAGTACAAAAAAGGCGGGTTCAAGTTCTTCTCCATGATGATGAACCAAATTACGGGAGACGTGATTCGCAAACTCTTTGCCGTTCAATTGGCACCCTCGCAAAATGAGCTCGAAGGGGGCGATGAAGAAATCCAAGACGAGGGCGAAAACGAGCAAACCGACGCGCCCATGATCTCTCTTGAAAAACCTCGATCGCCGCAAATGAAATATAACTTGTCTGAAGACGGCTCCCTGGTCGCCTCTTCAGGAGTGGGGGCTTCCGCAACGCCTGCGCCCCATCCAGCGCCTGCACCTGCGCGCGCCCCGCTTGATCTCTCCCATATGATGAAGGGCCCCCGACAGATGAATCTGTCTAGAGGCTCGATGCCTTCAATGGGCGGCCCTGGCGCTTCAGCGCAGGCTCAGCCCGTTCAACAGATGAATCCCGCACGCAGTGAGGATAAGGCAGGACGAAACGACCCCTGCCCTTGCGGCAGTGGGAAAAAATACAAGAAGTGCCATGGGAACTGACGACTTCACCGGAATTGGCGAACTCCTCAAGCGCGCCCCTTCTGTAGAAGCCTCAGAGAGCATTGCAACTCCTGCATTTTCCGTCGAAAATCCGTCTGAAACGATTGATCACTTTGAGAGCATTGAGGAGTTGTCTCGTACTTCGCCTCCGCCTCCTGCCCCCGATTTTGGGCAAGAACCCATTCCCATGCCCGACTTCGGAATCGCTCAAAGCACGAGCGAGGCCGAAACAGCACTTGCCGCGCCTCCCCCCTTTGAGCAACTCGAAGGCTTAGAATCGACCTCGCCTGTAGAACAAGTCGCGCCTGATTTTTCGCAGCCTTCGAATGAACCCGCGTTCACTGACGCCCCGGTTCCCGAGGCACTTAGGCAAGTCCGAAAATTTTCCGAAAATCTTGCCTCTTCGGTCAAGTCTTCAGTCTCGGCTGCGTTTCCATTTAGTTTAAGGATAGAAGGGGCCTTGAGCCCCTCGGAAAAAGAAAAATTACTCGAAGTGATCTCACGTGAAAATATTGGTCTGCGCGAAATCGATCTGGAACCTCAAATGGAAGCTGATCGCATTTTAATCCCCCGCATCAGCGAGTACGCAGGTATTTTGCTTGTTCAGGCATTAAGAGGAACCCGTGCATTGATGCGACTGGAACCTTCTGACCGCATGAGTGACGAAGACAGCACCACAGACCCAATGCAAGAGACCTACATCGCAGAGACGAATCTCTCCGAAGCCGACTCCCTGCCCATTACCACCAGCGCTACCCTTCCCGAGCTGCCAGAATTTAGAGTTTTAGGAGTGTTCTCCGCCAGTGCCTCGCTTCAATCTTCGGTAGTCGAAGCGCATGAGTCTTCAGATTATCAAGAAACACTCGAAGCTTTGGAGCGCGAAATCAAACACAAGGCTTGCCGCAAAGGGGCACAAGGCCTGGTGTCATACAAGATTCAGCTTCTCCCTCTTGCGATGCCCACTCAGTATCGCCTCACCGTGAGCGCGACCGCAGTAGCGGCGAAAATCCGAAGCCTCTAGGCCTTTTCCGGGTGGCCGCACTTTACATTTGCCACCGCTTGTCTTAGTTTTGGCGCATGACAAAAACGATCGCGACCATCGCGCTGCTGCTCATGAGTCAATCCCTTAACGCCTCTGACTCGTACAACCCGGAGTTCCCACTTGAAGACATCGGGCCTGCGGCCCTTTGGTCCGAGCACTATTGCAGCACAACTGAATATATCGACCCCAATGGAGCACCGATACAAGTTAAGCTTCGAAAGTTTAACTCGGATGGGTTTTTGACCCAGGTCGAATATTATAACGAACAAATTGTAGCGGAAAAACCTTTTAACACGGAACTTCGATCCTATTCCGCAAACACCCTCGATAAGGTGGGGATGTACGATCTTACGGGCAAACTGCAATGGGCGATTCACTTTACACGCAGCAGAGAAGGACGGATGGAAACCGAAAGAGTTCAAGTATCAGACGCCCCCTCTCCTGATGATATTCTCACGCGCTATTCCTATGATGATGTGGGCCGCATTATCTTGATGCAAGTTGGGAACGAATCTCAAAGATCTTCTTCAGTTGAATTGCACTATTTAGACGGGAAAAAGCGACCTTCGCAGATCAAAACCGTCTACCCCGGTTTTGGCGCTGAAATTACCAAAGATTTTTTCTATGATGAAAAAGACCGGCTGCGAAAAGTTGAAGAAGTCTCAATGACCCCCCAGGGTCAATACTGGAACAGTTATAAGTTGGAATATGTTCACGACACCTACCCCGGTAATAATGACGTCACGCAGAGAATTCTCTCGATTGATCCAGGCGGAAGAGCAAGTGAGAGCCGCAAGACTTATTCGTTTGATGGAACAGGGCGTTTGACTGGAGTCTTCAGCGATTGGGACGTCGACGGGAAAACCGATTACGAAGCGGTTTACCGATATGATTGCGATGCTGCGGCACCTTAGGGCGTTTGACGGCATAAACATTGCGAACGATAGGTCTTTTGGGTATGAACTTGGGCAGGTATGTCAATCGCGCAAGACGAACAGAATCTTCAGAGTCTGATCCTAAACACCATGACCGATGGCGTTTATTTTGTGCGGGCAAGCGACTTCAAGATCGTCTATACGAATCCTAAATTTGAGCCGCTTTTCGGCTATGAGCGCGGCGAACTCATCGGTCAGCCTGTGACCGTTTTGAATTTTAACGACAGTTCAAGCCATGGCAAAAAAGCCGCAGAAGAGATTGCACAGACTCTTATTCGCTGCGGCCAGTGGAAAGGCGAAATTCAAAACGTAAAAAAAGACGGGTCTCCCTTTTGGTGTCTAGCCACCGTCAAAATCTTTGAGCATCCTGAGCATGGTGCGATCTATGTTGCGATTCACCAGGACATCACGGAGCGCAAGCAGGCAGAAGCCTCGCTCATCAAAAACCAGGCGCTTCTCAATGAAACTGGAAACCTGGGAAAAATCGGTGGCTGGGAGTTCGATCTTATAAAGCAAGAACTGACGTGGACCGATGAAGTCTATCATATCCACGAAGTGGATGCGAGCTTCAAACCGACAGTGGACAAAGCCATTGGCTTCTATACCCCCGCATCCATTCCGATTATTACCCAAGCTTTGCAACGTACCATCGACCAGGGCGATCCGTATGATCTAGAGTTAGAAATAATCACGGCAAAAGGTAATTCTCGAATGGTTCGTGCACTTGGAAAACGGCGGCTGTTCTCAGCTGAAGCCAAAACTGTTTTTGGGGTCTTTCAAAACATCACCGAGCGCAGGCAAGCTGACGAAGCATTGCGCGAAGCCAAAGAAGCCGCCGAGCAAGCCAATCGATCAAAAGATCTTTTTCTTGCTACTCTTTCGCATGAATTGCGCACACCTCTGACGGCGATCTTATCTTGGTCGCAACTCATCAAAACCGGCAAACTTGCCCCGGATAAAGCGCAAAAAGGGATCGGAGCGATTGAACAAAGTGCACTGGCCCAGTCTCGGCTCATCAATGACCTTCTTGATGTTTCTCGAATCGCTTCAGGAAAACTGGTTCTTGACTGTTGGGAGATTTCTCCCGCACAGGTCCTATTCGAAGAAATCAACGCCGTTGCTTTAGCGGCCGCAGAAAAACAGATCGAAGTGCTCCAAGACATCGACCCCGAAGTGACGACCATTTTTGCTGACCCAGTACGACTGCGCCAGATTTTGTGGAACCTTTTAGGGAACGCCCTCAAATTTTCATCACGGGGAGGCAAGCTCTGGGTCAGCTTGCGCCGGCGCGGTGATTATGCGGAGTTTGCGATTCGCGATAACGGAATGGGCATTGCGCCTGATTTTTTGGGCCAGCTCTTCAATCGGTTTTCTCAGGCTGATAGTTCCTCAACCCGCCACCACGGAGGACTTGGGCTGGGCCTTGCGATTTCAAGCAGCCTCTGTAGGATGATGGGCGGCACCATTAAAGCCGAAAGCCCAGGTAAGGGCCTGGGAGCCACGTTTACAGTTTCGCTTCCGATTCGAGCCGTCGCCTTGCAAACCGAGTCTCCGCTTGCGCATAAACTGGGCATTGAACTCATCCCCCAACCCACATCAGAGGAGCTCGACCTAATCAAGGGTGTGAAGATCCTGTGTGTTGACGACGATCCACCCACTCTTGAAGCGATCAAAATGGTGCTCGAATCTTATGGCCTCGTCGTCCGTCCGGTTTTGTCAGCCAAAGAAGCCCTTGAAGTCTTGAACACTTTCACACCCAACCTAATTGTCAGTGATATCGCAATGCCTGAACTCGATGGCTATGGGCTTCTCAAACAAATCAGAAACAGGCCTTCGCAACATAACGATCCAACCCCCGTGATCGCATTAACGGCATTCGCGGGGCCGGAGGACCAGAAACGTGCAAATGAAGCGGGCTTTCAGGGCTATCTTGCGAAGCCGGTAGACGCGAGCGTTCTTCTGAAAACGGTCGCAAGGCTCGTAAAGAAATAACGAAAACCCTTGTTCTTCCCTCTCCACCTTGTTAGTTGAGGAGAGCTAAATGGAGGTTTTCACATGCATTATTTTACAATACTCCTGAGTCTCGGAGCCGCCCTATTGGGCCTCTCCCCTGCCTTTGCAGACACCCCTTTACACGTCCTTTTCATCGGTGACTCCCATTCGGTCGGGACTTTCGGAAAAACCATGGACACGCTTCTCTCCTCCTTAGGTGCAGAACAAGGGGGGGCTCGGGTTGAAACCTACGCCAGCTGCGGGTCTTCACCGGACTGGTGGTTTTCGGGGCATGAGACCCCTTGTGGCTATTTTTCAGACGTTGATGGCAAAAAAACCGAAACTGCGAAACACGCAACCCCCCTCCTGCGCGAACTCATCACCCATCAGGACCCAGACCTTATCATCATTGAACTAGGGGCAAATTTAATGGGCGATTCACTGGATCACGCCCAAACCACCACGCGCGAAATGCTGACACTCGTTTCCGAGCAGCTTGCGAAAAAGCCGGGGCGGCGTTGTTTCTGGATTGGACCTCCTAATGGTCGAAACAAGACCGAGCCTAAATTCAGCCAACTCTACGATCTCATCAAAACTGAAACCATCGGAATTTGTGAGCTCTTCGACAGCAGGCTTGTTACTCACTACCCTGCAACCGGAGGCGATGGCGCACACTACGATTCATTAGGACCCGCAGGACGCCTCATCGCCAAGGCCTGGGCGCAAAGTGCATTTGATCAAATCAAGAACGCAAATCCATGAACGCGTCCATGAAAATACCCATGACATTTCCCTTACGGTTGGCGCTGCTGGCCCTTTTGCTCCCTCACCTCGGTTTCGCTCAAACCGAGAGTTTGAGTCTCACGCTGCCTCAAGCCGAAAGAAGGGCACTCACGACCTCGCCGCGGCTGAAGGCTAGTTTCAGTGACGCCGAAGGGGCCGTCGAATTTGCGGAGGCTCAGTATACATCAATGCTTCCAAAACTTTCGTTAGAAGCAAACTATCAGCACCTGGGAACGGTCCCCACCCTTGCAACGGGACCTGTTCGCACACCTCTCACCACGAATTCGAGCTACGGGATCGGCCCCGTACTGCGCTACAATCTCTGGGACACGGGAGCCGCACGACAGAACTATAAAAGTTTTTCGCTCCTAGCCCTCTCCCGTCTTGAAGAGCGAAAGAGCGTCCAAAACGGGCTTCTCGCGAATCTTCGCCTGGCCTACTTGCGCGTGCAACTGAACCTTGAAGAGCTTAGACTCGTCTCTGGATCCCTGGAGCTTGCAAAAGCGCAGGGCAAAGACGTTTCAAATCGTTTTCGTGCAGGGGCCTCCTCCCGTTTGGATCTCGTGAGTTCCCAGCGGAGCGTTTTGAATTTCGACCTGCAATTTAAGCAAAAACAGGCGGAACTCACCACCTCGCTGCGCGATCTGTTTTCGCTCATGGGCGAAGAGAAGTTCACCGATCTCGCCCATCCCGGCCCCGAAGGGATTCAACCCGTCACGCTTGTTATTAAAACTGACCCCCTTAAAGTTTCAGCCTCACATGAAAATGCAAACTCGATCCCCCCACCCGATCAGGGCCAGCCCCAGATCAAGAGTCTGCACCTGCAAGCAGAAGCCGCAGAACTTGCAGCCGAAGGGATGAAAGCCAAGCTTTATCCCACGCTCCAGCTCATAGCGGCCGCGTCGCTAGCCTACCCCAATGGCCCGACACCCGAACGGATCAATCAAACCGCTGTGGGAGTAAGCCTGACACTGCCCCTTTTTCTTGGGGATACGAATCGCCCACTCGCAGCGCAAAAACTCAAAGACGCCGAAGCCACGCGGTTTCGCGAGGATCAATTGAACAGCGATATTCAGCGCGATTTTGCGAAAGGGTCCGACATGCTGCAAAGTCTTTACACGCAAAAAACTCTAGCAGCACAGGATGTTCTGCAATCTGAAGAGGTCGCTAGCCTTTTTTACAGTTCCTACAAAGCAGGCAGAAACAATCTCGTGGACGTCCAAAATGCCAATAATCAAGCACTTCAAGCCAAGGTCACCGCCGCCCGAATCGATGCGCAGATTTTAAGCCAAATCATCACACTTCGCTCACTTTCAGGACAAAATGGATTAAGTGGACAAAGTGGAAAGGACCCGTTTCATGACTCTCAAAACTGAAGACCCAAGCCCCAAGAAAACGCCTCCGAAAAAAAAGGTCATGCTCCTTCTTGTGCTTCTCATCGGCGCGGGTGTTGCCGCCAAGTTTGTCATCTTTAAAGAAGTGTTCCGCTACGCCGGCACTCTTGAGGCGACCAAAGTCGATCTTTCAGCAAGACTGCCCTCCACCATTGCCACTGTCAAAGTACAAGAGGGCGAGCAGGTCACGGAGAATCAAGAACTTGTGGTTCTCGCCTGTGACGATCTCAAAGTCGCCTCCGACCTTGCCAACGAAAACTTTCAGCGCAATCTCAGGCTCTACAAGGCCGGGAGCGCGTCTCAGGAGATCTTTGATCAAACGAAAAACCGAAAACAGGATGTGGATGTGCGCGTGAGCTGGTGCACCGTTCGCTCCCCCATCAAGGGAGCGGTCTTAAGTCGCTATCACGAACCCGGTGAATGGGTGAACCCTGGCACAAAACTCCTCACCCTTGCGAATATCAAAGAAATCTGGACTTACATTTATGTCCCTCAAACAATGATTGCGAAATTAAAGCCCGGCATGAAGCTCAAAGCATTTCTCCCGGAACTAAACGAGCGGGAGTTTCAAGGTACGATCATCAAAATCAGCGAAGAAGCCGAGTTTACGCCAAAGAACGTGCAAACCCGCGCCGAGCGTTCTCGGCTGGTCTTTGGAGTCAAAGTCAGCTTTGCCGAAAGCAATGAACAAGAAGTGCTCAAGCCTGGAATGACCGTCGAAGTCAAACTGCCACAAGAGTAAAAAGTAGAATAGACTCGCAATGCCCCACGCCGCACTTTCCATCAACGTCCGCGGGATCAAGAAAAGCTTTCAGGCGATCAACGCGCTTGACGGCCTTACCTTGGACTTCACCTCAGGCCGCATGCATGGCGTGATCGGCCCCGAAGGTGCGGGAAAAACGACGTTGATGCGGATCATTTTAAAACTTCTAAAGCCCACTGAGGGCTGCGTGGAGTTTAAGCGAGAAGGCAACCCCATCTCCTTTGAAGACATTCGCCCCGACATCGCCTACATGCCTCAGAGTCAGAGTCTTTACCCGGATCTCTCTATCGGAGAGCATTTGGATTTTTTTCGGAACCTTTATGGAATTCCTGACGAACTCTATACCAGCCGCCGAGAGGAGCTGCTGAAGATCACACGGCTCACGGAGTTCACCTCAAGGCCCGCTGGAAAACTATCGGGTGGAATGTATAAAAAACTGGGTTTGATGTGCGCCCTGCTTCGCTCCCCCAAAATCATGCTGCTGGATGAGCCCACCAATGGCGTAGATCCCATCAGTCGCCGGGAGTTCTGGGAACTTTTGTACATTCTTTCGGACCAGAATATTCTGATCGTGGTGACCACCGCGTACATGGATGAGGCCGAGCGCTGCGGCCATGTGCATCTTTTGGAAAAAGGTCGTCTCGTTATTGAAGGCTCGCCTCGCGAATTACTCGAAGCGGAGAAGGCCAAGAATTTTGATGAACTTTTCTTACGTCGGGGGGCTCATGACTAACGCCGACACCGCAGTCGAGGTCGCAGTAGAAGTAAAGGACCTCACCGTCAAATTCGGCGATTTTACGGCAGTCGATGCGATCTCGTTTAGTGTCAAAAGGGGCGAAATTTTTGGTTTTTTGGGCGCAAACGGCGCCGGAAAAACGACGACCATCCGGGTATTATGCGGCCTGCTCGTCCCTACCGAAGGCTTTGTCCGGGTCGCCGATCGAAGCCTAGAAGACGGCGAAAAAGCGATTAAATCCCAGGTCGGATACATGTCTCAAAAGTTCACCCTTTACAATGACCTTACGGTTGAAGAGAATTTGAACTTCACGGCTTCTTTGCGCAAACTGGATCGCCAGGTTTTTCTAAAACGCCGCAAAGAGCTCTTTGACTTCATCTCCTTTGATCGCTCCCTTAAATCCATGGTTTCCGATCTCCCGGGCGGAACGAAACAACAGGTCTCTTTGGCGTCCGCGCTCCTTCATGATCCTAGCGTTGTTTTTTTGGATGAGCCCACGGCAGGCGTTTCACCGGCTTCTCGCGGGCGTTTTTGGGCTTTGATTCGAAAACTCGCTGATTCAGGCAAAACGGTTTTCGTGACGACTCACTATATGGATGAAGCCGAGCAATGCGATCGCATTGCATTAATGCGAGAAGGAAAAATCATTGCGCTGGATACGCCGGCGGGGCTCAAAGCCTCGGCTTTTCCAAAACCCATGTACGAGTTTGACCCCAAAGGCGCTCTACGTTTTGAGGAGATCACAACCTTAGGCAAAAATCCGCTGTTCTCGTTTTTTGAACCCTATGGCCTCAGGTTTCATGCCTCCCCAAGAGACGAAAAAGAATGGGCTGAGCACAAAGGTGAATTTGAGTCACGGTTTACGATTCGTAAAATTCAGCCCTCCCTTGAAGACGTGTTCATTCACACGGTCGAAGGCGGGTCCAAATGAAATATTCTTCGAAATATTCTTCGAAATTTTCCTGGCGCCGGGCTGCTGCCATTGCCAAAAAAGAGTATTTTCATATCATGCGCGATCCGTTCACTTTGGGAGTAGCGCTGGTCATTCCCGTCTTCATGGTCATCATGTTCGGGATCGCCATTGAATTTAATGTTAAAAACATTCCGATCTCGGTCAGCGACGCGGATAACACGCAAAGTTCTCGCAGGCTAATCGATACGTTTGGAAGCTCTCAGTATTTTGAGATCAAACACATCTCCGATCCCAGCCTAGCCTTGACCGACATCATGGCGCAACGAACTCATGCGGGACTGATTATCCCTCCTGGATTTGAAAAAGATCTGTTGGCCGGTCGAGGATCGCGATCGCAGATTTTGGTGGATGGCTCCGATAATTCGACGGTAGGTCCGGTTTTGGGCTATCTCTCGAGCATTCAGAATATCGCATCAAAACGTATCGGCGAATTTGATCCGCCCGTATTTTACGAGATACGCACCCGTTTCTTGTTCAATCCCGAGCTTAATAGCCGCTGGTTTGTGATCCCGGGCTTAAACGTCATTGTCATGGCAATGCTCTCGATTCTGCTTACGGCCTTAACCGTCGCGCGAGAATGGGAAAACGGATCCATGGAACTTTTGCTCTCCACCCCCGTCCGACCTATCGAAATCGTCATTGGGAAACTTGCCCCGTACGGGGCATTGGGCACGCTGGCCATAACGTTTGTCTTTATCATTGCGCGTGTCTTCTTTGGAGTTCCGTTTGTCGGCAACTTGGCCGTTTATGGGTTAGGCTGTTTTTTGTTTCTCCTCACCTATCTTGCGCAAGGCCTGCTGATCTCGGTCGTCACGCGCAAACAGCAGTTGGCCATGCAACTTGCGATGATGACGGGAATGCTCCCCTCCCAGCTCCTTTCAGGCTTTGTTTTTCCCATTGAGAGCATGCCCAAGTTTTTTCGATATCTGACGATGTTACTGCCGGCTCGTTGGTTCATGCGTATTTCACGCGATAGTTTTCTCAAGGGCGCGACGCTTGTCGAACTTGCGATCCCGTTTCTGGCCCTAACCGCACTATGCGCGCTCATGATCACGATGGGCATCAGGCGTTTCAAGAGGGATTTAGAGCCATGAGTCTTAATCGAACCCTTTTGGGCTTTATTCGCAAAGAGCTGACGCAGACTTTGCGTGACAAACGAATGCGGATTCTGCTTTTTATCATGCCCATGGTTCAGCTCACCCTTTTTGGTGTGGCGATTTCAAGTGAAGTTCGCAATATTCGTCTGGCTGCAATTTTTGACTCAAAAGACACCGTTCTTCGCGATGTTTACAATCAAAGCATCGCAAGCGGTTGGTTTGTTCCTGCGCAAAGCACACAGACGGATCCCTATCACATCATTGAATCGGGAGAGGCGGATGCGGTACTCATTCCGCCTCCTGGCGGATTTTCGCGCGCATTGGGTCGCAATTCGGCGCCCTTGCAGTTGCTCATAAATGCCACCAACGTGACCCAGGCCCAATCGGTAGAAGGGTATCTCAAGGGCATTATTCAACAGACCGTGATGGATCATTTAAAATTGATCAAACCTGAGCCCCCCATTGCCTTTCAAGTCCGAGTGCTCTTTAACCCCGATCTTCAGACCTCGGCGTTCATGGTGCCTGGAACGATTTGCATGCTCATGATCATCACGACGATGATTCTCACCACCATAGCGATCGTGCGCGAAAAAGAACAGGGCACCTTTGAGATGTTGATTTCGGCGCCGATTTCGGCGACTGAAGTGATTTTCGGAAAAACGATCCCTTATGTGGTGCTGGGCATGTCCAATTTTCCGCTCGTTCTTGCAGTGGCCGTATTTATCTTTCAAGTGCCTCTTCGGGGTTCTCTTTTTCTGCTCTTCTTATCGGCTTTTGTCTTTGTTTGTACGGCGGTTGCGATTGGGACCCTGATCTCGACCTATTGTCAAAACCAGCAGCAGGCGACTTTGGCCGGTTTTTTCTTCTTGTTTCCGATGATCATGTTTTCAGGGTTGATGTTTCCGCTGGAAAACATGCCCACCGCGCTAAGATGGATTGCGTCGCTGGACCCGCTGTCTCACTATATGGGACTGCTCAGAAACATCATGATCAAGGGCGGTGGTACGGAGTATGTCCTGACCCATATTGGGATCTTGGCCGTCATGGCCACGGTGTTGACGCTCTTGAGTTTTCGACGGTTTCGCACCACCTTGCAGTAGCAGGGAAAGTAGCAGTAAAGTAAAAGGATGAACCCATGATTTTGACCGTCGATGCTGATTATCCTAATTTGAAAAAAGTGGCCAATGCCGTGCACCTCTTGAAACAAGGAGGAATCCTAGCCTACCCCACCGACACGACTTACGGAATCGGCGTCGATCCGTTTCAGCCTAAGGCAGTATCCCTGCTTTTTGAGCAAACAAAGCGCCCCCCAGGAAAACCGGCTTCACTCTTATGCTCCGATATCACGATGGTGAGTCAATACGCGGTGATCTCGGACCGGATTTTTCGCACCATGAAACGAGCGCTTCCCGGGCCTTTTACTTTTATTCTGCCCGCGCTCAAGACGGTGCCGCGCGGTTTACATGGGAAACGACGCGAAGTGGGCATTCGTGTCCCTGAGAATCCGATCGTGCAAGAGCTGATCCGGGCGTTTGGTTCCCCTATTCTCAACGTGAGTGCGCGCGATTTAGAGGGCAATTATACCGGAGACGCCCGCGAAATTGAAAAAATCTGGGGCTACAAGTTAGACGCCGTCATTGATTGCGGGGGGCTTGAGCCCCACGAATCCACCGTACTTGATTTGGTCGATGAGCAGCCCGTTTTGGTGCGCGAGGGGCTTGGCGATCCTTCGCTATTTTTAAGCTAGCGCACTCATGCCGCTTTTTGCTTCAATGCGGCGCTCATCGTGACCTTCACCTTAAGCGCTTTGGAAATCGGGCAATTTGTTTTGGCCGTTTCTGCAAGCATTGCAAACTTTTCGGGTGAAATCGACGTTGCCTCCGCAATGACATCCAGATGCACTTCGCTAAGTCTAAAGCCTTGAGCGTCCTTCTGCAGCGTCACGATTGCGGCCGTAATCACATTTTTCGTAGTGGCGCCCGCCTTCTCAAGTTCGGCCGACAGCGCCATCGAAAAGCAGGCGGCGTGAGCAGCCGCGATTAATTCCTCAGGATTCGTGCCGGGGTCATCTTCAAATCGAGTTCCAAACGAATAAGGAATCTCAGAGAGCACCATGCTCTCACTCGAGACCGTACCGCTCCCGGACTTTAGGCCCCCGTTCCACACTGCATAAGCTCTGCGCAACATAAATAAATCCTCCTTCGTCCAGAGGATGCAAGTCTAGTGCTTTGCGAGCTTCCGGGCTTCTTCAAAGGCTTTGGGAAGCATCGTCGTAGGATCAAAAAAGTTGACGGTCCTCTTTGACTCAATCAAGCCCAGATCCGCGAGTTCTTTGACATGGGGATTACCATAATCCAAATCAATTATTAACTCGCGCGAGACGGACGCCTTGACCAAGGCCTTCTTGATCTGCTCAGGCGTCAGAGTAGGATATCTCTCTTTGAGCGCAATTGCCGCCGCCGAAATCGCGGGTGTTGAGCACGAGGTGCCATTCGGACACAGGCCCGTGAAACTTTCGTAAGTATAAATATCGACGCGGTCCCCGTAATTTGAATAGTACGCGATTCGATCCGTGAGAATTCCCCGCACCAAGGCGCCCACACAAAGGGTGCGCTCATCCATTCGATTGGCTTTTGGGACGTCAGAGAAGCAAGGTGGAATTTGATCGGTCGCCATCGTCACGGCGCTGTTTCCCGCCGCCATCACCCACAACCAAGGAGCTTTTTTTAGCACGTCGGTTTGCTTTGCGGCTTCAAGCAGAGGCTGAAACCCAAACGCCATGGAGACCGAAACAACGTGAGGTGGAGGCAAGGGAGATTCAGGATTATTCTCATTTTTGCGCAGGATTTGCGCCAAAATCCCTTCCTGAAGGGAGAAGCGCATCTTCCAATCTGATTGCAACGAGCTCGTTCCGGAAAGCAGGTTTCTGATCGAATAGGTTTTCCAAACATTCACCGCGATATTTTTTTTCTGCAATCCCTCGGGCGCATAATGCGCTAAAACAGTCAGCACTGATGCCGTGGTTCCACTACCGTGGGAGAGGGTATCGCCCATGGCGGGAAGATAGGGATTCAAATCCCCATCCGCATAATCGGCCCCCCCTTCCAAAAATGTTTCTAGCTCAGGGTATTGCACAAAATCCACGCCGGTATCCAACACCGCCACGCGTGCCGGAGATTTACCTGGGGGGACAAACGCACGCAATTCAGGGTTATCGATATCGCGAATCTTTTTATAGGTGTTTAAGGTGCGCGCAACGTCGTCGGAGTTTCCGCCTAACTCCGCTTGGGCCAGGAGTGCGGCCGTAAATGGATTTTCCAAGAAATAAGACATCGGCTGCTCTTCCATTCCTACTGCGGGGACGAGATCAGTCAAAGCATAGGGATTCAGCAGATCTGCGGGAAAACGCTCTATCGCGCACGGAAGTTCGTAGTCGTCTTTTAAAGATTTCAAAAGAGCTTCGAGCAAAATCTTGGGGTCAGCGGACTTTGCGGCATCTCTGAATGCCAACAATGCCCGGTACCGATTATTATCTTTTGCAGCCGCTTCAACCAGCGGACGGTGAAGATCGAGTGCTGCAAATATTTTCGTTTTTGCGCGATCAAGTTCCTGCCTCTTGCGAATCACAAGGGTGAGCAACTCATCGAGTTCCGCGTTTGTATAGGAGGCGCGAAACGTGTTCTTGGACTTAGTCATGAAAGACTCAATCAGGTCTTCGTCGTTTGCCGCGAGAAACGCCTTAAGATCAACCTCAGTCATCAGCGAGAGCACATCTCCTGTTTTGGGCATCTGAAAAGTCTTGTAGAATTCGAGCGCTTTCGTAATGAGATCGACATACGAGAGTTGCTCGCGCAGGCATTTTCCCAGGTCAGAAACTTCGGCCACTGGATTTAAACAAGGATTGGTAACAGCAGGCGCGGGCTCCGCAGAGGCAGCGGGTTCGGGTAAGGAACTGGACGAAGGTTCGGGTGTAGCTGAAGCTTCGGGCGTTGAGTCGGGCGCGGGTGTTGGTGAGGCGGATGCGTTTTGATTTTCAATTGCGCGAATCAAACTGCCTGAGCGAAGATTCTCAATCGCCTGTTCGGCAGAAGGCGCTGGAATTCGTGAAACGGTTTTTCCACAATGGGTTCCAAACACAAGCAGTGCAGAGAGGATGATGATGTTTTGGTGGCGCGTGGTTTTTTGAATTCGTTTCGACATTGAGTTCCCCCTTTGGTTTGGGCAAGAGTGGTTTACCTTTTTTGACTCGACGCGTCAATCAGAATGGGGCGCGTTTTAATAATTAATTTCTCTAATCTTATTAAGGTCTTATTGGTGGTAGAGTTTTTGCGCCGATCCATGGTATACTAGTACTTCGGGGACGATCCGGCTTCGACGGGAGTCTTGAAGTCCCAGATGCATGCGGAGGGGCCACAGGCCTCCTAAAAAAGTGGCAAACTGTAATTGACAACAATTACGCAATGGCTGCTTAGTTAATTAATTAATTAGGCTACCCGTTTTACCTGTTCTCGCCCATGGTTCAGGATAAAACGTCATTTAGTGGGCTAGTTTTCCGGGTCTCGTAGGCGCCCGGATTGCGAAACTAAAGTCTGCGGAGGGTCGCTTAAGTTTGTTTGTGGACGTTTGCGACTCAATCTAAAACACAAGATAAGCATGTAGACGCTGGCGATGGATGGCTTTCCGGCGGGCG
>CAIRTR010000199.1 GCA_903881565.1 Oligoflexia bacterium | reverse complement strand
TATCGGTTCCCGTCTCGCGGCGAAAAGGATCCCCCACCCGTCTTTACGATGGCCGAATCCGGGTTGATTTATTATAGCCGAAAAATTCGCAGGCCCTCTTATGACGGCAAAGTCTCATTTTTTGAAGACAAAATCACGGCGCCATCTCGTGCTTATCTCAAATTGTGGGAAGCGCTCACGATCATAGGCGATTGGCCCCGGAAAGAAGATCACGTCGTTGATCTCGGCTCCTCGCCTGGGTCTTGGAGCTGGGCCCTCGCGGAGCTTGGCGCACACGTGCTCAGCATTGACCGCTCCCCTTTGAGTGATCAGCTACGCAAATATAAAAACATTGAATTCACAAAAGGCGACGCGTTTTCGTTTGAACCGCGCAAGATGGATTGGGTTTTTAGCGACGTGATCTGTTTTCCGGACAAACTTTACGAGTACATCCGAAGATGGATTGATTCAGGTCATTGCGGAAAATTCGTTTGCTCGGTTAAATTCACGGGCAGCCCTGATTATCGGATTATTGATCAATTTAGAAAACTCCCACACTCTCGCATTCTGCACCTGAGTCACAACAAAAACGAAGTAACTTGGATGTCGCATCCCAAGCTTTCGTAGGCGCAGACCTAAGGCTACGCCCTTGTTTGCCCCTCGCCATCGATGATCCATCGCAGGCTGGTCAGTTCGCGTAACCCCACAGGTCCTCGGACATGCAATTTTTGAGTGCTGATCCCAAGTTCCCCGCCTAACCCCAATTCAAATCCATCTGTGAAGCGCGTGGACGCGTTCCAATAAACGGCAGCGGCATCGATACTTGATTGAAACACCTTTGCGGCTTTGAAGGAATTTGTCACAATCGCTTCAGAATGCCGGGATCCATGCATCTCGATATGCGCCATCGCGTCTTCTAACGAATCCACGATTTTGCAGTTCATCTTGAGATCCAGGTACTCGGTGTCCCATGAATCTTGTGTGGCCGCATGAACGTGGGTGCGACCCTTCAGAAGTGCCGCACTTTGCGGGCAACAAAACCACGCAAGCCCGATGTTTGACGTTTTTTCATAAAGCTTAGGAATCAATTCGCCGGCCCGATCGCGATGCACAAGCAGCGTCTCCATCGCATTGCAAACCCCCGGGCGCTGGGTTTTAGCGTTCACGACGATCTTGATTGCCATCTCCAAATCCGCATCGTCATGAACGTAGACGTGACAAAGGCCACGATCATTTTTGATGATCGGCATGCGCGCATTCTCAACGACAAATTCGATGAGTTTACTCCCCCCTCGAGGCACAACGACATCGATGAAAGTAGCCTGTTTTAACAGCAATTCAATGAGGCTTCGATCGGGATCCGTGATCCCCCATAAACACGATCCAGAAAGTCCGCCTAAGCTCAGCGCTTCTCCCAGGAGGGAGTACAGCACCGTCGTCGTGTGCATCGATTCTTTTCCACCGCGCAGAATAATGACATTGCCGGATTTGAGCGCCAGCGAAAACGCTTCAACAGCCACATTCGGCCGTGATTCGAAAATCATCAGAATCACCCCTAGCGGGGCCCGCACGCGCGAAACTTTAAGACCGTTTGAGAGGGTTTTAAATTCAGTGATTTCGTCCACGGGATCAGGCAGAAGTGCGACTTGCTCTAGGCCTGTAATCATCTGCTCAACGCGTTTTGGATCAAGAGCCAGCCGATCTCGAAACGCATTGGAGGAGTCTGCTGGCAAAGCCGCTAGATCTTGGGCGTTGGCAGCTAAGATCTCCTCTTGGCGGTGTTTTAAGAGTCTTGCGGCTTCAAGCAGGACAGTGTTTTTCGTTGCGGTTTTTGAACTACGAAGTTCTTGCGCGGCTTTTTTTACGGCCTTCAGTGTCGCGAGAATTGCGGTCTTTGGCGAGTTCATGAGTTTATTTTACCTGAATTCGGGTTCCGACGGTCTGGTTTTCTGCAACTTTGAGTAAAACTTGGGGTCCATCACCCTTCACGAGCCAGGTTTCTATTCCTTGCCGCGCAGCCATTTTCGCGGCCGTTAGCTTAGAATACATTCCGCCGGTTCCTCGAGGGGAACCCGCATGGCGGCCCGTCGAATCCAACGTTTTTTTGAAAATGCCTTTTAACTGATTCAAAAGTTTGGCATCTTTGTGCTGTCTGGGATCCGCATCATAGAGCCCCTCAACGTCGGTCAAAATGATGAGCCGATCCGCCTTCATCGCACACGCGACTTTTGCAGAGAGTGTGTCGTTATCTCCGAATTTGATTTCTTCGGTCGCGACCGCATCGTTTTCATTCAGTACGGGGGTAACGTCCCATGCTAAAAGCTGTTCCATCGTGTTGATGAAATTCGCCCGTCTGTGTTTATTGGCGACATCATCATAAGTCAGTAAAACTTGCGCGCCAATGAGTCCATTGGTCTGAAGCGCTAGGTTATAGAGATCCATGACCAGAGGCTGGCCAATCGCGCTGAGGGCCTGTTTCTGCGAGAGGGTCTTCTTCTCGAGATGCCGGATGAATTGAGTGCGATCCACGGCTGATGCAATCGCGCCGGAGGTCACCCAGATGACTTCGATCCCATGATCTCGTTTCAAGGCAGCCACTTGTTGCATCCACGCGCGAAGCAAGAGGGGCCCACCTGAACAGACCATGCTACTGCCGGCTTTGATAACCCAACGCTTTGATTTCCGGCTCTTCATGGGATCTTTCATCGAGATAAGATGCGCGATTTTGATTCAAAAGACAAGCGAGCCTGTAGCGCGACAGGTGCAGTTGCGTCAGCAGCGCCGAACTCGAGCTGCCAAACTTATCTAAACGAAAACTGATTGTGGCATTCCGCGCAGTTTCTTGCCGTGAGCAGCGGCACATGCGGTGGAAATGCCACTGAAGTCGCATCATTAAGATGGCAATCCACGCAACGCTTAGGCACACCTTTATACACGCCATTTTTATGGCAAGCGTAACAGTCTAAGGTGCGATGCACCCCGCGAAGCGGAAAGTTGCCCAAGGAATGCCTAAACGTCGTCATCTCCCAAACCTGCTGGCGATGGCAGCTATCGCACTTGGGCAGACTTCCGGCATGCACATCATCCTTCTGGTGGCACAGGACGCAGTTCTGACTCATTCCGCCTAGGTTGCGCGAATCGCGGTGGCATTGAGCACACGCCAATGAATAGTGAACTCCTGAAAGAGTGAAGCGCGCATGAAACTGCCGGGTCTTCTTCCAATCGGATTCTTGGTGGCAATCCGTACAACGAGGACCAAATTCTGCTTTGTGAGGATCTTTATGGCATCCCTGGCAGTTCTGGGTCGCAAGCTCTGGGAACTGAAACTTTGCGCCGATGCGCGGCTTCTTAAGCGGCAGAAGGATCTCAGAGGGTGCCACGGTTTGGATATGGCATTTCTCACATTTTAAAGGCGGCAAGTGTTTGCCCAGTAGCCGATAAGCAGTCGTGTCGTGATCAAACTCAAGCCGCTTCTTGAAATCAACCGCAGTGTGACACTCCGTACAGGTCTTATCCCGAAACTTTTTCCCAAACTGCTTTTCATGAACATTCACATGACAGCTTAAGCAAAACTTCTTAGCTTTGGGATCCGGGTTCTCAGGCGTTGGCAGGAATCTAAACACCTCTTTGCGCTCGCTTGGGTCGGCCTCTGAGTCTGTCACTTTCGGCCAATGGCAATCTCTGCAAGTCGTTTTGAGGTGCTTGCCCGTCAAGGCAAACGCCGTTTCACGCTGGTGATCAAAGAGCTCTAGCGAGTCGTCAAAACGCTTCCAGGTTTTTTCCGAATGGCAATCACTGCAATCGCGAGCGGCAAAACGGGGGCTAAACGTCTTATGGCCCTTGTCGGCTTCTCGACCGCTCTTGCTGTTATGGCACACGCCGCACTTTTTTTGCTCAGAGGCAGGATCGAGTCCAGACCAGCGATAGATCAGCTTTTCTGCGGTGGGCTTTTCCCCTACTTCCAAGGAGGGTGCATGACATTTGTTGCATTTCAATAGCGCGCTAGCGCCCGCAGGAGCACCCTCTGGCATACCTAAATTTGCGTGCTTTCCTAGGAGTTTATACTTCGTATCTTTATCGTGGTTGAAGCGGACATCCTGTTTCCAACTCACGGGTCCGTGACAGGCGTCACAATCTTTTTCTGCAAATTTTCCCCGCGAATCGGCAACGAAAAAGTGCGGATCCTGTTTCTTATGACAAACCACGCAGGCTTGTTTCAACCCCATATAGCGGGGTTCATCCAGGCGAAAAGTCTTCTTCTCTCCACTGGCTCCCTTGAAGGCACCACGTTTTTCGAGGTGGCATTCTTCGCATTTTACTTTTTTGTGTTTTCCCTTGAGAGAATACCCCGCAAGTTCGTGATCAAACGTCTTGGGATCAACTTGAGTTGAATCAAGCATGCGGCCTTTGTGATCTTGATGGCACGAAAAGCACTTTTTGTTTTGAATCTTTTTGCCATGAAACGCATCTGGGCGCTCCAATTGGGCCTTAAACTCTTTGTGACATTCGAGGCATTTTGAGTCCGAAATTCCCTGCCCCACGGAGTGACAACTCAGACACCCGATCTGCTCCAGATTCTTATGCCCTTCAATCAGAGGGCCGGGAGCCAAAAGTTTATTCAATAAACCCTGCGAAGGTTCGTCGGCAGACGCGCTCATGCTGAAGGCCAGCACTATTAAACAGAATCTCATCCAAAAAGTCATAAAGGACCTCGCTGAGGCGTTCCCTCACGAAGAGGTGCAATTTTTTCAGTTCCAAATCGATAACCAAGTTTGAAGAATCCGCTCCAGATATTGACGTTTTCATTATTGGCCCGCTCCATTGAAACAGTCATGAAAAGGGCATTTGAAAAATATCGCGCCGCCGTGACTTCAGTCACGACCGGATGAAGGAGCGAGCTATCACTTTGTTTTTGAACCTCAAGTTCTTGTCGCAACGAAAGTTCCCAAAGTTGAGAATAGTACCCTACCCCCATTTTAAAGAAGCGATCCTGAGTTCCAAAATCTCTGCGCATTCCGATCAAAAACTGGGCGGTAAAATGCGGATCAAACAGTTTCAAAAAGGTAGGACCCACCGCTCCCTCAGCCTTCGTAAGCCCATCGTATTGCCGAACTCCATAGGCCGCGCGATATTCCATTAAAGTGTCTGCGCCCACTTTTTGCCGCAACGTGGTTTCGGCTTCTTTATAAGGACTCGGCGTGAGCCGCTCTAAAACGCCCTGGCGATGTGAGTATTCGATCACATCGATCACGGTACCCACTATGTCAGTTGAAAACCGCTCCGTCCATTTTTGCTGCCAAGACATATTGCCTGATTGGATATAGGAGCGGGGTACAAAATCCCAAAAAACCGCCCCTGAAACTTGGCATTCTTGGCTCCATTGGTAAATGAAGCGGTGAAACCAATAGACACGATCCAGATTTGCATCTCTGCGTTGAAGCACGAAAGCATTGGCCCAGTAAGTATTGCGGTCCCAATCTTGGGCCCTGGGTTGATAAACGGAGTAAGTCCCTGCCACGGACGAGTTGCGATCAAAAACGAGATCACTTCGCTCCAAGCGCTTTGGGTTCAAACCCGCAAAAAGCGAGCTTTTCCAAGAACTCGTCCAATGATGCCCGAATTCAGCTCCATCAACAAAGACTGCCCCTGCGTCCGGAATCGCAAAGCGTCCCGCTTCAAAATAAAGATCGGCTCCCAGGCGGGGTTGGCGCGCAGAGATTTGCCGCATCTGAAACGTGTTCTGTGGGGTTAACTCCAAACGCTCGCGATCGAGCTTTTCAAAAAAATCGTGTTTATCGCGGACATCTGCGGTGTACTCCACTTTGCTTTGCCCCACTTCGGTGGCCTGAAGAAAAAGGCGCGAAGAGAACACGGCCGAATCGTTCCTGCTTTGGCCATCAGCAATGTCGGCCAAGGTTTCGCGGGCTGCGTAGCCACCCGTCATGATTCGGCCATTGATGGTGCTCGCAATGCTAGGCGTGGTGAGCCCCGCAAGCAGGAGTGCAAGGCCAAAAAAAATACCAAGACGCATTCTGGCCCTCAACCCTTCACGCCTAAAAGCAGTGCCGCTGCGATGTGAATCGCCGCAACGAGGTACATGAAAACGGCGAAGGGAAGATGAAAACTATGCCAATAGCCCATGACCTCTTGAAACTGCCCCAAGTAGGCCATACGTCGTCGGGAAACGGCATAGGCGCCCAAGGCTCTTCGGATAGCGGGTGCAATCGTTCGAGCCGAACTCCGCAATGCCAGCAAAAGCCGCAAATCACCGACAAAAGAGCCCATCACTGCGCCAAAAACGCCCACAGAGTGTCCTCCAAGGGGGACGCCTGCGGAAACAAGCAGCGCATCGCGCTGAGCAATTGAAAACCCTGAGTCAGGCGCTTCCAGAATCTTCTCAGATTCAAAAGCCTCTGTTTCCAATTCGGCGCGTTGCCTCCCCAGCTGCACATAGAAGTAGCGTCCCACGATACCACTTAAGAATGAAACGACCATGCTCCAAAAGCTGATCGCCACCAAGCCGCCGATTTTGAAATTCGTGTGATACAAAATAAAGGTGGGACCACTTAGGCCGCAGAAAATGTGAAAATCCAGCCAGCGTGGCACTTTGCCCCAGTTTCGTAGCCACCCAGCGCGTTTTCGAATGGCATAAAGATTGGTGAGCAACATCAGCGCAAATCCAATGTAGCCATACCAAAGGCTGATAGGTTTTCCGGGCGCAGGATCGATATTTAAGCCACTTAGGTCCTTGAAGTTCTCTTTCGCGAGCGCAAACAAACTATAGAATGGCGCTTGATTCAGGGCCCAAGCCTCGTAAGTTAACACGACTAAAAGCAGCACCCAAATCCTGACAAAAATTTTCAGAGTCATCATTTCTCTCCGGTATATACTTTATGGGTCAATTATCCCATGACCGTTTTTTGGTATGGCAGTTATAACAGTTGCCATCACCTGCGAAACTCACACTGCTTGAACCCGAATGCTTCGTCTGTCCCTGACTGAGGTGGCAAGGTAAACAGAACCTAATGTTTGTGTTCACTGCATTCGAATGTCCATATACAAACGTCGTAATGCCAGTCATTTTTGGCCGATGACAGGCGTAACAATCCTTGGCCGTATAATGTCCGGTACCCGCCGCCATGTTCGGATAAGCATGGGTACTGGGTCTTTGGGTCTCATGGCAAGAGTTACATGCGCTCGGGGTCGGAGCATGGCTGAACATTCCGCCAGCCCAGGTGGTTCCGAGATTGGTGTGACAGCTTACGCAATCACCCGTGCCATAGGTTGCGTGTGAAAACCCGTTCACTACGGCCGCAGGTCGGTCTCCTGAGTGGCACAGATTACAAGAGGCAGGAGCGGGTGCGTGATTATAGTTTCCGCCTGTCCAATTCGTTCCGACGTTTTGGGTATGGCAACTCACGCAATCGCCAGTCCCGTATTGTGTGTGGGAGAAGCGATTGCTCGTAGTCGTAGGCCTGGTGCTTGAGTGGCAGGAGTTACAACTTGCGGGGGTTGGCGAATGCGAATAAGTGCCCGAAGTCCATTTTACGCCTGGATAAGTGTGACAGCTTGCGCACTCCCCTGTGCCGGATTGCGTATGTGAGAAGCCATTTACAGTACTGGCGGGGCGATCAGCGGCATGGCAACTCACGCAAGTGGCAGGAGCGGGCTGATGGGAGTAAATCCCACCGGACCAGGCAACACCGGTACGGGTGTGACACGTATTGCACTCCCCTGTGCCATAGGGACTATGGAGAAACCGTCCCACTAAAGCCGCAGGACGATCACTGGTGTGGCAATTCGCACAGACACTTGGCTCTGGGTTGTGGCCATAGGTTCCGCCGCTCCAAACGCTTGCCGATTTATCGTGGCACGAATAACAATCTCCGGCTCCGTAATTATTGTGCAAGAAACGAGACGTGATTGCAGCGGGGCGTTTTGCTTCATGGCATGGGATACATGATGAAGTCGTCGTGCCGTTGGCATTGTGCTGAAACAGAAATTTTGTAACGGAGGCTGTCCTGGGTAAATGGCAGTTTAAGCAGTCATCCAGCGGAAAGTGGCCCGATACTGCGGGACCGGGTGCCGGATATTGAGTGGTGCCGGGCCTTGCGGTTTCGTGGCACGCATTGCAGGAAATCGGCGCAGGATTGTTTTCAGGGTGCGGGCTCAAAGCGGATTGAGCCCATGACTTGCCTGGGTCTTGATGGCAGCCGGAACAATCTTGCGCAGGAAAATGATCAGGACTTTTCCGTTTTGCTTCATGGCAAGGCATGCAACTCAACATGGGGTTACCATTGGCTCTATGATCAAAGGCGAACGTTGCAATCGAATTGGATTTGGGATTATGGCAACCGTAACAATCGCGAGTCGAATAGTGCCCTGGGGCCGAAGTGCCCGGAGCCGGGAACTGTGTCGTCGCGGGACGTTGTGATTCATGACATTGATTGCAGCTCAAAAGGGCTGGGGTATTTTGAGGGTGCGGCGTTACCGAAGAGGCTCCCCAACTTTTCCCAGGATCTGCGTGACAACTTACGCAGTCTTGTCCCGCGTAGTGAGAAGGATTCTTTCGGCCCTCTTCATGACAGGGCAAGCAGGACGTTACCGCGCGCGCCGCAGAATCGGCATGGGAGAACAAGAAGGCGCGGGAGGGGGAATCTCCTACAGGCGCCGCATGACAACTTGAGCAGTCTACATCAGGAAAATGGCCTGTTTTTGCGGCTGAAGGAGCGGGAAAAGCGGCCTGGGCAGGGCGCTTTATTTCATGGCATGTTCCGCAACTCTGGGAGGCCTGCGCGTGAGAATATTGTGTGAGCGCACCCCAGGAGCCTCGTGGGAGATGGCAAAGTTTGCAGTCATTTTTCCCTGCGTGATCGCCCACGGGCGCGTGACATTGAAGGCAAGTGGGTTCGGTGCCGGTGTGAACAAAGCTTGCGATCGTACGCCCGGGGTCTTTGACTCCAGGAGTTTCCAGGCCAAAACAGCCTGACCCTAAAAGGCTTAAAAAGACGAGGAGAAGCCCAAGGCCCTGAAGAGCACTATGTTGAAACTTAGGCATTTGTACTACCCTTTCCTAACGTTTCCCCGAACTTTGTATCGATCTGAATCCCTAAACTCGTTAAGAGTTTATCTGGCATTTCAGTGCCAGCCAGCACGAGCAAGAAGTGATTTGGCAAAGTTTGAATCACCCCTTCCCCATTTTTCACCAGAAGAGTATCTGCAGTTAACCCTGAAACCGAAGTGCGATACAGGATTGTTATTCGGCCTTGCTTGACAAGCGCAGAAACTTTTTCGATATTTTTTTCATTGGCGCGATCAAGGGCGTCTCCTCTTACAAGCAAGGTGACGCGGTTTCTAAGTTTAGCTTCTGCCAATGATTGCGCGGCTTCGAGGGCCGAGTTCCCCGCCCCCACGATGGCGATGTCCTGATCCTGATATTGATCGGCATCGATAAGTTGATAAGCTACTTTGGCGAGATCCTCGTTTGGAATTCCTAATTTGCGCGGAGTTCCCCGGACGCCCATGGCCAAAATCACCTTCTTCGCCGTGATTTCTTTTCCATTTGCGGTGACCCGAAAGATCCCCGTATCAGATACGAGTTTTTCAAATCGAGTTTGCTCCTGAATCACCAAGCCCGTTTTTGTTTTAGTGTTTTGCCAAAATTCCAGAAGTTCTTCTTTGGATACCTGGTGACCGCGAAACTTCATTATTCCGATCACGGGGAGTTGTGCCGGAAGTGTCATCACGATTTTCTGTCTAGGATAGTTGTAGACGGTACCGCCAAAACTTCCCTGCTCTATACAAAGGTAACTCTTTTTCTTCTCAATGGCACTCAGCGCCGCGGCCAAGCCTGCAGGCCCGGCGCCTACAATGACGAGATCGACATCCGTTTTTTGGGTTTTTGGTGTTTGAGTCTTCTCAATCTCGCCGAGGGCATGCTGGGCTGCAAGAGTGCCTTGCTTAATCGCATTTCGAATCAGGCCCATTCCCCCTAGTTCGCCTGCGATATAAAGGCCTGGAACATTGGACTCATAATTCGCCGTAATTCTCGGAATATTTTTCCCACGCTTGCGAGTTCCAAAGACCAGTGAGATCGCATCTTGAGGACAAACTCTTTCGCACTCGCCATGCCCGACGCATTTGCCGGGAGAAACAAGCTCGGGGCGCCCTTGGATCATTTGAATCACTTTTCCTTCGGGGCATGCGGCAGTGCAGGTGCCACAGCTAATGCAGAGACCACGATCAAATTCGGGGTGCAAGCCAATCGGCTCCACGAGGGGGGCGCTTTGAGCAGTGCCCTGAGATTGGGGCGAGGACTTCTTAAGAGATTTCTGAGCATGTGCGCTCTTTCGCTTCTTTGAAATAACCTGCCAGCTCCCAAAGCCAACGAACAAAGCGGTGCCCACCCAGTTAATGTGCTGACTCATCAGATTTGAAAGTTCACTGAGCTGCTGCATTTACTTCCTCACTTCTCTACGCATTCCTGACAATCCCTGAAAGCTGTCCAAATGCTAACACAAGTTAATAGTCTGTCAAAAAATTCACAAATTTAAGCTCGGAGGGATGACAACTCGCTGTTCTCCTTAGTGTATACGAAAAGGTATCTCGCGCAACCGGCTGAATTGTTTTTCCGAAAAATAGTTAACTTCGCGATACTAATGGTAAATATGGTATAATTACTCATACTTCGACGCGCTAAGTCTTTGATTTTGCAGTGTAAGTGCCGGAATACAGCCTCCTTCCCGGGGCGGGCTTCAAAAGCGATACGTATTTACGACGGCGCAAGTTGCGAAATTTTAGCGCCTAATCCCGGACAAAAGTGATAATTTAAAACGCAACCCAATCGTGTCTTTCCACATGAGATCCTTAAAACCGTCCCACAAGAGCTTGTTGCGCGCGTTCCAGCAGCGTCAAATTCTTCAGCGGGCGAAACAATGTAATCAATATTATCTCTCGCAGGTGCATTCAAAATCTGCTGTTTGGAAAGAGCACTGACAAAGCAACACCCCGTTTTGCCCTTGGCTTTTGCGGAGTCAAGGACGAGTATATGCGCATGAGCTCCCCTCCAATGCTGGATCAGCTGAAGAAAAAGACAGAAGATCTCTGGCAGCAGCTTATCTATGCAAAATCCGAAGCCGAAAAGGCAACGCTGCGAGGGCAGTATCAAGAGGCACTCAAAACCTACAAAACACAACACACTCTCGTTTATGATCACGTCCCAAAGCCGCGCACCACGCCTGGGAAACGTCGAGACGTCGACCAGCCCAATCCATTTAGCTTCGTGGACTACCGCGAGTTTCTTCTCGCTTGGTTGAGACACTACAAAGCAAAAAAGGGCGGATCGCTGGAGAAGTTGGCCGAAGAGACCGGACTCTCTGCGGAGTTTATTGTCAGGGCTCTCAGGCGATTCAGGAAACTCGATTTTGAATCTCACAAAAAAATTCTTGCCCAGATTGCGCTCGCGCCGATTGAACGCGAATTCCTGGATACGCTTTATCAGGTTTCTGAAACCGAATCCCGCGAGATCCGGCAAGGTGCGGTCATGAAGCTTTTAACCTTTGCGGAATTTCGTAAAGCGCATCCCAAAGAATACGAAGCCTGGCACTATCTCTCTCATTGGTACTATGTAGCCATTCGAGAAATGTCGACGCTCCCGGGCTTTCAGGCGAATGCTCCGTGGATTCAAGCGCGCCTCTCCGGCGAGGTTGCGGTTGATGAAATTAAAAAGGCGCTGGATTTTCTTGAGCAAGGTAGTTTTTTTAAGAAGTTAGCTGATGGACGAATTGAGTCCCTCATGAAGCCGATTCATTGTGCGGGCGGCGTCTATCGCTTAGCGCTCGGACAGTTTCATCGAGAAATGCTGGAGAAGGCTCAGGACGCCATTCGCAACTCCCCTTCGGATCAACGCTACCTGCAGGGACATTCAATGGCCGTGTCTCGTGATAAGTACGAGCAGATTTGTAGAATTCTAAGTGAAGCCGCCGAAAAAGTTGAGGCTCTCGGAGCAGGCGATGAAGGTGAAGATCCGATTTATCATGTTGAACTGGCACTTTTCCCGCTGTCTCGAATTCTTCCCAAACGCCAGATTGCTCAATCAGGTAAATAGATGCTTTCCGCCCTTTGCTTATTAGCCTTTTTATCGCCTCTTTTTTTGCCCGCCGCTCAAGCCAACGAAGGAGAGCAGGCACGTGATCGGCAGG
Source organism: Oligoflexia bacterium (assembly GCA_903881565.1). Classification (GTDB taxonomy): domain Bacteria; phylum Bdellovibrionota; class UBA1018; order UBA1018; family UBA1018; genus CAIRTR01. Next base: position 4,715 of record CAIRTR010000199.1, on the reverse strand, counting down.
GCGTGCATTGGGGCGGCCTGCCTGTTTTTAATTACTCCAGTGACTTGGGCCTTTCGATCGGGGGCTTTGCGCGAAGATTTGATTATGGGGGTGGCTCGCCGCAAGAGAAGTCGGATGATAACCCCCCTGAAGAAGAAAAACCTGCTTCGTTTGAGAACCTTTGGACCCTGCAATTCACCCACGCTCAGCACGGGCCCAATATTGCTTTTGCCAACTATGAGCTCACCGGAGTCTCGCGCTATCACTTGCGACTCTTTACCCAAGTGCTTTCGTTTCAGAATGATCATCAGCCCTACTTTGGATTGGGCGAGCACTCCGTCTACGATCGCGCACTCGCAGGCTCGGGGGTGTATCAGTATTTTTTTGGAAAATATGAAATCACGCAGGCGGTTCGTAAGAACATAGTGGACAATGTTGATTTGGAACTGAGTCTTGCCGTTTCCTCGGAAACCCAAAAGCCCATTCAAGAGCTCAGTCAATTCTCGACCGACTTTGGGAATCTGAAAACGCACCACGATTACCCAAAATTGGGAGTGTCGCTCATCATGGATAAGCGCGACTCCGAGTTTATACCCTCAAAAGGCTATCGATTCTCGGGCGCCTTGATTTCATCGCCTGCGCTCGCTCAGGACGCACCACACTGGGCGAGAGCGGACCTCGATGCGCGGGCTTATTACCCCTTCATTAGCTCCAGGTGGTTATGGTTTGCGATCCAACTCCATTATGCGCAAAGCAGTGAGGACACTCCTTTGCAGGACAAGGCGAAACTAGGGAGTTTTGGAACGCTTCGGGGACTCCCGCTGGGGCGCTATAGCTCCAATAATGCGCTCACGGCACGAGCCGAGATCAGATCCGTCGTTATTCGAATGCGCATTTTTGATATGCCTCTCAAAGTAGGTTCAGGCGTATTTGTCGATACTGGGAAAATCGGGGCAAGTTTAGGTGAAATTCGTAACAACCCTTTTCACAAAAGTGCAGGCGTCTCCATTATTGGTAGTTACTTCACCGACGACTTTGTCGGCACCACGGATATCGCGTTTTCAGAAGGTGGCTATGCGTACTATCTCACGCTTGGCCACGCGTTTTAGTCCGCACTATCTTCAAAAGATCCATCGAGGTATTTTGACACATTTTCATCATCGAATTGCTCAGCCGTCACAGCGTCGTTGAGTTTCGTCACCAGGGCGGTCAAGGCCAAGGTCACGACGTCGCCATCTTTTAGGGATTTGGCTGTTGCAAAATTAAAGGTAAACTCCAGATCTTTGGAAATCGTTCGACCGTTGATGCTTGCCGAATAATCGGCGCCAGGGCAAGTGTCCTTATCTTTATGCACTTCTACATTCATTTTCTTGATTTCGGCGCCGATCGGGAGAGTTGCTTTTCCCCAGGTCACGGTTTGCGCGCCATTGCTTAGATCAACAAGTCCCAATTTGGAGACCATCCCACTGCCGGACTCCTCCCCTAGGGCACTTCCTGCGGCGTTTTTAAGCCTGAGTTGGGTTACACAAAACTTGAAACTCGCGATCGATGGCGCCAGAGTATTTTGAGTGGGCACTTCGACTAAAAAGTTCGGAGCAAAATACAAGGCCGAGGTGGAATTAAAGCCTCTGCTGGCAATGGATACCGAGCCGGTTCCGGTAACGGTAGGGACTGAGCTATTGATGGGGTTTCCGACCCCTGTGCCTCCGCAGGCAGAAAAGAATAGTGCCAAAAACAGGACCCCTAAAAGATTTTGTTCGGCTGATTTTAGCGTTCTCATTTTGCACTTCCTTCTTGTTTCTTTTTAGCCTTCGTCACTGGGAACAAAGCCATCTCCACGTGTACGACCCGATCTGAAGATTTGGGTTCTTGCGCTAACGCCATGATGTCATCATAGGCCTTCTTCAGAATGTTTGATACTTTTCCAAAATAATTCTGATCCACTGCAAGCGTAAACCCTAGAAGCTGCCTTTGATCGCTCGGCACGTCATCCAGCGATGACATTCCCAGCTTTAGCAGCTCCCGATGATACTTGCTGAGGGCCAATCGAAAAACCTCGCCTTTACATTCAATCGGTCGCTCGGGAGGGCGCACACTGCCATCGGCTCGGGTTTCAATATAGTGGTACTCTAAGAGAAACTTCAAGGCGCGCTCGATTTCCCTCACACTGATTTCGCCACCCAACCTACTTTGAATCCACCGAGCATCCAGCTTGAACTCGGGCAGGGCCGTCATTTCTCGAATCGCGACATAGTACCAGTGCGTGAGATAGCGAAACACTTCGAATTCCGCTGGGTTTTTACGCTGAAACTTCTTGAAGCGGTTTAGCCGATCAAAGGCATCGGCGCCTGATGACAAGTTTTGCGAGTCACTCAGAACCAGTAGCACCTTTACATACGATTGCTCAGACGGACTGAGGCCAAGTCGCGGGGCGAGCTGCTCAAAGAGCGCAACACTCAATTTGCGACTCCCTGAGAGAATCATCGAGAGATTACTTGCGGATACCTGGCACTCTTTCGCAAGCGATCGTAAAGTGATTCCCTCAGGGCTAGTCTTCAAAAACTTCAACCAATCGCGAAGCAGGAGCCGGTAGTCTTGGTACTCATGAACCTGCGGTCGCGTTCGGGTGTGTTGAGCGTGGGCCATAAAGATCAACCTTTTGATTCTGCTTTTTCGGTTTTTTCCGCACTATCTTCAATGGACTCATCAATGAAGTGCGAGACGCTTTCGTCGTTAAACTGCCCCGCCGTAACCGCCTGATCAAGCTTTGAGGCTAAGGTGGTTAAAGCAAGCTTTAGCGTATCGCCTGCCGCGACAGGAGTTTCGTTGGCAAAGACGAATTTGAATTCCAGATCCTTAGAAATCTGCTGATCGTTTATCATGGCAGAGTACTGCGCTCCTCCGCAGCTTTCAGGATCTTTATGAACTTCGACTGCGATCTTTTTGATCACCGCATCGGCTGGAACTTCAAACGTGCCCCAGGTTACGGGAGTCGTGCCATCTCCTAGATCAACTAGGCCTAGGCGAACGGAGATTTTACCGGAGGAATCCTTTGAGACTGCAGTGCCACTTGCCGTGGTCAGTTTCAATTTTGTGATGCATAATTTGATGCTTGTGATCGAGGTGGTTGCGGCGTAGGCCTTCGTCATTACAAAACGATCAAAAAGGCTCCCTATAAAGGAGGCTGATGAGGGGAGATTGTAACCAGCACTGGCTAAGCTCACGCCTGAACTGCTCGCAGCGGGCGCGGGAGTTTCGCTCGCGGCTGTTCCTTTGAGCTTGCCGCAACCGAATGAACCCAACCCTAAAGTTATTACTGATACAACCGAAACCAACTTCATTGAGGATATCATCTGAAACTCCTTCGAGGGGTCGGAGAGGGTGACTAACATCAGTCGCACTCCCGACCTCATGATCAGATTTTCTCAGAGAAGCAGGTGGAAGGCTATTCAAAAGTCACAAAATGTGAGTTAAAAAAATGATGAAATCATCATTTGTGATTAAAATCAGTATATTGACTATGCCTATGTTCACAAAAACATAGACCTTATATCTCATTGTGAACAGAAAAGCCGTGTGATGTATCTCCATATGAGACTCAGGGCAAGCGGGGCTATGATTCGAAACTTTGGTGTGATTCTCACGACTGCGTATGTGTTTTAGAATCAATTCACGGGATGCTGAACAAAAACTGCTGAAGCTTAAACGCGAAAACGCCCCCTGCGTGAGCAGGAGGCGTTAGTAATTGATTTCTCAGCTTTGATTAAGTCTTAGAACGCTCCACCGACGGTGAGGCCTGTGAAGTTATTCATTTCGGCGGTCGTTGCACTGTCCTTAATCGAATCCTGCTGAAGATTGATTGATTGCAGGGCCATGAAGGCTTTTTGACCACTTACTGCATTCTGATGAGTCCAGCGAAGTTCTTTAAGTTGCTCATCGGAGATCACCTGATTAGCTCCCACGATTTGGGCATAAGTTTTCCGGTTAAAGTTAGCATCGAGGCGATTAAGTGCATCAAGCTGTAGCCCAATACCCAATTCGGTATTAACTTCAATCCCGGCGCCCACAGCGGATACGTCGCCATGTTTTCCCAAACCTACGTAAGGGGCGGCTTCGATTTTGAGTTTCACACCAAAGGCGTAGTCTGGGTTGCTTTGGCCTTGAATACCTACCTTATAGATTGAGGCGAGGGCTTGTCCTCTTTTCTGATCTCCCACCACAGCACTCCAGTCAGCGCTTGCAGGAATATAATAGGCGTTAGGAACACGATCAAAGTAGTTTTTCTTCCCCTCATATTGGAGACGAAATCTTGCCTGATTGAGATCTTCAACCATGAGAGAACCTTTAACGGTGCCTCCATCTTCGGTCTTCACAGTTTTCTCAACTCCAAGCACAGTGCTTCCTGATTGATCAGAAGCGCCGATTTTGAATTCGACAGTCTTGCCTTCGTCTTTAACTCCCGCTCCGTCTGCAAACCCAAATACAGGGGCGAACATGAAAGCTCCAACCAGGGGTAACCAAATAAATTTTTTCATAATTTCTCACTCTCCTTGCAGTGAAGTAAAGCAAGTGAGGTGCCAGCACGCGTGCGTGCGATTTTCCATGAAATCTCGGGAGAATCCCCTCCCGTGTCTGATCAGACACTCGCAAGGAGTTTTGTGGGTGATTAGAAAATAGACAATTTTTTAGCCGTATTCATTATAGAGAACCTCTGGATAGAGAACCTCTGGGGATTG
>CAIRTR010000198.1 GCA_903881565.1 Oligoflexia bacterium | reverse complement strand
GCAGAATATGTGGTGGGTGATTGCCAGTCCTCGCAGCCGGTTGATCCAATGGTTTTTGCAACCCCCCCCTCAAAAGACGTTCGAATCTATGGTGCCAAGACTTTGGCGTGTACCAAGATTACCGGTTACGGAACCGACGTCTTGACCGATCCAACTTTTTCCCTTGCAGAGAATGAGATCTTCTTAAAAGAAGCGAATGCGGGAAGTGGCGCGCTCAAGTCAGATAAATGGGCCGTGAATACCGTGGGAGGTGCCAATCAAGCTATCTTTGATGCCCAACTTGAGAATGGGCAGTTCAATCCGATAGATGTGGGGCGGTTTGACTTCTTGTTTGTGGTCTCGCCTCCCGACGTGATGGCCGCGGATATGATTAAAGCGGAGAATACGGCAAGTTATCCTTATACGCCCTATCGTTATCCACTGCATTCTGATTGTACCGCTGATGATCCTGATAAAGCGATAAAGCCCGATTGTGATTCGAGCAAGAAAATTGAATACAAGATCAAGCTCCACGATGTTGCCGGTAACGGTGACCCTCCGGGAGATGATCCAACACGCCAAGGAGTGTTTCCGGTATGTGCACTACAACCTCTTTAACTCGGTTTCTCTTTTTGCTGGGACTGAGCGCAGCGGTGTTTCCCGCGTGTGTTAATTCGGGAGCGCCTCGTAGGCCAACGGCAAAGGCCAGTGGTGTACCTGTTGTGGCAGCAGTCGATCCTTCGGCGAGCGCGCTTACGACTGATCCTGCCCTCACTTATCGTGTTTCTTCGACAACGATTGAAGCTTCGACCGATGCCAACGCGGGGGCACCGACGGTAAATATTTTTCTGAATACTGACGCACAAAGCTCTCCGTTCTCTTATCATTGCAATACGGTGACTTCGGCAGGGGCAGGCGGACAGACGGCGAAGCCTTGCAATTGTGAGTTTAGTTGGCAGGAGATCAATCAGACAGGAGCAAGTGCGGTTACAGTTCCACGACTCTCTCGAACTCCTGTTCTCAATGTTCAGTCAGGTTTTGTAAGTTGTAAGGCGCCGAATGTTTACAATGCCGAAGTTCCCGATGGGACTTTGATCAAACTGGCAATAGTTCCGGCCACCGGGAACTCCGAGGTCTTTGAAGTGAAGCCCTATACTTTTCCCAAAGGAGCGGCCGCAGTGGCGGGCGCGTTTCAGGATGAAAAAGGCAATACCTTTGATAACGTTCTTCGTTATTCGTGCTATGAGCAGTTCAAGCGCGGCATGGACATCATCAGCAAGGTGGTAAAAGTTCCGAATCCTGCGACTGCGGAAAATGCAAGTTTCCCGATGGCTTCCCAATTTTGTGTGCGCAAGGCCGGCGGGGGCGGTAGTGATTGCGACGGCCTTCCTCCGCCCGAGAATTCCGCGCAAGCGTACTACTACAATCTTTTCATTCGAAACTCTGAAAGCGGGGACATTAACTATGATAATGGCCGTTTTGTTTGTCCTAAGGTGCGAGAGTCCTTAATTCAAGCGTCTGTTTCAACAACTAAGGGAACCGAAGGTCAAGCGTGGCCTTTGGATTCTAGTTTTGCCGTGTCACTCAATCCTTCACCCGACTTTTCTGTTGGAATTGAAGCCTTCACCAAATTGGCAATTGCGGGTGACCCTACGTCAGCGACTTCAGGATGTTTTCAGACTGCGAAGAATGGCGGAGGTGGCGGGGATGCCGGAGATGCTGCGGCCGCCGGTGGAGGCAGTAGTTTTATCAAGTCCTGTTTGGGTTTTGCAGCACCCCCTAGTTTTTCCGGACAGTGCCCTGCTTTTAAGGATAGCTCCGGGCAGGTTCGCCGAACCTATCGGTTGCGAAGATATGTCGCGCTCTATCCGCCGATATTTGATACCGACGGGAGTGCGATGGAGCAGGCCCAGTCTTTAGATACGATTTTTGTTGTGGATCGACCGGTGAAGAATCCCGCAGACCCCTCAAAGGAATTCACGATGCTCGGGCCCAAACCCTGCAACTTCGCGTTCTATGATCATCGAAAAGTGACGAACTTAAAGCCTGGCGAAGGTTTACCCAGTTACGTCGGGACGAATGATCCGAAGTGGACGGGCAAGAATGTGGACGGTATTGAGTTTCCTAATAAATATGTTTCCGGCCAAAGTTGTCCGGCAGTCGTTCCTGTGCTGAGTGATGACAGAAGCACTTTTACGCTGATCAGTGTGAATAAGGACGCGCCAGGCGCCGGCGATCTAAAGCATCTCTACGTGCGCCCCATTCGGGCTTGGGCTCCTCACTACGAAGAGGATACTGATTTTTATGCGTGCGTGCCCTTAGCATACCCCCTGCGCGATCCCCCGTTACATTTTATGAAAGTCGTGGATAAGAAG
>CAIRTR010000197.1 GCA_903881565.1 Oligoflexia bacterium | reverse complement strand
GGAGGGGGAGGTCCTTCATTAAAAGATTTTTGCCCCTCCCCTCCCGAAGCAGCGGAAAAAAAAGGGTATTAAATGCAACAAATCTCTATTCGCAAGTTTGGTCCCGCCGGCGTTCTCTCTTTTGAAGAAAAAAACGAAAACCTATCTGTTAGCCCCCTTGCTTCGGATGAAGTCGAAGTTGAGGTTCATTACAGCGGTGTCAATTTTGCGGACATCATGATGCGCCTTGGTTTCTACAAGGACGCCCCACCAAAGCCTTTTGTTCCAGGCTATGAATTTAGTGGTGTGGTGACTGCATTCGGTGCCGACGTCAAGCACCTTAAAACAGGGGATAAAGTTTATGGGGGCTCAGTCTTTGGCGCTTATTCATCAAAAATTCGTGTGAAGAATTGGATGGCTATAGCATTGCCCACCGACTTCACTTTAGAGCAAGCGGTCTGCCTTCCGGTGGCCTTCATCACCGCCTATGCTTCGCTTTTCGAAATGGGACGAGTGCGTGCCGGCGACAAGGTTTTGATCGATTGTGGCAGCGGGGGCCTCGGAACTCTCAGTATTCAAATGTTAAAGGCAATTGGGGCCAACATTACGGGGCTTACCAGCTCGAGCACAAAGATAAGTTTGATCGAGTCGTTGGGGGCTCGGGGGCGCACGCACAATGAATTTTGGCAAGACTCCAAAGATGGACGCTACGATTTTGTTCTCAACACACAGGGCGGCTCGAGCATTATGCGCCATTATAAACGCCTCGCTCCCACGGGGCGTATCGTCTGTCTGGGCATTTCTGATGGCATTAGGGGCGGAAAGCGCGATTTTTTTGCCATTGCCAAAGCGGCAATCCAGATGCCTCGTTTTAGTGTGATTAAAATGTTCGATCAAAATAAAGGAGTCTTTGCATTAAATGCTTTAAAATTAATGGAAGACGAAGTTACTATCAAAAAAATCTTAGGGCAATTTTCGAAGGTAGAAGAATGGAAGTTGAAACCTGTTATTGGAAAAATATTTCCAGCCAAAGATGTGGCATTGGCCCATCAGTTCATTGAAAATAGACTGGGTCAGGGCAAAATAGTTTTAGCCTGGAGATAACGATGCAAACGAATCAATTACGCAAAGGAATGTGGGCAGTCATAACCGGTGCCAGCAGCGGCATTGGCGAAAGCATGGCGCGACAGATGGGCGCCCAAGGAATGAATCTCCTGCTGGTTGCGCGCAGATTGGACCGCCTGGAAGCACTCGGGGCTGAGCTGAAAGAACAGTATCAGATCGAATATCAGGCGATTGATGCCGATCTCTCTTTAGCTCACGAGGCCAAGCAAGTTTTTGAACGTGCGACGGCACAAGGGAGAGTCGTCCAGGTCTTAATAAATAATGCGGGAGTGGGAGTCTATGGGCCGTTTCAGCATTACGATGTCGAGCAGTACTTGAAAATGATTCAAATTAACGTCACGGCCTTAATGGAGTTATCCTACCATTTTGTGGGCCATATGCGAACCCATGGCAAGGTCTCGTACATCGGGAATGTCGGCTCGATAGCCTCTTATTTAAGTGTGCCTTACTTTTCGGTTTACGGTGCCACAAAGCATTTCGTCAAAGAGTTTTCTGAAGCCTTAAGTTATGATCTGAAAAAAAGCAATATCTCAGTCACGCTCATTGCGCCCGGCGGAACTTACTCAGAATTCACCGAGCGTTCTGGACAAATTTTAAAAGCGAGTGCTCATACCAACATGATGACTTCTGAAGCTGTGGCGAAAATCGGACTCCAGGGATTATTCAAACGCCGTCGCGCGATTATTCCGGGTTGGACCAATTGTGTTGCTGTTCTGTTTCCCCGTTTTTTTCCTGCGAAGTGGATGTTGGCCTTGAATCACTGGGTGATGCAGAGAGCCGTTAGTTACAAAAAAGTATCGAGTTAGTCCTCAACCACACCACCTTGTATTTTAAGGATTTTTCCCAGTCTTGAGACCTGCTGCCGGCACAATCGTCCGCTCAAGTCCAATCTCCTTTCTGCCGATCTATTAGATACAGGTTTATGAACAACGAAAAGGTGCCCGCGTACAACAATCGTAGCGTCATGAGACAGTTTCTGTCTCTTCCGGTTGTCTTGGGGACGCTCCTACTCTTGACAGGCGCAGCCGGCATCGTCATCAACTGGCGTTCGACTCGCGACCTTTACAAGCTAAATGACACGGCCATGCAACCGACGGTCGCGTTTGCGGAGCTATCCGGATTCCTCAGCCTCTTGGAACAGGATCTTCTGCGAGAGATGCATACTCCCGTCGGCTCAGCGGACCAAATCAAATACCGAAAGTCAGCACGATCACTCGTTAATAAAATCACCAAGCGGGTCAAACTGCAGATCGACGGCAGCAAGGGGCGCCCCTTTGAATCCTATCTGCTAACCTGGGTGGGCGATTGGGAAAAATTCAAAAGTGAACTGGAAACGGATCTCGATACCTCGAACGCTCGCAGCAAAAAACGTGCGAGCCTTGATGCGCGGGTTGCTGATCTCGTCGACCGGATGACCAACGTCAATCAATATATCCAAACCGATACCAAGGATATGCTAGCAGACTCTACCCGCTTTGCCCAAAAAGCGGCGTATATTCTAATCGGAACGCTTCTCGCGGGTTTGATTATTGGCGTCTTTTCGAGTGTCCTTATCGTTGGCGGACTTCGAAGACTGTTTTTGATCATCACAGGGCTGCTCTCCGAACTTGAAGTTGCGAATGACAAGTTGTCGATGATGACCAAAGTAGATGAGATGACGGGCCTGTTCAACTTCAGGCACTTCAAGAGGCAATTAGAGGCCGAGCATTCGCGCTCGCTTCGTTACGGAGGCAACTATTCGATCATCTTTTTTGATATCGATAATTTCAAACACTATAATGACCGGAACGGCCATCCCGCGGGGGATGCGCTTTTGCGAAGACTAGCAGGCCTTCTTCAGAGCATGTGCCGCGCAACCGATCTGCCGGCTCGTTACGGCGGAGAGGAGTTCGCCATTCTTTGCCCTGAGGTGGATTGGCAGGGGGCGACCACGTTGGCAGATCGAATTCGTCTAGCCATTGAAACCCACGATTTTGATTTCGCCTCTTTTCAGCCGTTAGGGAAAGTCTCGGTCAGCGTTGGAGTTTCAAGTTTTCCAGAAGATGGACAGACTTTTGATGATGTCCTAAAAGCCTCTGATGAAGCGATGTATTACGCCAAGAAAAATGGGAAAAATCGCGTCGTCAGCCATGACTTCTTGAAGAGCCTTCCAAAAAGATAGACGGGGGGCTGCAGACAACCCCGGGG
>CAIRTR010000196.1 GCA_903881565.1 Oligoflexia bacterium | reverse complement strand
TCGCCTGCGAGGACTATAATTTGAAGGTTAGTCCCGATGGGTGGACGGTCAGTAATCAGAAAAAAGGTCCATTTGCGGAGGCGCCCTTGCCGGATGAAACTTCGGCGGCTCCACCGGAAGCGCAAGGTGAGTTAGGATCTTCTCAACCACAGCACGCTCGACGATGGTTGCAATGAACGTTAAAGCCCCGCCGCAGTCGGGGCAAGTCTCTAAGTCAATATTGTACACCCTTTTAAGCAGCTCCGACCAACGCAGGCGTCTGGGGTCCTGGGGATGACACGGAACACTCCCCTCCTCCACTGGTTCTTGATCTTCTTCTTCAGGCGGTGGTGGCGGCACAACCTGCTCCCTAAATTTATGATTTGGGGCTAAAAACCCATGGAATCTACTCAGATGCATTCTCGGCTGAGGCACAAGTGCTACGAGCTTCTCCAAAAATTCAATTGGAGGTTTCTTGTAAGGAGCTTTTTCCACTCAGGGGAGTTTCAACAGTACTTTCCTAGACCTATCTTCAGTTGATCCAGCGCCAGTAGAGTTACTCAAGTGATTCTTGAGTTTTATCAGCAAGAAAGGGGTACCTCTTGCGAACCCAAATAACCCAATTTCCGCGAGAGGTCCCCAATGCATCAATGCGAATTTTGTAATGCCATGTTTAAGCCGCGTCCCCAAGTAAAGAGGCCACGTGCCTGCGGGAATTGCCAGAGCAAGAGACAACAACAAAATGAAAAGCTTTGGCAAGAGAGGAACTTACAGCGGTACGACCCCCTCTATCACCGCACACGAAGACAGCAGCGCCTTGCGCTCCTTCGCCTAAAAACCAAAAAATTAATCGAGTGCCTGCGAGTGGGCGGCCACTTCTTTGGTTTGTCATTTTTAAATGGAGTTTTGGATGCTGCGATTGAGGGGGTTTTGATCCAACTTGGAATCCGCCGTGTAAACAAGTTTTGGATTACCGTAACCCCCGCTGCTGCCAAGGTTTTTTAGAACGGTTTTACGTTCCTTTTATTCAAACAAGTTCATCGTTAGCCAAAAGGCTTTCCGCTATCTGCTCTTTGACCAATCAAAGAGGAGATTTTTTTGTGAAGCCTAAATATTTTGGCCTTGCGGACCTTAAACTTGCCCAGACGATTCAGATCTTACTAAAGCATCATGAGCATCTTTTGCCCTTTATGTTTGACCGCAAGGGAGGACTACGATTATCAGCCGACCTACTTTTGGATCTCGCCCGGTTCCTCAGTCATAGCGAATACATCTTAGTACAGTTGACCCTGGATCTGTGGTGCGGGACCAGCCGGTTTCAAATAGGTGACGCGCTCAACGTCTTGGACGATGACACCTTGCTTGCGCTTATAAAGGCGCTTATGAGGTTCAGAGAGCTTGATGTCTCCTGCGAACTCTTTGACCCCTATGAGGACGACAGCACATGCTCCGACTAATCGACCTTAGCCAAAAATCATCACAGGTCTTGTCTCAACCTAAATCCTACGGCGCAGAGGCGGAACATGATCATCACGAGATTCTTGAATCCTATTTCAAATCGCTCCGCTCCAGAAACTTCTCTCCGCACACGCAATACCGACACAAAAGAATCATCAATGGGTGGCTCTCTTTGCACGGATCAGCCTACCGGCCACTCCTGATCTGGGAAGCTCTACAGCCCGTGTTGGGTCGCCATCGCATCCAAGGTTACATCAGTAGCCTCCTTGAGGCCGGAATCACGGTAGATACGCTCCGATGCTACCTCGCCACTTTGAGTCAGCTCTTTTCATATGTGATGGAGCACCCCTATGCCGTTGGCTCGGACCAACAGGCCAGGTTACTAAGAGATCTCTATGGCCCATTTGAGCATCCTATCAGTAAGTACGACATGCCAAATCATTCTTACGATGGGGAACCCAAAGGCGTGCCCATGGAGCCCGCCAAGCTCTATGATTTTTTCTCCTGCATTCGGAATCAATATCTAAATCCAAAATTCGCTCACCGTGAAATTCGAGCGCGAAACTATGCCATGGTCGTGTTGGCTGGTGAAAGTGGCTTGAGACTTGAAGAGCTCATGCACCTGGAACTCGATCACGATCTTTATTTTGAGAGCAAAAAGCTTCAAACCCGCTTTGGCAAGGCCTCCAATGGTTCTGGAAAACGCTCAAGAATGTCGCTTTTTCCCCCTTTGGCAAGAGATACGATGACTCACTATCTCTTGAGTCATCGCCGGATCATGGATCCTACTCACAAAAAAATTTGGCTCTTCCCATCAAAAACGGGCAACCTCCTTACTCATGCCTTGTTGCATCCCCTCGCCGCTCTAATGCAACGCGCGTCCAAGCAACTTGAACGTTGTGTTCAAACGTCGTTAGCCCAATCGCCGTTTGCGCCTTGAGCTGTCGATGCATGGGGTAATGCGCTTGCAGTACTCCCGCTGCACGCGACGTAGCGCGATAAACATTCTGACGCTTAAGCTCTATGCGAAACCCTTGCGTGAACCCCGCAGCTGATAACTCCCGCAACCTTCGCGACGCCGTTTCAACTCGGGCAACACTTAACGCATCACCTCGCGAGCAAAAGAAGTGCAGCCCCACAATCACCGCGTCTTGAGGACCCATCTCATTTAACCAAAGTAAAATTTCATAATCCCGATCCTGAAGAACAATCTTAGCCGCATCACGACGCACCTTCGCACTACCTACTCCCGGCCTTTTCCCCGCTCCCGATCTCTTCTCTATTCTTCCAATTTCCATCTCTCTACTGATCCTCTTTCATCACTAAAAACATTCCTGATCCCACCTGTGTAACTGACTTAAAAAAACTCTGTCTTACTCACTCACTTTCTTCCTCTGCCAAACTCCCGACCACCTACTCGTTGTGAGTGGGTGGTCGGGAGTTTGGCAGAGCTTCCCCTCAAATCCGAATTCATCAGCCATATTCAAAAGATGCAGTTACACAGGTGGGCCGACTTCCAGACCGTCTACCAGACCGGGATCAGTCGTGTAGCTCGGCCTGGCAAATTCGTCAAATTTGGCCCGCATTTTTCCATGTTTTCTAGTGTAGGGAAACGCCTACAGTGGTTGCGTAGTTCGCGATAAAGAATGATCGAAGCTCGCGCAATTTTGAATGCGACTTTGAATGATGAATCCGAAAACGGGGAGCGCCTAAGGGTGGGGGAAGACTACCTTAGTCATCGTTATGGGTATCCAATTTTTTCCACGGCTGGGATCGGTTCCCGAACCGAAATTTGCTCAAGCGGAATTTCGTTTTTTTATGCTCAGATTTTGAAAAAATGCCGGCAAGGAAATTTTGCGCATTGCGAAAAATTATCCCGGATGCTGCCTCTTTTTGATGTAAAATAGTTTCTTCGCGTGAGACTTCGTCCCCAATAATGGGATGCCAAAGTCTGATTGGCGGAGACTTTCGGTGACATCGCGGGGTTCATTTTTATTTATCAAAAACTGAGTTACTTGCGAAAATTACTGACTCGCCTATTGCGATACGTTTTTTTCTTGGTTACGCTAATTTTAGCATAAAACGTCTAAATCGACGAAAAGCGACATTCAGGGGAAATTAAGCATGGAACAAAACAGCTTCACATCAACCGAAATTCGACGCATTTTCCGACTCGACGAAAAACTTACCGCGCGTCAAACTCTTTTTAACGCGGAATCGCGCGACGAGATCCCACGGTCAACCCGCATGGCTCGCGGTAAAACTCAGGTGAGGCAATGGTCGATTGACCAGCTTCCAGATATTGGAAAGCGGTTTGGGTTTCTCAGCAAGCCAACCACCCAGAAGGCGGTCTGCATCTTCACCCAAAAGGGGGGCACTCTCAAGTCAACCCTCACCTACACCTTCGCACGCGCTGCGGCCATCAATGGCATCAAGACTGTTGTTGTGGGTCTAGATATTCAAGCATCAATCACCAACTTAATGTTGCCTGTTATGGTCGAAAGCCTTACGGAACTTTCCGCAGTGCGAAACCGTCCTGGCTTGTTTCATATTTTTTATGAAGGGGCTGAACTCGCAGATGTCATTCAAAAAACCGATCTTCCTACTCTTGACGTAATCCCGGAAACCGCATCCCTGGCTATGTTGGCAAAGATGATTCCGGCCAACGGGTCAAAACAAAACCCTTACACTCTTTTCAAAGATAAACTTCTTCCTCTTTTGGCTGGGTATGATCTGATTATTTTTGATAATGCGCCCAATTGGTCGCCCCTTGTGGAAAACGCTCTAACTGCGGCCCAATCTGTCATAGCACCAGTTGCTTGCGACGTCGGAACATACCAGGTGCTCGACAACAATCTAGCAGCGCTTAATGAGTTTCAGGCCGCGTTTAAGATTGAGTGGGACAACTTTATCATGGTCCCAACTCTGCTTGAAAAGTCCAAGCTGTCCCAACAAATCTATGCAGCCTATGTTGCAAATCATGCTGATGCCGTTCTACCTGTGCCAATTCGCCGCGCGGTGATCGGTCAAGAGTCCAGCGCACTTAATCGTTCGGTGCTCGAGTACGACCCGGCCTCAGATTTGGCTCAGGACTATTTCGAGCTAACGAAGGCCCTTTGGAAGAAAGTTGCGGGTTAATTCCAATGGCCCTGCCCACAAACATTTTCATTGGCAAAGCGAAAGCTTCAACACCTCAAACCAAGAAGCAATTTAGTACCCATAAACCATGGGACCAGCCGCCATCCTCTGTACCCGCATCTAACGACATAGATACCACGCACCAGACAAGGCCAGAGCCTTTGGCCCATACCCTGATTGCGGCAGCTCAAACCCCAATCGCGGTCAAAACTGAAGAACAGCCAGAGATTACCCCCAAGACAAAGTTGGAACAAAGTAAGAACAAAGTTGGAACAATCTTAGAACAAAGTCAGAACAAAGTTGGATCACAACTTAGAACAGAACTTAGAACAAGCCCCTCTAGTAGTAGTAGTGTTCTAATTAAAGAAGAATTTAAAACTACTACTACTGGCGAACCCGATTTGTGCAAAGTCGACCCGACCAAACTTCCTCCTGAATGGGAACAAGTTAACTGCGTCCCCTTGGCTGACTATGGCTTTGGTGAATCACAGCTGTCGCAAATTGTGCGTGACAAGTTACTCACTCCCGAGATGGTTCAGGACTCCATCTACGCCTTTGCTTTTG
>CAIRTR010000195.1 GCA_903881565.1 Oligoflexia bacterium | reverse complement strand
ATGGTCCACAGATACGTCAGCATGAAAACGAGCAGATTGCGCTTGGTGTCTCCAAACATCCTTTTTTTGAACGTGAAGGGAATCTCCTTAATCCGCAGCCCCTCGGGGCGCCTACTTAATTTAAAGAGAATCTCCTCGATAATATCAAAATTATCGCACTTGAGCACAAGCCCCTTAAGCAAGGAACTTCGGTAAATCTTGAAACTATTGGAAACATCTTTGCATTTAAGTCCCAAGATAACGCTGTAGGCGATGTTGACCATTCGGCTCATCAAGATCAACAAAAAGGGGTTCTCGGTAGAGCCTCCTTCGACGTAACGAGAAGCGACCACAACATCATTGGCCTCTCGATGCTCAAAAAGTGAAGGAATAAACTCGGGCGTATGAGAGCCATCTGCATCCATGAAAAGCACGTACTGACCCTTCGCCTCAAGAATCCCCGTTCGAACGGCGTCTCCAAAAGTGGTTCCGGGGGATCTCCTTACGAAACGTGCACCAAAAAGCTCACAGGCGTCCTGAGTTTGATCAAGAGGCTGTGGCGTATCCACCACGATGATTTCGTGGGCAATTCCATATTGTTGATCCAATCCGGTTAAAACGCGATTAAGTCGTGGCAAAAGAAGACGGAGGTTCTCTTCCTCCCTATAAGCAGGCAAAACAACACTTAACTCGAGCATCGTTGCTCCGCGACCCAAGCGATCATCTTTTCCAGCCCTGCCTCTTTTGAAACCTTAGGACTCCACTTAAACAGCCTTTCAGCTTTGCCAATGTCGGCCACAAAAACTTTTTGATCACTTTGCCGCCAGGGAAGTTTGTCGTAGTTCAGTTTCACGCCAAGTTTGGATTCCAAAAACGCAAAAAGCTCCAAGAGTGAGAGACTGTTTTGCATCCCTCCCCCGATATTGAAAGCCTGTCCCTTGGTTTTGTCGATTGCTTCAGCGGCGCTAAAATAACAATCAATCAGATCCGAAGAAAACAAAACGTCACGCACCTGTTTTCCAGAACCTGAAATCGTAAAGGACCCGACTCCCCCATCCTTCGCCTCCAGGGCTTTAGTCACAAACCACCCGATCCAGCCCTGATCAAAGGTACTGAACTGGCGCCCACCGAATATTGAAGAGTGACGAAACACTACCGTTTTAAGCCCAAAAATGCGCGCATAATCCAGCATATACTGATCTGCGGCGCCTTTCGAGCATCCGTAAGGAGAGCGAAAATCCAACCCCACCGATTCGTCAAACCCTTTTGAAAAACCCTTCGCCTCATATCTTAGCGGCTTTTCTTCGTACTCATAATCCTCCAAGTCACCGTAAACCTTGTTCGTCGACGAATAAATGACCGTCGCTTGAGGCGCATGTTTTCGCACCGCTTCCAGGAGATTATGAGTCCCCATCACATTCGTTTCAAAATCAAGCCGGGGGTTTGCAATTGAAGTCGTCATTGCCACTTGACCGGCTAAGTGAAAAATCAAATCAGGCTTTTCTTTTTGGATAATCAAATCGACGTCCGAGAAGTTTCGCGTGTCAAGGTGATGAAATTTGAACTTCCCTTGGCTCGCAGGACTCTGGAGACTTTGAAGCCACTTCAGATTCTCTGCCGCTCCAAAGCGGGACAGATTATCAACCACGACACACTCCTCTTTACGGCGGAACACTTCTGACGCAAGATTAGCACCGACAAAACCACACCCACCTGTAATAAAAACCTTCATTTTGTTTCCTTCTCCAATCTTACTTGCTCAAACATTGTCTTTAAACCATGCTCAAGTGAAACTCTTGGAACCCACCCCAAAGCCAAAAGCCCTTCCAGATTTACCTGAGACGACATCACTTCATTGACTCGATAAGGCAGTACACCAAAATCCAAATGTGCGCTTTTATTACCGCTCAGCTTAACAATCAGCTCCAACAGTTCCCGAATCCTGGTGCTGACTCCGCTTCCGACCTCAAAATGGGAAAACCCTTTACCCTCATCCTTCAGATGACTCCAAATAGCCGAAAAGGCCTCAACCACATCCTCAAAATAGATAAAATCCCGCTTCTGCTCTCCCGCCGTCAGCGCGATTTTTTCTCCGTGCATTATTCGCTTCATCATGTCCGAAACAAACTTGGTTTCATCATCCCCCGGGCCATAAAAATGCTCTAAAGCGACATTCACGCACCGAAGCTCACCCGAATAATTCTTCAACCAATCCAAAAACTGTTTTTTGGATAACGAATAGTGACTCACCCCTTTATCCAAAATCGTATCCGTATTGATAAAAAGAGAAACGCCTGCGCGGGCAGCCAACTCCAAGAGTTCCAATGGCAATAGAAGATTGGCTTCTAAAAGCTGCAGGGGTAAAGTATTCTTACGCCCGTAATCGGTCGCACAGTGAAGCACCCCTTTGAAGTCATGTCGGGCGAAAACATCGGCAAGATTCGCCTCTTCGAGATCATAAAAAACGAGCTTGTCTTGCACAGAGGTGAGCCGCCGCAAATCGGAGCGCTTGCGCTTAAGGACAACGACGCTTTTCCCCTCGTTCAAGAGGCGAGCAACCAAGTGGCTTCCCAGGAAACCGGTGGCCCCGGTGACAAGGTAAGATTCAGCCAAACTAAACCTCAACGCGCTTAAGCGCGGCCTCTAGCTCAACTTTTTTAGATTCAAAATCCGCGATCTTCTTGCGCTCCTTTTCAATGAGCTCTTTTGGCGCCTTCGCTATGAAGGATTCTTGAGCGAGCTTGCGGGAGACGTGTCCGATATCAGCTTCAACTTTTTCGATTTCCTTCTTCAGGCGCTTGGCTTCTTCTTCAAAGTTCACCAGGCCTTTAAGGCCGATATGAAACTCGACTCCGGGAGAAGCAAGAGGAATCACCGACACCCCCACGACTGAATTCTCTTTATCTTCTTCTAACCCTTGGAGACGGGCCAAAGCCAAGATGTCGCTGTGGTACTTGGCAAAAAGATCAAGCGCCTCTTTGGAAGCCTTGGTGTAGCGCACGGGGAATTCAATTTTGGGCGAAATATTATTTTCCCCTCGGAAGTTTCGAATCGCTTCGATAACCAGTTTCACGCCCTCGAATTCAGCCTCGTTCTTTTCGTCTTTAAACGAAGCATCAAATTTAGGAAACGCCTGCAGCATCAGGGTCACCGGTTGGGAGCTGTCCTGGCGGACTGCCTTCCAAGGAAGGCTCTGCCAGAGTTCTTCAGTCACAAATGGCATGATCGGATGCATGAGCTTCAACAGTTGCTCCAAAACGTAATGCAAGACCCACATGGTCTCAAAGCGATGAGGACCGGCTTCTCGCAGCGGCAGTTTTGCGAATTCGATGTACCAATCACAAAGCTCGCGCCAGGTAAAGTCATACAGGGCCTGCGAAGATTCGTTAAGTTCAAAACCCGCGAACCCTTTTTCGACCTTTGTTACCGCGTCTTGAAACCGCGATAAAATCCAGCGATTTTGCGGCAAAAGACCCGCACGATTTTCGGCAACCCAAGCAGACACTCCCTCGGGAGGCGCCGAAACAGCAGAGCCGTTTTCGATTTGAAAGTGGAAAAACTTCACGGCATTCCACAGTTTGTTACAAAATGCGCGGTAACCTTCGACCCGGTCTGCGGAGAGTTTAATGTCGCGTCCCTGGCCTGCCATCACGGCGAGCGTAAAGCGCAAAGCATCGGCGCCGTGCTGATCAATCAACACGAGAGGATCCATCACATTGCCTTTGGATTTAGACATCTTCTCGCCTTTTTCATCGCGAACCATGGCGTGAAGATAAATCTTGTGAAAAGGCACGTCCCCCATGAAGTGCAGCCCCATCATGATCATGCGGGCCACCCAGAAGAAAATAATGTCAAAACCGGTTTCAAGAATTGCGGTAGGATAAAACGTCTTAAGCGTGTCTGTCTTCTCGGGCCAGCCCAATGTTGAAAAAGGCCAGAGCGCGGAGCTGAACCACGTATCCAAAACGTCTTCGTCTTGAACCAAGCCTGTAGCGCTACAGGTTGTGCACTTGCTCGGCGTCTCGCGCGAAACCGTGATGGCTTCGCACGAACCACAATACCAGGCCGGAATCTGATGTCCCCACCAGAGCTGGCGCGAGATGCACCAGTCGCGGATGTTGTACATCCACTCAAAATAAGTCTTCTCCCAGCTTTTGGGACTAAACGTGATTTTCCCGGTCTCCACGGCTTCGATGGCGGGTTTCGCCAGAGGCGCGATTTTGACAAACCACTGTTTCGAAATCACAGGCTCCGCGACATGCTCGCAACGCTGACACAAACCAATTTTGTGCGCGTGGTCTTCGACTTTAACCAAAAGTTCTTGCGCCTTGAGATCTTCAAGCACTTTTTCGCGTGCGTCTTTAAATTTCAGGCCCGAATACGGGCCTCCCTCAGCCGTAATGGCTCCATCTTTGCCCATGACCGAGATCATCGGGAGCGCATGCTTTTTGCCTAACTCATAGTCATTAAAATCAT
>CAIRTR010000194.1 GCA_903881565.1 Oligoflexia bacterium | reverse complement strand
TGGGTCTGCAAGTGGCGCTGAAAGAGCTTTGCAAATGGCGTCTGGAGTAAGGACAGAGTACGAGCGCCCTCCTCTTGTTATCGTAGTCCTCGTTGAATCAGGCCGTGAAGCAAGGCCTGACTGAAGACTTTGGGCTAGAGCAGAGACTTCAGATAGCGAAAAAACGATGGCGGCTGCAAGAATAACTTGTTTCATATGGTGTCCCCCTCATAAGAGAGTAACAACCTCGCTTGTTAAAAACAATGTGGCATCTTAGACACGGCCAAGGGCACTGTCTAATCCTTTTCAATTTGAACGAAAACTAGGCGAAAACATTTGAAGTGAAAACCAGATGTGTCGAAACCGACTCCCCCGATGACGTTCTCGAATCGAGCTATAGTCCCGCGTTCTCACACCTGATTCATTGATGCCATTATTGCTGCCAAAATCGGGCCTCGAAGTAACATAAACCCGTTTTCCGCCCTAGCCGGCTAAGCCCCCCTCACCCGCTGAAATCCAATCCCCGGACCCGCAATCCGAAAACCGGCCTCGAAGGGGGCGCGCGTACACGAGTGTACGTACGCACGCGTACCGCGCGGGAGGATCACCGAGGGGAAAACGCCCAGCGCAGCCCCTCAATCCCCGGGTTTTTCAAGAAGAACCGGAAAATATTTCTATTTTTTTCTTGCCATAGGTTTTGCCAAAAACCGAGATCAACGCATAAAACAGGCCTTCTTTGCGCACTTCTTGGGCACACCACATTTGCGCGAGTCTGGGATATTCATTTCTCAAAAATCCAAAAACGATCGCCTACCGTGGCACATCGCTCGTTATAGGAGGTCGACTTTTCCGTGCTATAAATCCAGCCATGCATGAATTAAAAAACCTTTCCCAGTCAGCACTTATTTCTGAAACCAAATCCGCTATTCTCGAGGAACGCCGAGCAACGACTCGCATCTTGCATTGTTTCCGCGAAATCGAATCGCGCATGCTTTATGCCGAGGCGGGCTTTTCAAGCCTTCACGAGATGGCGATAAAATACTTCGGCCTCAGTGAAGGCGCTGCCCATCGTCGAATCTCCGCCATGCGCCTCTTAAAAGAAGTGCCTGATCTTGCTCCCGCACTCGAAGAAGGCCGGATCTCACTTTCGGTGGCGAGTACGGTACAGGATTTTTTTCGCGCAGAAAAAAGAGAAGGCAAGAAGACTTATGATCGCGATGCAAAACTCGAGCTCCTAAAGAAAATGGAAGGCAAAAGCAAAAGACATTGCGAGCAAGCGCTTCGCACGATTTCGCCTCTGCTCAAGCCGCGGGAAAAGGAAAAAACTCTGTCCGCCGATGCAATTGAAGTTCGCTTCACCATGACGCCTGAACTTGCGGAGAAACTTGGCCGGCTTAAGGGTATTTTGGCGCAACAAATGAAAGGAGATTCCTCCTATGCGAAGCTCTTTGAGGTCATGGCTGAGCTCGCGCTGAAGAAGGTGGATCCGGAGGCAAAGAAGGAGCGAAAAAGCACGCCAAAGAAGCCCGCCGCCACTCCTCCCGCCCAAACCTCGCCGGCGAGGTCGCAAAGTCGATATATCCCAGCGCAAATAAGGCGTGAAGTTTGGCGAAAGGCGCAGGGACAGTGCGAGTACGTGGCCCCTCTCACAAATAGCCGCTGCAATTCAAAATATGGCCTCGAATACGACCACATCGTTCCCTTTGCGAAGGGCGGTCCAACGGAGTCCGACAATCTCAGGCTCGCGTGTCGAACCCACAATACCTTGGCGGCCGTTCGAGAATTTGGGAAGGAAAAAATGGAGCGCTATGTGCCGGCGTTGAAGTAGAGAAAAGTCGCCCTACTTCGCCGCGCCTGCCTTCACTTCACCCGCTGCGCCGCCGCTGACATGCTCGCCGACATTCTTGGATTGCTCAACAGCGGACACTTTTTTTACGGCTTCTGGTTTCCCCGCAGGCGAAAGCTTCGAATTTAGTTCACGGGCTACGGTTTCCGCCAACGGTAAAATCGAAACATCGGATTTTATGGGGAACGACTTCTTCATTCCGCGAACCGAAAGCACCACATGGGGAGTGCCATCTTTATTTTCAATTTCCCACGAAGCCACGATTGCGGAATTTGCATTCGGGAAGAAGAAACAAGGCTTACCGCGCTGTAACGCAGATTCCTCACCCACCTTACAGGTTTGCTTGACCAATGAAGCAGGTGGAGTGACGTTAGCACCAAATAGAACATTGACGACGTTGAGGCTTCCAACTTCATGCTGAGTGAAACAGTCCGGAATTGCGTGTGTTTTAGCTGCAAAGAAAACAGCGTTATCCATGTGATTCTACTAATTCGGATTTCCGAAGCATTGGCTTTGCAGCTAATGCAGCTGTTCCTGTCGCGCTACAGGCCAGGAGGTCGCGCCGCTAAAAGAGCACAAAAGGCTCATCCTCCCGTGATGAGAACACCAAAAAAAAATGAATGCAGAGATACATACTCTTGATTAGCAATAATTCACATGTCACTCTTTTTATAGCATCAACATTGTACCTGCATCTGAGCGGAGTTTAAAATGCGCGACGGCACTCAAAAGAAGCTGATCCCAATCCTGTACGTGGGCATTGCCAGTGTCGCGGGCCTGTCACTTTTTCAGATCTTGTTCCCTCTTGCAGATGCGCATTTGTCTCATCGCACCGTGATTATCGCGCATTCGATTTTCATTGCTACCCTCTTCGGGGCGCTTACTTATTTGTATTATCGAATGCGAAAATCTGAAGAACTTGCGAAGCGGCACGCCGCGGACGAGTTTCAACGGGCCGAACTTGCAAAGCTTAACAGCATTATTCTCCAGACTCTGAGCTTTCCCATGGATATCGTGGATTCACAGGGTAAGATTCTCTTCGCCAACAAGCACATGATGGATCTCTTTGGCAGAGATATTCGTGGCGAGCGTTGCTGGGAGATTTACAAAGATGATCGCCAGCAATGCAAGGATTGTCTCCTTTGTGAGCCTGTGGCGTTGGGTCAAACGAGATCCACTGAACTTAGCTGCCACACTAGAACAGTTCGCGGAGTGCTGGAGGGACAAGTTCTTGATATTTCCCATACCTGGATTGAGTACGAAGGGAGATCGCTGGTTTTTAGGATCTATCAGGACATCACCGAACGCAAGAAGACGGAGAAGGCGATTAGGCTCAGCGAAGCCAAATACCGCACCTTGGTTGAAACCACAGACACTGGATTTTTGATTCTTGATCACCAGGGCAGAGTTAAAGATGCAAATGAAGAATATGTGCGCTTAAGTGGCCATAACACGCTAGCTGAGATTCTGGGCCGAAGCGTCGTGGAGTGGACAGCGGAGTACGAACAGCAAAAAAATGCCGAGGCGGTTGCGAAGTGTGTAAAAGATGGCTACATCAGAAACCTCACAATCGACTACGTCGATCGCCAGGGTCGAATCACCCCTGTTGAGATCAATGCGACCGTAGAGGGAAAAGAGGAGACCTTACAAATAATCTCCCTCTGTCGCAACATCACGGAGCGAAGAAAACTTGAACGAGAACGGGCGGCGATGGAGATCCAATTCCTTCAGCTCTCTAAATTGGCCTCAATGGGTACCCTTGCCTCGGGCGTCGCCCACGAGATCAATAATCCGCTGGCCATCATTATTACGTGTTGCGATTTGATCGCGAAACTGCTGAAAAACCTTGGCGGAAACGAAGAGATCGCATCGTGCCTGGGAGATCAGCGCAAGGCTGTTGAGCGAGCGGCCACGATCGTTAAAGGGCTGCGTATCTTGGCTCGCCTAGAGACCAGTGACAATAAAGTGTTCGATATCCACAAGGCAATCAAAGCCACCCTTGCGTTCTTTGGACCCCTTTGCATCAAATATGGGATCGTCATCAAAGAGGACTTGCGTTCAAACCAACCGGTTATTTTGGCAAATGAGGGGGGGCTTCATCAAGTAGTCGTCCATCTTCTGACAAACGCGAAGGACGCCTGCGAAGGTAAAGAGAGTGGGATCATCACGGTCGAGACTGCGGAGGAGGGGGCTTGGGTGGTCCTTCGGATTACGGATAATGGATCGGGTATTGCTAAAGAGCACCTCCCCAGAATATTTGATCCGTTCTTTACCACTAAACCCGTCGGCAAAGGAGCGGGCCTGGGGCTCTCCATCTCCCATTCGATCATCCAGTCTTTCGGCGGCACAATGCGCGTCGAAAGCGAGCAAGGCAAGGGGACCTCACTCAGTATCGCTATCCCATCGGGTTCTCAGATAACTTAGAGATCCACCGCTCCCCTACTCCAACGTACGGATCGCCGAACACGGCTACGAATTAACATAAACCCCTTTTTCGCGCTAGCTCGCTAACAGTTTCAAGCTTTTATCACCTTTAAGAGGGTCTTCACCAATTCGTCCGAATCCACCGGTTTGGCAAGGTGTGCCTGGAACCCTGCTGCAAACGCCTTTTCACGATCTTCAGGCTCAGCAAGTGCGGTCAAAGCTACCGCGGGGGTATTGCCGCCCTTTTCGAGACTAAAGCTGCGAATCCTGCGGATCAGGGGCATGGCGATATCGCTCACGATCACATCAGGATGAAACTCCCCGAATACTTCAATCGCCGCTTTTCCCTAAACAGTCGGCAGTTTGTAAGATGATCCCAAGATGATCGCTCGCTGGATCAGGATCATCCCCGAGCACGACCGAGGCCTCTGATTGCTTGCTCCATTCCTCAAGAGCGGGAGAGAACCAAAAACCATCAAAAATTTTTGTGGGCTTACTCGAAGGAAAGGTTGGCCCCGGAAAAACGCTGGCCCATCCCGCCTTACGAAATGGTTTGGACTCCCGTTTACTTGGCCCTGAATTAAAATCACCCATGACGATGGCAGGAGTATTAGAGAAAAGCTTGGTCAGCGCAGCGTATTGCCGCAACCGAATCGTTGGAAACAAAAAGTGAAAATGAGTCACGACGAGCGTGAGTTCACCGAGATCAGCCGAAATGTATTTGTTTCGCAAAAAAGGCATGCTCGGCAAAGTCCCCTCGGAATCTGAAACCACGGGATGCGTTGAAAGGAGCATCAGCTGTTCCTGATATTTGACAAAACTCGTATGAGTGTCCGCAGTCTTCCAAAAGCGAATCTCCACTCCGCGTGACTCAATCGCCGCTCTCAAGTAAGCTCCGGTGTCGACGTTTTCTCCTTTGCAGACTTCTTGAAATCCCATGACCTCGGGGCGGAACCGGGCGATTTCATCTGCAACCTTATCGAGCCGCTTTTGCCAGTCCCCTACAGCGCAATGGAGATTCATCGAAAAGTAACGTTGGGGTACACCATCCGCCGCCGAGACGGTCGAAAAAAGAAGGAGCACAAAAAGCGTGAAGAAAGACCAGGGTGTCGTCTTCATTGTGAGTCGATCGGTTTAATTATGACAGAACTTGAAACTTTAAGATGCAAGAACGCCTCCCAACCAGGGAGACGTTCTTGGGCGTCAAAAATTCGGCGTTTATTCCCTGCCCGAACGACCATGATAACCGGTCACGAGGTGGCCAATAAACGCGTCACACCCTTGCTCATCACTCCCGCTCCCGGCCATTTTTATGGACGTGAATAGTCTCTCGAACTAGAATCATCTTATGAAAAAAATCTTCACGCATCCTCCTCAATTAGGGGATGTTTTTGGCGGTCTCTCGGCCATGCTCGTCGCCATGCCGGCCGCGATCGCATTTGGATTAGTGGTCTTTGCCCCCGTGAGCGCCACCCAAGGGGTCATGGCCGGAATCATCGGCACAATCGCCATCGGGATCCTCACTCCGGTTTTTGGCGGAACGCCCCGACTTATTTCCGCGCCTTGCGCACCCGCCGCAGCGGTTCTTGCGACCTTGACTGCCGAGATGGCCGCATCAGCCCAGGTTGTCACCTTTATTCCAACTGTGATTGCATTAGTCGCTCTTTTTTGCGGCATTCTTCAAATGCTCTTCGGAATTCTGGGCGGTGGCCGGCTCATCAAATACGTACCCTACCCCGTCGTCGCAGGATATCTGAGTGGTGTAGGAGTCCTGATCCTTTTGGGACAATTGCCAAAATGGTTTGGCCTTCCCAAAGGAACGTCGCTTGCGCTAGGGCTTCAATCTCCTGCCCTGTGGAACGTGCCTTCGCTGATTATCGGCACCGCCAGTATCCTTGCCATGTTCCTGGCGCCCATGGCTCCGAGGTTCATTGCCAGAATCCCGACTGTCATTCTGGCCTTATTTGGGGGGATAACCACCTACTTCATCTTGTCGCTGTTTTTGCCAGAACTCCGCGATCTCGCAGGAAACTCACTTGTGATTGGCAGTTTTGGCAACACGATTCCCTCAAGCCCTGCAGCAGCAGCGGGCTCCCACAACGCCTTTCTGCCTCCGTTTCTATGGGAAAAAGGTTCGGAAATGCTCGAACCCCTTCGGGGCCACTTCACCCAATGGATTCTCATCCCCTCGGCCATGTTGGCCGTACTCCTCTCCGTCGACACCCTAAAAACCTGCGTCGTGCTCGATGCACTCACGCGAAGCAGACATGACTCAAACCGCGAACTCCTCGGGCAAGGAATCGGAAACACGTTCGCATCCCTTTGCGGAGGGATGCCGGGCGCAGGCACCATGGGGGCCACACTCGTCAATCTTTCGAGCGGCGGAAAAACACGCGCCTCAGGGGTCTTCGCGGGCGTGTTTGCGCTCATCGTTTTTTTGCTTTTGTCCCCCTTGGTTGCATGGGTCCCGATTCCCGCGTTGGCCGGGATTCTGATTGTTATTGGATTTAGGATGCTTGATCGGAACAGTTTAAAACTCTTGAAACAACGCTCGACCGCGTTTGATTTCGCAGTGATCGCCTCTGTCGTCGTCGCTGCGATTCTCTACAACCTGGTGATGGCCGCAGGG
>CAIRTR010000193.1 GCA_903881565.1 Oligoflexia bacterium | reverse complement strand
TGAGACCGGTGCCTACGCGCTCCACGACTTCGATGCGATTAAATAAATCGGCAATCAGATTGTTTCGGCGAGAAGATATAATCTTAGTGCCCAAGTCGCTCTCGCTAATGGTACTGGGAAGTCCGCCGGGGTTGATGATCCGAATCTTGGTTGGGTACACCTCAACATAAATGCTGGTCCCGTTCATGGCATAATTGCGGTGAATAATTGCGTTGGCGATAGCCTCTCGAATGACGGAAAGGGGGATTTCGTAAATATCTTCACGCTTGATTGCTTTGATTTCGCTACGGACATTGAGGTGTTTTCTGAAAAAATCAACTGCGACATTGAATTGCGTTAATAAATCGTCGCGGACATCACGCCGATCGTAAATGTCAATCCGCTGTTCATCTTTGAAAGCGACGCAGATTGTCTCCGCGTGAAAGACGAATTTTTTGACGTCTTTGGCAAACATGAGGGCTGCGGCTTGGGTGAGATGTCCATTTTCATAAAGCCCTAAGCCGTGCAGCAGGCTTTTTAACCTTCTCGATTGCGATGTCCGAGAGTTTGCAATTATTGGCGGGGGTGCCTTCGAACATTTTTGCGCGATAATCGTTAAAGAATTTCTTAACTTCTGCAGATTTGAGCTTCTGAGTGATTCCGTCCAATCGCTTAAAGTGTCCTTGGGAGCATTGATAGGGAGGCTCTTCACCGGCGGGGATATCGATCACCACGACTTCTCCGACTTGGGTGGAGGTGACGTAAATGGGGGGATCGCAGTTTCTCGCAAGATCAATGATTTCGGCCTTCATTTTGTTGGTGAGTTTTTCGCCCTTTATCGTGCGATCATCGGCAACGCCAAGGAGAAGTTTGCCTCCCCGGGTGTTGGCAAAGGCAACGATGTCCTGCGCGATTCTAGGGGAGTACTTTTCTTTGAATTCAACAGTCAGGCCCTCCCCCTCTTTGATGAGGAGGTCGGTCTCGGATTCGCTTTTGGTTTTCACTTGCACTAAACTAGTTCTGGAGGACTTCGCCGGCAAGGTTTTTTATTCCTCATCCGTTTGAATGTACCCCCTGAGTTCAAAGCACATGCTTCGCAAGCAGGAGGTTCTCGGTCGCTTCTTGATTAAACTGGTCGGTTGCGGCGCAATAAGCGCAAGGATTTTGTCAGGTTTTGTACAGGAGTGAGCAGCGAGCTTTGGGCTGCGACTCGTGAATTGATTTCTAGTGGTTGCTATTATCGAAAGCACTCGCCGCAAGAATGAATATGAGATTCCGCAGACCGCGTGGCGCGAGGCGATTATCGATATAGTGGAACAAGTGTCCAGGTTCGCGTGTTTCCAGATCGCATCGAAGTGATTAGTCCTGGTGGATTGCCGGAGGGTGTGACCACTAAGAATATTGGGGCAAAATCGGCGCGAAGAAACGAGATTGTCGCTGACATGTTTGCACGAATGGATGTCGTCGAAAAAGCGGGAACCGGTATTTTTCGCATTCGCGAGGCGATGAAGGATGTGGGTCTTAGGGCTCCTCAGTTTGAGGATATCGACAATTTCTTTAAAATCATTCTCTTTAGACCTAAAGGGGTTTTCGGCGATGTCAGAGATAATGTCAGAGATAATGTCAGAGAACAGTTAACGAATGGGCAGCGGGCTGTATTGGAGGCGATTGCCAAGAATATTCAGATTACGACCAAAGAGCTGGCTGCCAAGCAAGGGGTTACGGAGCGAACGATTCATCGGGCGGTTGAGAAGTTGAAGTTAGCTGGATTCATTCGTCGTGTGGGCTCTGACAAATCCGGGCATTGGGAGATAGAGTGACTCTAATTCGCCGTCGGGCCTTTTGGATTCTTGGGGGTCTTTTGTTAGCGGGGCTCGCTTGGTCGGTGGCTCGGTTTGCGGGGCG
>CAIRTR010000192.1 GCA_903881565.1 Oligoflexia bacterium | reverse complement strand
CGGCCGCATGAAATCCTTGCTCATGATTGGTTACGATGTTTATTTTTCTAATCCCAATGCTCATTGGACGCATGAAGCGATGAAGAAGTTGGACTCGCTCATTGTCGTCGATCCTTTTTTGACAAAGACGGCTGAAGCGTTTGCAACGGTAGTGTTGCCCGCTGTGACCTCATTTGAAAAAGATGGAACTTTCATGAATGGCGAGCGGCGAATTCAGCGGGTGCGTCAGGCGCTGGCTCCTTTTGGTGAAGCCAAAAATGATTCTGAGATTGTTTCAGCGCTTGCTCAGCAGTTGGGTATAAAGAAGGGTTTTGAGTTTCTGGATGCTTCTCAGATTTGGGATGAAATTCGAATGCTCTGGCCTGCGGTGTTTGGGATTACCTACGAGCGTCTTGAGAAGGGAGGTCTTCAGTGGCCTTGTCCAACCTTGGACTCTCCCGGGGTCGAGGTTTTGCACACGAACAGCTTTTCCGGCTTTGAGAAGGCGAAAGTAAGGGGCATTGCTTATCGTCCTACAGCGCAACGAGAGTCCTCTGATTATCCATTGATTCTAAATACCGGGCGTTCGCTCAATCATTTTAACGTGGCGACCATGACCGGGAGAACCCGCAATCGAGAGTTAATGCCTGATGATCTTTTGGAAATTCATCCTGAGGACGCCGCATCCTATGGTGTTCAGGATGGGGAAAAGGTTTGCATTGAGAGCCAATATGGAAAATTCGTCTCGACGGCTTGGGTGACCTCAAAAGTTCGACGCGGTGAGCTTTTTACGACGTTTCATAGTTGGGATTCGTTTGTGAATCACGCAATTGGAACGGGGCGCGATCCCGTGACAGGTACGCCAGAATACAAGGTAACGGCCGTGCGAGTGCGGAGTTTGGGCGCTTCGTGATTGCCAAGAGTTTGATTATGTTTTACTTAATAGAATACGGATTATCCATAAATTTGAGCCTGGGAGATTGAAACATGAAACTTGATCTTGAAGCGATTCTTGGAACTGAAGCCCGTTCATTACTTGAACATCGTTCGATGGGGATTCCTCGCGAGAAACTGCACTTGCCTCATTCGGAGTGGGTGACGGATTTTTTGAAGGATTCAGATCGCTCTCCTCGGGTTTTACGAAGTCTTCAGTCGCTTGTGGATACGGGACGCTTAAGGGGAACCGGCTATGTTTCTATTTTTCCCGTTGATCAAGGGATTGAGCATTCGGCGGGAGCCTCCTTTGCTCCGAACCCAGACTTTTTTGACCCAGAGAATATCGTTAAATTTGCGATTGAGTCTGGATGCAGTGGCGTGGCTTCGACATTAGGCGTGCTGGGGATTGCAGCGCGAAAGTACGCTCATAAAATTCCTTTTGTTCTGAAGCTAAATCACAACGAATTTTTGAGCTACCCGAACAGGTATGATCAGACGATGTTTGCGAGCGTGAAGCAGGCCGCTGATATGGGCGCTGTCGCTGTGGGCGCCACTGTTTATTTCGGATCCGCGGAAAGCGCCCGTCAGATTCATGAAGTGAGTGATGCCTTTGCGCATGCTCATGAGTTGGGGCTTGGCACCATTTTGTGGTGCTACACCCGTAACAACGCGTTTAAGGTCGACGGCGTTGATTATCACAATGCGGCTGATTTTTCGTCTCAAGCGAATCATCTGGGCGTGACGATGCAAGCGGACATCATCAAGCAAAAGTTGCCGGTGAATAACGGAGGTTACAATGCCACGAAACATGGCAAGACTCATCCGCTTGTTTATTCGACGCTGACGACGGATCATCCGATCGATCTTTGCCGCTACCAAGTTGCGAACTGTTATATGGGGCGCATCGGCTTGATCAATTCAGGCGGCGAGAGCAAGGGCGATTCAGATTTCAAAGATGCGGTTAGGACGGCGATCATTAATAAGCGAGCGGGCGGCATGGGGTTAATTGCAGGGCGAAAAGCTTTTCAGAAACCCTGGAAAGATGGCATCGCCTTGATTAATGCGATTCAAGATGTTTACCTTGATTCGTCTATCGGCGTCGCGTGAGTATGGACCCGCATCCGATTTCTGCATGCGGGTTAAAGCAGTTTAGAGCGGATGCCTGTCTGTCGTATTGCGTTTACGATGGGCAGAACGGCGACGCGATTCTCGTGGATCCTCACCTCGAATTAATGGGCGATTATCGTTCGTATTTGGCTGAGCGAAAACTAAAGCTCGTTCAAATTGTAGAGACTCATACACACTCTGATCATTTTTCTTGTTCTCATTGGTTGGCCCGCGAGTACAGCGTTGATATTGCGATGTCGCAATTCACTAAGAGTGCTCGAGCCACGCGCAAGCTCGCGCAGGGTCAGAAACTACAGCTGGGCCAGAAGACGTTTGAAGTTCTCGTGACCCCGGGACATTCTGCCGATGCGATTTGCTTGTGGGGCGAGGGGATTCTGTTATCGGGCGATACGCTTCTGATCGGTGGAAGCGGTCGAGTCACTGCACCGGGCGCGGATGGCACTGCGCTGTTTAGAAGTTTGCAGTCGTTGATTTTGAAACCTGATTGTCTGGTTTTTCCGGGGCATGATTCTCAGGGTTATTTGTTCTCGACGATGGCGAGCGAAAGAGCCAAAAACCCTCATTTAAGAGCAAAAGATGACAAAGAGTTTGCGGCACTTAAGCTCGAAGAGTCCACTTCCGCCCCTTATGAAGACGTTGAAAATAAGGTTCTGTTCAATGAAAGCCGAGAACCTCGAGAAGACGTAAGGACTGACCCGGGGAAAAATGTGCATTGCATTCATGCAGAGATATCGCGGGAACCCGTGGGACAGATTTCGGTCGAAAAATTTGCGCTTAAGCTTAAGAAAAAAGACCCAAAACATGCGTTTATCGATGTGCGTGAACCCGAAGAACTTCAGCAGGCGGCGATTGTGGGCTTGAGAAACATCCCGGTTTCCGAGCTTGGGTTTCATGTCGACGAACTCAAAGAGTTTGAGCGTGTTTATTTGAGCTGTCGGTCGGGAATGAGGAGCCAGCATGCCGCTCAGACTCTTTCGCGGGTGGGATTGAAGGACATCGTCAACGTCGAGGGAGGAATCAAGGCGTGGGTTCAAGCAGGGCTATCGATAAGAAAGCAGTAAGTGCCACTGTAAGGGTGAGTGATGTCGTTAAATTCCTTGAGGCACGGGCCCCTGCAAAGACGGCAGAGCGCTGGGATAATGTCGGACTCTTGGTGGGCGATGGAGATTGGAAGACGAAGGGGGCAGTGATTTCAATTGATCTCACGGCTGAAGCCATCGCGTTGGCAAAGCAGTCGGGCTACAAACTGATTCTCACTCATCACCCCTGCATTTTCCCCACAGCTCATCCGCTTTCGCGCGTGACCTTGAACCAACCGGGCACTACCGAAGCTTTGGTTTTTGCCGCTCTTCGGGCCGGCATCGCAGTCGTTGCGGCTCATACGAATTTTGATCAGTGTGCTTTGGAGGTCGTGGAGTCGGTGTCGAAGGGGTTGGGCGTGACTGCTCAGGGCCGTTTGCATGATCGCCCCTCGGGGAGTTTGGCCAAGTTGGTCGTTTTTGTTCCCGAGACCCATGCCGAAAAGGTCCGAAGCGCCCTGTGCGTGGGGGGGGCTGGCCACATTGGGCGTTATGATCAGTGCACTTTTGGGACAAGGGGCGAGGGGACTTTTCGCGCAGGCTTGGGGACTGACCCTTTCATCGGTACTCCGGGTACCCCGGGGACGCCTGGGACCCTTGAAAAGGTTAATGAAATTCGTTTAGAAACGATTTTTCCGCGCGGACTGCAGCGCAAAGTGATGGCGGCTCTTTTTGAGTCCCATCCTTATGAAGAGGTCGCCTATGATCTCTATTCAGTCGAGCAGGGGCCGTCGGCTAAGGGGCTGGTCTCGGGACTGGGTTATGGGTTTTGGGGTGATTTTCCGAAACCTAAGCCCTTTTCAGAAATCCTCAAAGATGTTACAAGTCTATTCAAGCTTGATGGGTTTTGGATGACGGACCTGCCCTTTGCACCGGTTTCAACTCGCACGGAATTTAGACGAGTTGGATTTGTTGCAGGGAAGGGTGCTTCTTTTGTGGATGCTGCTAAAGCTTTGGGATGCGATCTCTTCATTACGGGAGAGGTGGGTTATCACGGAGTTTTGGATGGTGCTCGCCAAGGGATTTCGGTCATGGAACTGGGTCATCGAGAGAGCGAACTCTTTTTTCTCAAGACCACTTCGAAGTGGTTAAAGAAACTGGGGCTTGAAAGTACGCAGTTAAATTTGTCGACGCAGAGAATCTGGTCAGGAGGAAAGAAGTGGCGAATCCCTTAGCACTCAGAGAGCAGTTGAAAGCCTTGGAGAGTCTTCAAGAATTGGATATTCGGATTGATCGCATTAAGAAAGATCGAGGTGGGCTTCCGGGAGTGCTTAAGTCATTGGACGATTCGCTTGCAAGACTTCAGACGAGTTTGAATTTGAAAAAAGTCGTTTTAGGCGAGCTTGAAAAAACTCAGCGCCAGACGCAAGCGGCCTTGGATATGAATCGCGATCGCGTGACTCGTTCCAATACCAAGCTGGAAAATGTCGCAAATTCCCAGGAATTTCAGGCTGCGAATAAAGAGATCGAGCAGCTTAAAAAGCTCGAAGCTACTTTAGGCGAGCAGACGACCAAGTCTGTGACGGATCTCGCGGCGGTTGAAAAAGACCTTGCGAATTTAACAGAGCAGTTCGATAAAGTTAAGAGTGAACGAGATGCGCAAGCGGCGGTTGTCACAGGGCAGACGAATCAATTGGAAGCTCAAATCAAGGAACTGATGGTCGAGCGATCTCAGTTTGTGAGCAAAGTTGAGCGGCCATTGCTGTCTCAATACGAGCGCATCCGTGGCGGTCGCGCAGGGGTCGGGATCTCTCCTGCAATTGGGGGACGCTGCAAGGCTTGCAACATCATGTTGCCGCCTCAGCTTTTCAATGAAATTCAAAAAGGTCTTGCGATGCATTCTTGCCCAAGCTGCCTTCGCATTCTTTTTGTACCTGCGAGTACGCCGAGTGAGACCGCGATTTCTGGTCATTAAAATTTAAAAAATTTGCGCAGGGCGGGCGATCGCTGGTGACGCGCGAAAGCGTGGTGCTGGAGGAAAGTCCGGGCTCCGAAAAGTAAGGTACTGGTTAACGGCCAGGCGTCTCTTTGTGATGAGGGGGCGACGGAAAGTGCAACAGAAAGTATACCGCCTCGTTTCCTTCGGGATACGCGGTAAGGGTGAAATGGTGGGGTAAGAGCCCACCGCGTTCGTGGTGACACGGATGGTACGGAAAACCCTACCTGGAGCAAGGCCAAATAGGGGGGCGCTAAGGTCTACTCGACCGATGCCCCCGGGTAACGCCGCTTGAGGTTTGCGGTAACGCAAATCCCAGAGGAATGATCGCCTCCGTCATGGGCCCCAAAAGGGTTTAGGACGAAGACAGAACCCGGCTTACAGCCCTGCGCAATACTATTTCACAAAAAGAAAAATTTGGGGTTTCGGCCCCCCGCCTGTATTATCGATCCACAAACGAAGTTTTTTTCTGAGACCAAGGAGGGATCTTATGAAATACGGAATGCGTGGTGTCGTGTTGTTTGTTGTCTTCAATTCGGTCATGGGGATGGCATCTCAGACCAACGGGTTTCCAGCACCCCCTCCTCCTCCCGGCTCCCCCTCCGCGGCCGTGGGCACTAAGTATGATGAAATCAAAAAATACCTTCGTGCCATCGAGGCCCAGTTTCCTCACAATGCCAAGTTGATCAGTATTGGGCTCTCCGATAGCGGCGAGCAGATCGAAGGTCTTCGCATCGGCAACGGCGCGATCAAGAATCTCGTCGTGGGTACTCATCACGGCAACGAATATGGATCGACAGAGGTTGCCAAAGGCTTTGCGCGCTCGGTTGCCGAAACGCCACTCGCGGGACAAACTCTTTTTGTGATCCCTGTCCTTAATATCAAAGGATACAACAGTGGAATTCGTTGGGAGTCTATTGCCGACGGAAGTCATGATCCGAACCGAGATTATCCGGGACCTTGTGGAACCGAAGGTCCGTTTAAGCTAAAATCTACGGCTGCACTTGCAAAGTTTATCGACGAGCAGGGGATTGTGGGCTCCGCGACTTTGCACACTTATTCTCCCGCGGTTTTATACCCCTGGGGAATTTCAACTCACGATCTTGCGACGCCATATGATCCTCTCTTTAAGCAACTCGTAGCGGACGCAACAGTGGAGAGTCATTATGCGACGGGCAATTCGACGGCGCTTCTTTACCCTGCTGATGGGACTTTTGAGGATTACGCGTTTTGGAAACATGGCGTTTGGTCGATTCTGTTTGAGTTAGGTTCTTCGCATTCTCCTGGGAACGCGGCCGTGCAGGAAATGATCAAAGTGAATGTTCCCGGAATGCGCCGGATGTTTGATCAGGTTCCGTCGGAAAGAGCGCAGAATCATGCTTTTACAGGTAAATGTGATGTACGGCTTATGGGCCTGGATCGGCATGATGAGTAGAGATTAGAGAGAGCGTCAAAAAAGACACAATTGTGGAGGTTTTGGCGAGGTGGTAGAGTTTGTCTTGGCGGGTAGTTCCTGGCTTAATCAAAAAGGGGAGAATAATTTTATGACCAAAGTTAGCCATGTATCTTTTGTAATGAGTTTTGTGTTTCTTTTGTTTGTAGGCGTGCAACAAGCGCATGCGGCGCCGGGACTTAGCATTTCTGTTCCGATTCCTCTTGCTGTTAATTTCAGCAAGGCGACCGGATTGGCAACTCCGGCTAATTCAGCAAGTGTTACAATTAATGTCGCGGTTGCTGGGGTAGCATGTACTGTCACGCCGTATTCGATGACGCTCGGAAAGTTAAATGATAAAAACTCGACGACCTACGACAAAAATACCGGTAAAATGACTGGTTGTTCAGGAAGTGGATCGAATTTCCTTGGGGCTATTACCGCCTCACCATTGGACGTAATACCCGCAACATTGGGTGTTGATTTAGCTGGTTTCTGCTTAAGGTCATCCAGGGGTGGCGCTTATAACGCCCCAATGAAGGCCGTTTTCTATTATGGGCCAGTTGCCACCGGGGCTAAATATAGCGCGGATGTATCATTCCCAATGAAAGTGACTTGCGGTCCTTAGCTCTTGGTTGACTAATTTGTAGAAGATACCCCGGTCAAACCTCGCATCGAGGATCTTTGGCCGGGTTTTTTTTCGCCCAAAGCGCTTGAGACCAATCTGGATCATGCTCCAGTTTAGTCTTGACCAATCTGGAGCTCATGCCATAATAGTTATATGAATTTCCAGCGGCTTATTGCCTCCCATCTCAAGCAGGACCTCACTAAGAAAATCATCCTTCTTTCAGGTCCTCGCCAAGTGGGCAAGACCACGCTCGCCAAGAAGCTCAGCTCCTCGTTTGATTATCTCAATTTCGACGACGAGGATGATCGAAAATCTATTCTCGCTCGCCGTTGGGATCGCAAAAAAGACCTTCTGATTCTCGATGAAATTCATAAAATGAATAAGTGGAAATCCTGGCTAAAAGGAATTTATGACAAAGAGGGAATTCATCCCCAAATCCTCGTCACCGGCTCTGCTCGCATGGATATCGTCCGGAAAATGGGGGATTCGCTTGCGGGACGACATTTCCAGTATCAATTGTTCCCGCTGGATCTGAAAGAGCTGGCCGCTTCCGGGTCTGAAAATCTAGAAACCGCCTACCAGAATCTTCTCCGATTTTCAGGGTTCCCAGAGCCTTTTGGGGTGGGAAGTGAGAGCTTTTACACAAAATGGAAACGAACCCATCTCGACCTCATCTTAAGGCAAGACATCGTTACCCTTGAGGCCGTGAGAGACATTTCTTCGATAGAAACCCTGCTCTTTATGCTTCAGGCGCGAGTCGCTGCCCCGTTCTCCTATGCATCGGTCGCCCAAGATCTTCAACGAGATACCAAGACGATCCAGCGCTGGATCGGGATTCTTGAGAATCATTATGTGCTTTTTCGTCTGCAGCCCTATTCGCGTAATATTGCGAGAAGCATTCTAAAGGAACCGAAAGTCTATCTTTATGATTATTGTCGCGTCGAAGGTGATGAGGGTAAGGTCTTTGAAAATCTTGTGGCTGTTTCGCTCAAGAAAGAAGTCGCTCTTCTTAATGAAGCCGTGGGCATCGAGTCGAGTCTTCATACTTTGCGCATCAAGGGAGGGCGCGAAATCGATTTTCTGGTTTTGCGGAAAAATCGCCCTGCTGTTCTAATCGAAG
Source organism: Oligoflexia bacterium (assembly GCA_903881565.1). Taxonomy (GTDB): domain Bacteria; phylum Bdellovibrionota; class UBA1018; order UBA1018; family UBA1018; genus CAIRTR01. The sequence continues at coordinate 4,374 of CAIRTR010000192.1, read as the reverse complement.
TGAAGCTTTCGGATTCAACCCCTTCGCCCAATTTTTCGGTTTTTCGCCGTTACTTTCCGGGGTGCAAGCAAATCCAGATTGTTCGCAATCTCAGTCGCGAATTTACGACCCCTGATGGTATTGAAGTTCGATCTGCGCTCCCATGGCTTGAGACGTTGGATTTATCGAAGTTCGCTAGCGATTCAGCTGCTCACTCCTGACCAAACACTATCACCATCCCCGTTTAGTCTTGACCAAACAGGGATGGATGTGTATTTTGGTCATACCATGAAACGTGCGACACAAGCCGCGATTTTAAAGGATCTCGACAAAAAAGCAGTTCTTCTTTCAGGGCCCCGACAAGCAGGAAAAACCACGCTCTCTCGCGCTCTTTTTGAGCAGCATGATTATCTTAATTTCGATTCGGCAAAGGATCGCATCAAACTCAAAAAGGAACTTTGGGATCGTGAAAAACCGCTTGTTATTTTTGATGAACTTCACAAAATGAAAGCATGGAAGGCTTGGCTTAAGGGGGTTATCGACACCGAGGGGGTTCGTCCTCGAATTTTAGTAACGGGCAGCGCGCGATTGGACATCAGCAAACGCATGGGGGATTCGCTAGCAGGACGTTTCTTTGCTCATCGGCTATACCCGCTGACGCTTGCTGAACTAAAGAATGAATTTTCATTAAAAGACGCTTTAAATCGGCTCCTGAATCTGAGTAATTTTCCTGAACCATTCTTAGCAAATGAATCTGGACACTATGAAAAATGGAAGCGTTCCCATCTCGAGCTTATTTTACGTCAGGACCTCCCCGTTCTAGAGACCGTAAAAGATATTGTAGGACTTGAGACACTCATCGAGCTTTTGAAGAGTCGTGTGGGCTCCACGATCTCTTTTGCCTCCCTTGGGCGAGATCTTGACCGAGATCCTTCAACCGTTAAACGCTGGTTGAATTTACTCGAATCCCTCTTTGTCATATTTCGGGTCACGCCCTATTCTAAAAATATCGCACGCGCTTTACTAAAAGAGCCCAAATTCTATTTCTTCGATCTCGGTCAGGTCGAGGCTCCTCCTGAGGCCGGACTGGGGCCCAAACTTGAAAATCTGGTTGCCTTGGCTCTTTTGACTGAGCAACACAGACGTGAGGATGGGGTCGGGGTTCCTAGAGCGGCCTTGCACTTCATACGAACCAAGGAAAAGCGAGAGCTAGACTTTGTTCTTGTGGGCCCAAAAGGCCCCAAACTTGTCGTCGAAGTCAAGGCAAGCGATTCTAATGTCTCCGCCAGTTTCGGGGCGCTTGGAAGACATCTTGGAGTTCCTAAAGTCCAACTCGTGCATGCCGACTTTAAAGAATACACAACCTCTGAAGGAGTCGCTGTGCGCAAACTCGGGCCATGGTTGCAGGAGATTGAGACGGTATTTGATTCTTTCGAGAAACCATCATCTCGGTAGAGGTTTTGCAGTCTTCGGCATTCCCACCACCAAAACCCCCGCCGCCACAAGCGCAATCCCAGCACACCCCAAAAACGGCACCGAACTCCCAAAATGATCCCAAGCCCACCCGAAAACCAGGCTCGCGGGCAGTGCCACGGCCCCTAAGACAAATCCAAAAACTCCATACGCCCGACCGCGCTCTGAAACTGGTGCTAAATCCGCAATCCAAGCTTTTTCAACGCCCTCGGTGAACCCGTAAAACAGCCCGTAAAGCGCAAGTGTCGCTGCAAACCAAACGGGATGCCCTTCCAAGACGCCCCAACCAATCAACCCGTAGGTAATCGCGTAGATCACCCATCCCGTCGCGATCAGGGCTCGTCTCCCCATGCGATCCGATAGCGCCGCGGCCGGAATCGCCGTCATCGCTGAAACAAGATTCAGAAGGGCGACCATCCCCAAGGTCTCGACAAGCGAGTAGCCCAGCTCCTTGGCTTTAAGCAGAATAAATGCGTCACTCGAGTTGGCCAGGCCAAACAAGGCGACGATCATGATGTAGCGCTTCAGGGTGGGAGTGAATTTCTCAGTGCGCTCCAAATCGCCAGAGGGCCTGCTCGAAGCTCCAGCCACTCTCGGTCCTACCTCAATAACCCCGCCGACCACCAAAGCCAGCGCGATCAACCCAGGTACCCCACACGTAAGCGCCAAAACCTTCCAGGTCCCAGCCGTTAGAGTCGCGTCCCCCCGAAACCAAATCCACGCCCCGAATCCCCCGACGCCCAAAAGGGCGCCCAGGGTATCGAGCGAGCGGTTGATTCCGAAGTGGCGCCCGCGTGAACCCGCGGAACTTGAGTCCGCGATGAGAGCGTCGCGGGGTGCGGTGCGAATTCCTTTACCCACCCGCTCTGAAAAACGAAGCGCGGCAACCAGCGGCCAGGCTCCCGCAAAGGCCAGAAGGGGGCGCGCAAGAGCTGAGAGGCCATAGCCCAACACCACAAAGGGTTTCCGGAGGTGAATTCGATCCGAAAGCCTACCAAATAGGGGTTTTAACAGGGTGGCGGTCGCATCCGCGACACCCTCAACAAGGCCCACGACGCTCATAGGGGCGCCTAGAACGCTCGACAGGTAGAACGGAATCAGCCTCGAGATCGTCTCGCTGCCCAGGTCGTTGAACATGCTGACGAGGCCCAGGCGAATAATATTTTTCTCGGACTCATTTTTTGCTTCCATATTTATTCTTTAAAGTAGATTTAGTCTTGGCACAGGGCGGAATCAAGTGGTAAACCGCCCGAGCAAGGGGAACAGAAAAAACGATGAAAAGCTGGGGCGTTTCGGATTCATTAAAACTCTATAACATCGAAAGCTGGGGAGATCAGTTCTTCAGCATTAACCCAGGTGGAAACCTGACCGTTCACCCTAAGCGCGGTGAAGGTGGCGGCATCGTATTGATGGATGTCGTTGAGGAGATCCGGGCGCAGAACCTCGGGATGCCCGTCTTGGTTCGTTTCCAAGATATTATCCGCCAGCGCGTCGTGGAGCTAAACGAGTCCTTTCGCAAATCAATTGCGGAATTCGGTTACAAAGGTCGCTACCAAGGCGTCTACCCCATCAAAGTAAATCAAATGCGTGAGGTCGTTGAAGAGATCTTGGATGCCGGCCGCCCTTATGATGTCGGCCTTGAGGCGGGATCCAAAGGTGAGCTTGCGGCTGTTGTGGCGATGAACCTCTCGCCCAACGCGCTGATTATTTGCAATGGCTACAAAGACTACGCTTTTATCAAAACTGCTCTCATGGGTTTGAAGTTGGGCAAGCGCGTCTTGATCGTTATTGAAAAACTTTCCGAACTCCATCAAGTCATTGCTGTAGCCAAAGAACTGGGTGTGGTGCCGCTCATTGGACTGCGCGCTAAGCTTTCGGCCAAAGGCAGTGGCAAGTGGGAATCCAGCGGCGGAGAATCCGCCAAATTTGGTCTCACGACCCCTGAAGTTCTACATGCCGTGAATGTGCTCAAACAAGAGGGGTTGCAAGATAGTTTTAAACTTCTCCACTTCCACATTGGCTCTCAAGTCACCAATATCAAGTCCATCAAAGATGCCGTTAAAGAGGGAGCGCGCGTCTACTCCAAGCTTCGCAAGATGGGGCTTAATCTTGAGTTCATCGATGTGGGCGGAGGCCTAGGTGTTGATTACGACGGATCGCGCACGAGCTTTGAGAGTTCGATCAATTACTCGCTCTCCGAATACGTCAGTGCCGTCGTCTACTCGATTCAAGAAGTCTGCTCAGCTGAAGAAGTTCCGGAGCCCAACATTGTATCCGAAAGTGGTCGCGCCATTGTCGCTCATCACTCCGTTCTGATCGTAAATGTCTTCGGCAATATCGAAGTCGGCGCAAGCCCCATGGCGCTTGATGAAACGCCAGACGAAGACGATGTCGTCAAAGAAATGCGATATTTGTCTCAGAATCTCACGGCCAAGAACTTGCTCGAGCATTTTCATGATGCTTTGCAAAGAAAAGAAGAAGCCTTAAGCATGTTTAAGCTTGGGTTTTTGTCTTTAGAGGACAAAGCCAAAGTCGAAACCATTTTTTGGCAGATATGCCGAGTGATTCAAAAGAACGCAGCCGGGGTCAAATACGTTCCCGATGAGGTCGAAGCACTCAACAAGCACCTGGCAGATCAGGTGTTGTGCAACTTCTCGTTGTTTCAATCGATCCCTGACCATTGGGCGATTCAGCATCTGTTTCCGATTATTCCGATTCATCGCCATGATGAAGAGCCGGTTAGAACGACGACCTTGGTCGACATTACCTGTGACTCTGATGGCAAAGTCGCAAAGTTCATCGACCTTCGCGATATCAAGGACACCTTGCCCCTTCATCAATTGAAGACGGGTGAGCCCTACTATTTGGGTTTCTTTTTGATTGGAGCTTACCAAGACATCATGGGTGATTTGCACAAACTCT
>CAIRTR010000191.1 GCA_903881565.1 Oligoflexia bacterium | reverse complement strand
GGGATCATAACCATTTGGCGCGGGTGGAAACGCCTTTTTGACCTCTCGGCAGGATGTGCATCGGCAAATCGGTTCAAAATCTGTGGGTAATAGTAAGCACTCGACGATGCGCGACCAGACGAGGTGATCCCAAAATTTGTATTTAGTCTTGAGCGGGTGTGGCTCTACGGGGCGACCCTTTTCAGCTCCCGTCATCAATCGGGCGATAAGTCCGCCAATCTCCCGCAAGAACGCGTGAAGATCAGGCCTCGCACGAATCATGCGCCGCGCTTTGGTTTGAATGAGGAGGTGCAAGTGGTTACCCACGCAGACGTATTTCTTGATGATAATTCCGCGCCGTTTCCCCGCCCTATAGACAATATTTTTGATGACTCGTGCCCGCCTCGGGTGAAGCATTGAGCGATCATTGAGCGCACTGGATGACCGCAGGGTGATGTGAAGGGATTTGCTCGGATCAAAAGGGCGTGCCGTTTTTCGGCGGCGGTTCTTCTCGGATGCTTCACCCCCGTGTTCTTTTGCCTCCTTGCCCTTCTTCAGGCCGGGGAGGGGTAATGATAACTGCCTTGGCCTTGGATTTGATTTCAACTTTATCACGGGGGTGGGGGGCATGGTCATGTTAATATATCACGGGCAATGTCATTTCAAGCGACTTTCGTGCTATTGTTTCGGATAAGTACTCACCGAAAAATGAGCCGTCATCGCCAATTCCAATTGCATAATCCTCCAAACCGTGAAAAGAATCACCTTATGGCAAAGGTTCGTAACCGAAACATTTTGGCGGTCTTAGTTGTGATGATTTCTTCTGCCGTTTCTTCTCAAGCTCAGGCCACGACCTTAACTGGATTTGGCGGAACGTATCTGGGAGCGGGTGAAGCAGGCCTTTACGGGGGTGAAATAACTTTTAGCCTGGTTCCGACGATTAACCTCGGAGGCTTTTATGAATACAGTAAGAGGAACGCTTCTTCTTCGAGTTCGTCCAATGATACGCGCAATGATACTCGAAGTTTTTACGGCTTTGTTGGCCGATTCCAACTCCCGCTATTGAGTTTCTAGGCCTCTGCAAATGAACCCCCCTCCGAAACGCGGCCGAGTTCCTCTTGAGCGTGCACTTTCAAAACTGGGGATTGCCTCGCGCACGCAAGCACGTCAGTGGATCCTGGATGGCCGTGTCCAAATTGGGGGGAAAGTCTGTACCGATCCCTTGCGCATGATTGTGCCGGAGTCAGCCGAGATCGGCATCGACGGCGCAAAACCGAAACTCGCGGAGCCTCTGACGATTGCCCTTCACAAGACCAAAGGTTTGGTCACCACGCGCTCTGATGAAAAGGGGCGGGCGACAGTTTACGCGCTTCTTGAAGGGATCGATACCCATTTGATTCCGGTAGGGCGATTAGATGCAGCCACTACGGGCCTTTTGCTTCTGACCAACAATACGCAGTTCAGTGCCTGGCTCACTGACCCCAGGCAACAAATTCCGCGAGTTTATATTGCGCAAGTTCGAGGGGAGTTTACGACGGAGAAGGCGCACCTTCTAGAGCACGGAGTTGAGAACAAATGTGAGGAGCTTGGTGCTGCAGCGGTTGAGATTCTCAAAACTTCGGGCCGTGAATCGACTCTCAAAATTACGCTGACCGAGGGAAAAAATCGCGAAATTCGCCGAATGCTCCTTCAAGTGGGGCACGAAGTGACGAAGCTAAAACGAATTTCTTTTGGTGGAATCCATTTAGGCGAGCTTGCGCCGGGCAAGTATCGCGTGCTCTCGAATGAAGAGCTTCAGGGCGCGTTTCCGAGTTTCTCCAGTTCTTTTGCGAGACAGCCTTTTCCTGGAATATAGCCGGGGAGGTTCGAGGCCTCCGGAGCGTGCGCTAATTCTTGGGCCATGGCGAGTGCCCGGCTGGGCGAGGACTTCAGTTCTTCTTCGGAAATATGTTCTCGAAAATAGGCGCCCCATTTGAACTCCGCAAAGGGCACGTCGGCTTTTGCGATCGCATCTTTTTTGATGAGCTTCCAGACGAGGCTTCGAAAATGGTCGTCTTTGAGTTGGGAAAATGTCTTGGGAAGTTTGCGTGGCGAGAGTGGGCCTTTGCCGTTTTCGTCATAGAGCCACATGAGCTTCTCTTTTTCCATTTTATCAAAAAAATCCGTTTCACTGAGCTCCGACCAGTCCGCGTGCACTTGAACCAAAACCTCCTTGATGCCAGCGCTGTCTAAGGCGGTTACCAAATGGTGGCCGTCGACCAGGTAAATTCGGCCTTTAGGTCCAATGACAACCCTTGTAACTTTTTCTTCCAAATATTCGAGTAACTTCTTGTGGCTCATTTCTTCGATTTCTTTTTCGCGATACCGGACTTCGCCCATCCCGACTGCAAACTGAGTGGGCAAAAGCTCATCGAGATGGACTCGGTAGGTTTTTGAG
>CAIRTR010000190.1 GCA_903881565.1 Oligoflexia bacterium | reverse complement strand
TTGATGGCGTTGTCGAGAAGGTTTGACAGAACCTGAAATATTCGGTCGTGGTCTAGCGTGATTTCGATGGGCCCGGCGGGTGCTGCCAAAGTGAAGCGTCGATCCGGGGCGCGGAGTCTGCAGATGTCCAGACACTCCGAAATAACCGAAAGCAGATTTGTGGGTACCCGCTTGAGACTGAGCACGCCGCGCTCCAGGCGAGATATATCCAGAAGATCAACTGAAAGGCGGGAAAGACGGTCCGCTTGCGCTCGAAGGCGCATCAAAATCGGAACATCGACGGGCTTGCCCTTCTTTTCGAGCTGCATTTGCGTAAATTGCAATAGGAGTGAAAATGCGGTCACCGGCGTACGTAGTTCGTGAGCAGCAATGTCGAGGAACCGGGATTTAATGCGCAGAGCGTTTTCAGCGACTTCTTTGCTAGTAATATACTCTGCTTGCTGTCGCTTGCTCTCACGAATATCCCGCACGATCTTCGCGACCCCGACCACCCGCCCGTGGGCATCACGCAAGGGTGACGAAGTCACCGAAACGTCGACCCGCAGCTGACCTTTAGTTAGCCGCACTGTCTCGAAATGAGCGACACGCTCGCCATCCTCCAGTCGACGCAAGAGGCTTTGCTCTTCGCTTTGCAACTCCGGCGGGATCAGTATGGAGATCGAGCGGCCAATGGCTTCCTGGGCTGTGTAGCCGAATAACTCCTCTGCACCTCGGTTCCAAGTCTCGATAATGCCATTAAGGTCCTTGGAGATGATCGCATCGTCCGAATACTCGACGATTGCCGCCAGTCTTTCCCGTTCTTCTTCTGCTTGCTTGCGGCGGGTAATATTATCAAATGTAATTGCAAAGCGGTTTTCTTCCCCGGGGTAATAAGCTGAAACGGTAAACCAACTTGCTAACTGATGAAGGTAGGTTTCGGTAACTTCGGGCGCGCCGCCCCTTGCGACTCTGCCGTACAACTCGAACAATTCGGGGTTTGACTCATTAAGACCGGGGATCAGGTCGCAGATTTTCTTTCCTGTGGCGTCGTGCAGTCCCGTTAACTTTTCAAACGCAGGATTGACATAGTGACACACAAAATCTACTGGATGACCGCGGTCATCAAATATCATCTCGCATTGAGCGTATCCGACAAGCATGTTTTCAACAATACCGAGGCGCTTGTGTTCGGCGATCCGCTGGGTTTTTTCAGTGGTGAGTTCGACCAATCGCCGCTGCATGATATTAACAATATTGGCAATCCCACACCCGACCGCCAAGAATAGGAGAGTGGGAAACATAAACGCATGTTTATCGGTGTCAAAGCTAAACGCTGGTTCAAAAAAGATGTAAGCCGCTAAGATTGTGCTGACTACGGTGGCCGAAAGGCCGCCGTATAGACCGGCAAGAAGCGATGAAAGAATAACCGCCGGGTAAAATAGAATGAATCGATTTGGCTCGAGCCAAAACCAAAATGTCCACTGTAAATAGGCAGCAAGACTTGCGGCAAGCAGCCCGACCAGTATAGGGCGCATGGGCTCTTTCATATCAAGGCCCCGCATAGCGTGGGGCGCACTTGTCCGTTCATCCTTACTGTGGGTGCAAATTGAGGACCGAACTAAAAGCCGGAGGTTGCGCTTCAACAGTTCGTGCAAGAACTCACCACTAGGGGTAAGGGCTTGAGCGCACTCTTTTCCGTATCTGACCGCAGAGCACCCGTGGGCCCCCTTGGTAAATCCAATTTGTTGGATTCTGCCTATTTGGTATTGCATTATGGAGTAATGTAAGATAACGCTATGCAATATGAAAAGAGTTTCAATCGCTTTATTGATGGCATTGTCCCTTCTGTTTTCGCAGGGCTTTGCTAACCCTCAGTCCGCGCAAGCGGGTCTCGGGGTCGTGTTGTTTGGTCAGGCCCTGTTCACCGGTGGGCCAGGCTATATTCTTGGGCCCGTGCTAGGGCTCATTGGAGTAGAGACCTTCTTGATCGGAGCCAAGACCGGTTCTCACGGTTTTTCAAACCATCAGGGTTTCTGGACTCGTACCGGCTACGTGGCTCTCGGGGTTGCGATTGCAGCGGCCGGAGTGTTCCTGCTTGATGAGCAAACGCAGTCGATGAGTTTCGTGCCGTTGACTGATGCCTCGGCTGAGAAGCTGCTACTCACGCGCGATGAGCGCCAGGCCTATGATGCTGAACTCATTGAAGTGAATACGGTCGTTCAAAGTCTGGCTTCGGACGTGAATGAATATGCCGCACGAAACATCGGAGTTTCGAACGAGCAGATTGCAGAATTCTCTCAAGCGCGTTGGGCGGAGTATCGTAACGCACTTTCGCCTCTGACGCTGTCGGCTTTGGGTAAAGTGGGCGAATCGCTCAATCACTAGAGCATTATTCAGTTAACGTTAAGTTAAGACGATAAGAAATAGCAGGACATCGGTCCTTTTCCCTTAATTTCGACTTCGCCGCGGTCCTCAAGCTTGAATTTTCCTGCCAGCAGTTCCGCCGTAGCAGCGCTGAGATGAATTCGGCCCGCACCTCCGTGGAATTCCATGCGAGAAGCGGTATTGACCGTGTCGCCCCAGAGGTCGTAGGCAAACTTCTTTTTTCCAATGACCCCAGCGACGACGCGGCCAGAATGAATTCCTGTTCTGATTTGCAGAGCAGTCCCTTCGATCCGATTCACTTCATTAAGAGCATGCTGCATCTGCTGAGCCATTTTCACCATGGTTTCCGCGTGGTGCTCAATTCGCTCTGGCAAACCGCAGACGGCCATGTAGCAATCGCCGATGGTTTTTACTTTCTCAACTTTAAGCTGTTCTGCCAGCAGATCAAAAGAAGTGAAAACCCGATTCAAAATTTCGACTAGCCGTTCGGGACTCACTTGGGACGCGAGAACCGTAAAGCCCACAATGTCCGCGAACAAAACGGTGACGGATTCGTAGGCATCGACAATTTGAGATTCTCCATCCTTAAGGCGTTTCGCGATGGCCGGTGGGAGAATGTTGAGGAGTAGGGAGTCTGATTTCTCTTGTTCGGCAACCAATTTTCCAACCATCACATTCACGGAGTGGGCGACGGATTGAACCTCAATGCTGCCGCTTTGGTTTTCATCGGCACGTGCCCGCAAATCGCCTGCGGTGATTCGCTGGGTTGCAAGTCGCAGACGCTCCAAGGGTCCGGTGAGTCCTTTGGAGAATAAGAAGACAAGGGAGAGGATGCCCGCGAGGAGAATCGAAATCGACAAACCCGTGTCTCGAATAATCCTCCGCTCATGCTCCCGAAGTGCTTGGGTCGAAAAGCCTAAAAAAAGTTCGCCCTTTAGCGTTCCGGCGCTCCACTTGCCGCTTCGAACGATGTCTCGACTTTCGATAGAGGCGGTTGCAGCATGTTTTTGGAGATCCTCAATGGTTGCAAAAGAGGCTTCGGGATACTGCGCGAATATTTGCCCCGTAGCATCGGTCAAAACAATCCAAGAGAGTGAGTCTTTTTTCTTCACCCAGTTAAAAACAGTATGGATGGCGCCAAAATTCTCATCCGCAAGGCCGACTTCGAGTCCAAGCTGGACTGTTTCAAAAAGTGCCGTGGTATGGGCCTCAAAGCCCTCTAGAAAAAGTTTACGTTGGAGACGGGAAGTATAAAGATAGAAGATGATTCCCAGAATCACCGCGCCGGTAGCCAAAAGGATCCCGAGTTGATTGCCAAGGCGCAAACGTCCCCAGAAGCGGAAACCGTGAAGACTCACGGCTCGACCTCAATTGCCCTGAGTCCCTTCGGAAGTCCTGCGGTGTTTGAGATATAAGCGATCGCATCGGGGTTATCTAAGACGAATCGTTTGACCTCGTCTTCATTTTTGAAAACGCGGGGGGGCGCTGCGCGCCCGCTTAATGAAACCTTGATCCAAAGCATGTAGACTTTATTGGGACTCAATCCTAGCCACTCTTCACTGAATTTGGCGCGCAACGGAAACCCTGAGGTATAATCGGCAATTTGAATTTTTGCTTGGTTGGGCCAATCAACAGAATTTCCCAAGAAGGCGTTCCGGACAAATCCGCGACTCACTTTGTGCATGGGGTTTGACTCGTGGACGATCACGGACTGGGCGCCTGCCGTGAGGCACGGTCCGAGGCTCAAAAGGACTATCCATTTTTTAAGAGAAAATGACTTCACTCTTCTCTCCCCGTTCAAAATGCGATCGCCGCGCTTAAAAAATAAGCATGATAGTTAATGTCCTGCTCCTGAAGCTCGCCTGCAAAAAACCGTGCTTCGCCTTTTAGGAAAAATCCCGGGGCGAAATTCCAGGCAGTACCCACACGGGTTTCCTGATGTTGGCCTTCTGAGTCCCTGAGGTCATAGCGCTCAACCGAATGTTGAATGTACGGAGTCAGGACGTCAAAAAATGTATAAGCCACTTGTCCGTAGCTTAAGAGTGCCGTATGTCGCCTGCCACTTGGGGCTGAAAACCGACCTAAGGCCGACTCGCATTGAATCTGAAGCTTGCTTGTTTCAAATTGCACATCCAGCGCGTAAGTCTGCTCAGGGTCATCGCTTGTGCCTCCGATTCCTTCATGATTGCGATCCTGATATGCGGATGCGCCGAATTGCCAGGGCGAGCCTCCACCCGGTCGATACACGGCGCGAAGTGAGGTCCCAGGCGTGCCATTAATGTCACCGCCACTGAGGGTTTCGCCCCGACCATTGGAGATCGTGACCGCATAATCAAGTTGCGCTCCATCGGAGCCTAAATCGAAAGTGCCGAAACCTTCGACCCCCGTACTGTATTTTGCAAATATGCGCTGCTTCTGAAGGCCGTTGAAGAACGCATGAGGTTTGTAGATGCGAGGGACTTCGAGCGAAAAATAGGTGGCCGTGAAATCATGGACTTCATTATAAAGGCCAAAGGGGGTCAAAATTTTTCCGGCCCGCAGGCGAAGCTGTGAAAAGAAGGTGTACTCCAAAAAAGCGCGGGAGAGTTTGATGGTTCCTTGCAGGCGATCCACCGAGTGGTCTGCCCCGTCTTCAAATTCAATGTCGCCTAAGAAGCGCACGCGCGAAGCCGGTACAAAATCTCCGATGAGGTTGACGCGACTTAAGCGAAACCCTTTGGCTTGTTCGGGTTCGTCAGTCGTCGAGAGATCCGTTTGCGCGTATCCGTACCAGTCGATGCGCTTTTCTTCAGCCTGGGCAAATGTGCAAAGGCTGAGGCCCAGGAATAGGAAAGTCGTCGTGAGTAGGAGATTTATCGCCATGGTCGGGGATCAGAGTACAGGGGGGAATGCAAATTCTCAAACTGGATATTTAGGTTTTTGACGCGAACCTTAACCAAAAGGTGGGGACCACCTTTTGGTGGCCTGGGACGGAATCGAACCGCCGACACACGCCTTTTCAGGGCGCTGCTCTACCGACTGAGCTACCAGGCCATTATCAAAATAGGTAGATAATGGATTTAAGCGAAAATTACCCAAAACGCAAGTTCCGTAATAAGTGGTGCGACGAGTTATTTAGTCCTTTTTCTCAACCACCGCGGGAAGCTTCAATTCTTTGCCTTCCCGGCGCACCATTAGCGTGATTTTCTGATCGGGCGAAAGCGTGCCCAGAACCTTCATAAAATCCTCTAACGAATTGATTTTCGCAGCATCAATGCCCATTAAAATATCGCCTTCTTTGATTCCTGCTTTTTCCGCGGGGCTGCCTTGGCGCGCGCCGGCTAATTTGATTCCGCCGCCTTCAACGCCTCCTCCAGAGGGTCCGTGGGGTGACGACAGGCTTGAGTAGTCGGGGATTGTGCCTAAGTAGACTTTGCGTCCCTTTTTTTCGCCCTGGCCTCCGGGGTGCTCTCCAAACATGGGAGCCTTCGGCGCTCTTTGATAAGTGAAATGCATTTTTGGATCCATCGCGCGAATTGCAAGCGCGGCGACTGTCACGGCTGTTTGAACCGCACCCGTCGCATTGATCTTTTCAAACGTGTCGCTTACCCGGTGATAGTCGCCGTGGGGTCCGGTGAAGAAGTGAAGTACCGGCGCATGGTTGATGAAAAACGCCATGTGATCGCTTGGGCCGTAACCATCTCCGCCACCCGGGCAGGTGAGTTGTCTTGCGCCACATTCTTCTTGGACCATGCCGTTCCACTCTTTGGCCGAATCGCTGCCGAATACTATGAGTTGATTATTTTCCATGCGCCCCACCATGTCGAGATTCAGCATGGCTTTGGGTTGAACTTTCATCGATTTGAAAAGCTCGGCTAGGCGCGAGGAGCCTGCGATTCCGCTTTCCTCGCCCGTGAAGGCTGTGAAGACGAAACACGCGGATTTGGCGTCTTTGGATTTTGCGTCTGTAAATTTAGGATCAGCCACGATCAATCTCGCCGCTTCCATAACCGCCGCCACGCCGGAGGCATTGTCGTCGGCGCCGTGATGGATTCCGCTCTTGGAGGGTTCTAGGGAATTCTCTGCCCCATGCCCCAAATGATCCAGGTGCGCCCCAATCACAACGGGCCCTACTTTGCCGCAGCCTGCGCCAAAGGTTCCGACAATGTTGTGGCCTTTTTCGATGCGGTCACGGTTTTCTGGGGTTTTTGAATTCACCATCTTAACATCGACATTGTGAAAAAATCCTGTTCCATCAGTGGCTTTGGGATAAGTTTCATAAAGGGGTTTGAGTCCAATGGTGGCGAAGCGCTCGGCGACGAATTTCTCAGCCTTTTCAAGTCCGGGCGTCCCTAATCCGCGACCTTCCATTTCGTCCGTGCTCAATTTTTGAATCGTCGCAAAGAGCCTGTTTTCTGCGCGCGCATCATCGATGCTAAAAGTCTGCTCGGGGCCCGCAACCCAATCAGCGACAAACACGTTGGTCTCGTGTGGCTCGGTTGCATTGCGATTTGACGAAAATGCGATTTGCTTCCCGTCTGGGGAAAACATCGGGAAGCTCTCAAACGTGTCTGCAAAGCTCACGCGCTCAAGTCCCGTTCCATCGACATTGATTTTGTAGATCTCAAATTTTCGCCCGCGGGGATCGCGAGGATTTGAGGCAAACAGTACGGATTTGTTATCAGGCGTGAAGTAGGGTGCAAAACTGGCGGAACCCATTCGTGAGATTTGGCGGGCGTGTGAGCCGTCGGCGTTTGCGACATAGATTTCAAGTTGGGAGGGTTTCACAAGGTGTTGCTTTAGAAGGGCCAGGTAGTCATCTGCCTCTTTGCCCTTGCGAGGCCGTGATGCACGCCACACGATTTTCGAGCAGTCGGTTGAGAAGAAGGCGCCGCCGTCGTAACCGAGACCCTTGGTGATTCGTTTGACCTGAGACATCGTGCCCATCGAATCGAGCTTGCCTGTATAAAGGTCAAGATCTCCATCGCGATCACTGGTGAAGATCACGCTGCCGTCTTTGCAAACGGTGGCTTCGGCGTTGTACGCCCGCGGTGCGCCGGGTTCCATGAGGCGCAGGTCAGAGCCATCGGTTTTGGCCGAATAAATTTGAAACGTCTCATAAATTGGCCAGACGTAGCCTTTGCTCATGTCGGGGACGGGGGGGCATTTCTCATCAGAGGCGTGTGTGCTGCTGTAGAGCACGCGATCATCGCCCGGGAGATAGTAGGAGCAGGTCGTGCGCCCTTTGCCGTTGGAAATTTCAGCTCGCCCCGAGCCATCTGCGCGCATCACATAAATTTGATCGCAGGCGGGGCCTTGGGGTCCGTGGCCCTTGTGCTGAAAAGCGAGCCATTTGCTATTAAAAGACCAGTACGCTTCGGCGTTGGTGCCGCCTGCGGTGAGTTGGCGAATATTTTTGAAGTGAGTTTCTTCAGGGAACGCTATTTTTCCCGCCGGAATCAGTGGAGGGTGGCTGCAGGAAAGAGCTGCGAGCGATAGGGAGAGAAGGGATAGGATTCCGACAGTTTTGAGTGCAGTGTTTTTATGCATCCCCATGTTTTAGCGGGAAGTAAGGGGGAGTCAATGAGAAATTTACTCTTTGACTTACTGTTGCCTTGCACTATAACCGCCTCAGATTATGAATAAGTTCTTCGCCATTCTCGCAATCCTGCTTTCGCCTCTCTCATCGCAGGCGTCGATCAAGGCCATTGTCTTTGATGTTTTTGGCACGACGGTGGATTGGCGAACCAACATCATTGCCGAGGGCCAAGCACTCGGGAAATCCCATAATATCGAAGTAGATTGGCCTGAGTTTGCCGACGCCTGGGGTCAGGCGTATGGCGCTTCGGTCGATCAGGTGCGACGGGGAGTTTTGCCCTGGATGTCGCTGGATGAATTGCATCGCCGTTCTCTCGAAACACTTCTTGATGAGTTTGAGGTTTCAGGTTTGAGTGAGGCGGAAAAAAATCATTTCAGCACGGTCTGGCATCGCTTGAGTCCCTGGCCTGATTCTGTCGAGGGGTTGAATCGCCTGCGTTTGAAGTTCAAAATCGCACCGCTCTCCAACGGCAACGTGAGTCTACTTACGGATCTCGCGGCATTTGCTCACTTGCCCTGGGACTACATTTTGTCGGCCGAAGAAGTCCATCGCTACAAGCCCGATCCCAAAGTTTATCTCTATGCGGTCGAGCATTTTGGATTACAGCCCGAAGAGGTCATGATGGTTGCCGCGCATCCGGGCGATCTCACGGTACCGCGAAAGCTGGGGATGAAGACCGCCTACATTCATCGGCCCTACGCAGGTTCACCCGCAATCCCTCCGCGTAAAGGTGAATTTGATTTTATAGTGCAGAATTTTCTCGAACTTGCCGACCAACTCTACTTCTGAGTCGATTCTAAAATTTCCATCGTACAATAGTGGAAAGCCGCAAGCAGTCTGGGGTCCCGAATCTGGGCTTTTGGGTCTTTTTGAATCCGTGCGGTTTCGAGCCGAAGAGCCTTCAGTGTTGTCTTCTGGCTTTTGCTTTCTTGGGTAACGCACGCACAAAAATCTTTTGAGAAATTAGAGTCGGCACTTTCCTGAGATTGGGAAAATGCGTGGGTGCACGCTTGATTAAATTCCTGGTAAGCGCTCGGAGTTTGCGCAAAGGCGAGGGCTGACACGAGCAAAAGCGTGGAGAGTCGTACGAAATTCATTGGGTCTATTCTTATCGGGAAGGAGGCCTCCGAGCAAACCAATTATACCAACTATGAAGAAGCTGAACTGTAATTCCTCAGCCCAAAGTTCCATAGCAAGATCAGCAGAGTCAAAAATCCGGCTGAAATCCCCAACATATGCCCGACAAGACTCCAGTGGATGCCTTCAAATAGCAGGCGAGCGGGAAGAGAGCTGATGACGGAAAACGGCAATACAAAGAGCAGTATTTTTCGGATCACCCCTCGGAAAATCCCGTCGGGCCGCTCGGAAAACTTAGCCATACTCCAAACAAGCTCGCCAAATCCGCCGGGCGAGTGAGTCCAAAATACCGTGGAGGAAAGGGCTCTGTGGGTTGACCCGAATTGTGCTCTGGATTCAGCTTTGCGGTGACGACTTTATGAAGGGCCAGGTGTCCGGAAATTTTTGCAAGGGGTCCGTCATATACAAATTCGCCCTCCCTCATGATGATGATCCTCTTGCAGAGGCGCTCGATATCCTCCATGTAGTGAGAGGTTAGAATCACCGCGGGCTGATGCTCCTGACTGTATTTCAAGATAAAATCGCGAATCGCTCTTTGAGCGGTGAGATCAAGACCGATGGTCGGCTCATCTAAGAATACGACTTTTGGATCATGCAAGAGCGTTGCGATGAGTTCCATTTTCATCCGCTCGCCTAGGCTCAGGCGCCGAATTTGAGTGTTTAATTGCCCTTGAACTCCAAGTGAGTAGACAAGCGAATCGAGTTTCTCCCGATAACGCTTCTCCGGAATTCGATAAATTTCCTTCAGAAGTAGAAAACAATCCTCAGCCGGAAGGTCCCACCAGAGTTGGGCTTTTTGCCCCATCACTAATGCGATTTGCTTGCGAAAGTCATTATGGCGTTCCCACGGGACGTGCCCTAAAACGCGGGCTTCGCCGGAAGTCGGATGAACAATCCCTGCTAGAATTTTCACTAAGGTTGTCTTGCCTGCGCCATTTGCGCCAACGAGTCCGACAATTTCGCCGGGGGAAACTTTGAGTGAGACGCCGTTAAATGATTTTTTAAGGTTTTCTACGTGAATCATGGGTTTGCGCCTGGCGTGGCGATAATCCATGAGATTTGGATGGCTTTTTGTGGTCGCATGCTGCGCTAATATCGCAATGCATTAATTATATCAATAGATTGATATTGCAGGTATATTTTCGTTTAACCTGTATCGATACAGGCCCAACCCACGTGTTTCAAACCGGTTGATTTGTGACGCGTAATGTTATATATCTTTGCCCGCCAGACCAGGAAAAAGGAAACCACCCTATGCGCTCATTCATGTCTCTATTCGTCGGAGTACTTGCCATCTACGCAGGTGCCGTATCATCTGCCTATTCAGAAGAGAGTGCCTGCCTACCTTGCCACGCTAAAGTTGCGCAGATTCCCCATGTGCATTTTCCTGTCGCCAACAATTATTGCGACTCATGTCACACAGTACAGCCCGAGCACTTGACGACCCAGAAAAAGGAATTCGTTACTACCGATCCATCCAGTGACACTTGCTACAGCTGCCACGACCCTATGGACAGCAATCCCGTTGTACACGGAGCTTTAAAGAATAAGAACGCCTGCACTTTTTGCCATAATCCTCATGGCAGTGCGCTCAACAGTTTTCTTCGAGACGAGCCGGCTAAGCTTTGCACCTCTTGCCACACGAGTCTCATACCGGCAGGAAGCTCAAAGCACGGCGCTTTGGATCTCGAGCGGAGCTGTCTGAATTGTCACACACCCCATTCTAGCAAGAATCAGCGACTTTTGACTAAGCAAGGCGGTGATTGTCTGTCTTGCCATGATCAGAAGCAGGGTCAGATTCCGAACATGAAGCAAAAGATCGGTGATTTGCCCTTAGCGCATCAGCCTGCAAAAGAAGGCAAATGTGTTGCTTGCCACACGCCTCACGCCAGTGTGTTGACTCCCTTGATCCGCAATCAATCCGGGGATTCAAAGCCAAGTTGGAATCCCAATATCGTTGCTGTTTGTCTTCAGTGTCACCAGGCGTTGGTTAAATCGGAATCCGTTTCCCCATCCGAGACTCGATTCCGCAAAGATGGAGTGGTCAATGGCAAAACCGTGCGAGAGAATTTGCACTTTCTGCATGTGGTGAAAAAGGGAAGAGCTTGCACCGTCTGCCATGACGTTCATGGCGGAGTTAATCCGCATAATATTGCTTCGGACGAATCGCCGCGCAAAAAGAGAAAGTTTCAGTTTCTGGTCAACACCCAAGGCGGAACCTGCGTTCACGCTTGCCATGGAAATGCTAACTACAGCCGATTGAATTAGCCCAAGGAATTAGCCCAAGAAATTAGAAAGACGGGTTCTTATGCAAAAACAAATCTGGCCTTTATCCTTCTGCCTACTTGCAAGCCTTGCTTCGCCCGTGGCTTTTGGCATGGCGAAGCCCGTTCCGACAGTTTTCCCTCAGGGATATGGTCCCCTCTCGAAGGTGGGATCCGAAGTGCTGAACACTTTGGTCAGCAACCGTGAGTGGAGGCTTTCGCGCGAAATCGAGTGGATGGATGGCTCAGCCCGCTCGCGAGAAATTTATCAAAAGCTGCAGCTCTCTCTTTATGGGAGTGTCGCGAGTAAAAACGTCTGTGAAGAAGTCAGGGGTTGGTCCTTCTCATTGGCCGCAAGTGCATTTGGGCCAGAGATTCGTGGTGAAAACGTCTCCTCGTTTAATGCGAATCAATACCTGACATCGCCCTACGGCCACTCCGAAACTTGTGAGTCGGGTGGTTTAAATCAATCGGATTTCCTATTTGAGCAGGCGACAGCCGATGGGGGGTATCGCTTTCGTTTTCGATTTTATCTCGATGTGCGCTTTCCAAGTCTAGATTATGCGCTCGCCACTTCGTCTGAGAAGCTGAGCTTGTATCCGGATGATAGGGTCTGCGAGGGCACCGTTTGCAGATCCCTTGAAGAAGTGAACTTGACGAAGATTTTGGTGCCAGACTTTTTGGTGCTGGAGTTTAATCCGAAGACCCCGGGCAAAATGATTGTTGAGGCAAGCGATCATAAATTCCTTTACAGCGCGCCTTTTCCTACTGAGCCCATTGCGATCATGAATCTTTGTTCCTCTTTTTCGAGCACCGAACTGAGAGCGGCTAAGCCTGGTTTTAAATGTCGACTGTCGAAGCTGGGCGCCGAGGGTCAGGTCGCTACTTTTGAACGTGTCGAACGCGCGGGTTTTGGCGAGGCTTGGAAAGATTCATCGGGGCTGATTTGGAGCGATATTTTGGAGAGACGTTCTGGGTTTCAGCACGCTGAAGATGTTTGTGCCAACGTGGGAGGACGCCTACCGATGAGGTTTGAGCACTCTCGCATGCGTGATGCTTTTGTTGAGGGTTCATCAGAGGCTCAGAACTTAATGCCAAAATTCGACCAGGTCACCTGGACGAAGGACATGCCCCAGTTGAAGAAGGCAGCAGGATTTTTCTATTATTCGGTCAAGAGACCTGTCCGCTGCGTTGTCTCAAACTGAAGGGCTCCAATCCAGTAATCGACGCTCTCCTTCAAGGCTTCGAATATGAGTCACATCTTGAGTCACTTCAAGGCAGCCCTTGTAAGTGGCTTGAACATCGCGAATTGCATAATAACGGATGTGCAGAAACTTGCCCTGCATCGTAATCCAAAACTCCGAAACACTTTTTCGCCCTGCTCGAAACTCGCTGAGGATTTCTTCGACGGCATGTAGGCTTTTGGGAGGATGACAGTTTTTTACATTCCGGCCGATGACTCCGGGGCTGCGAGGGAATATCCGCTCGGCACCCGAACTATAAAACTGCACTTCGTCGTTCTCATCAACAAAAGATAGGTCAACAGGGAGACTCGAAAAAATCAATCGAATCTGCTCAATGGATAGCGCCCCCGTATCCAAATTGAACGTTCCAGCTTTATGATCAAGGGTCGGCTCGGATGAAGCCTTTTTCTCAATCGGGCTGAGCCACGCATAACCGATTTCGTCTTCGCCCTTTTTAACTCCATGCCAATCTTCATTGGTAAATGTTTTTTGGCACATGGGAAAAAGGATGTGCTCTTCTTTGTAAATCATGTCTAAAACGGCGCGTAGCAAGGTTTGAATTTTATCGGTACTCTCGTGCCCTTTACCTAATTCGACTCTGACAATGCAGTCTTTCATTTGTTGCCGAATTTCGTCGTGCACGATCCACATCACACGTGAGGGACCCGTGATGTCGTGCTTCTCGAGGAAAGGGAAAACCTGATTCTCTTTTCGGGTGTAGTGGCGGTTGATCAGCGAAAGGTTCTTGAGCAACACGATGAGATCGAGACGACGTTTTTCAAAACTGGGTTCATCCGGGGTGGGGCCCAGCTTCTCCAGAAGCGAACTGATGTTTGAACAGATGCGCTCTGCCTCTCGATTTTCGCGCATATAGGTATAAATCGGATGCTCGTCTCCAACCTTCATCGGGCCAGCAATGCTGAGTCCCTCTTTGAAGACTTCAGCGTGAACATCGCAAAGGCGGGCGATTTCTTCGGTCGGCATCCCCTCGGCAATGAGACTTTGTTCAAGAGCAGCGATTTCGGAGGCGTCAATCTGTTGCGCAAGGGATTTGAAGCGTCGTTTTGCCTCGTCAATCGATGTGCCGCTGTGAAGGTCACGAATAATGCCCTTAAGAAGTTCTTGTCGGCTATTTTTGAGTTCATTCTCTTTCGCTGCTTGCGCAGGGTTGTGGCTTTGAATCGCCGCTTCGAGCTTAGCCATCAAAACATCTAGCGGAATTTTACTCATCCCTGCGGCATCGCTAATAGTCGCTAATCGCCCCACTGTTTTTCGCATGACCGGATTCTTGAGGAGTTTGAACTTGTCGGAGAGCGAAACGAGCGTTTCTTCCAAAAAAGGATATTCTTGGATAAGATCCAGAATTTTGCGATCGGCATTAAGTTTGACGGTAGGCTTCATGTGGGGGGCTCCTTCATGAAGAAGATAGCCCAACAGTTCAAAGTGTACCTTGCGCCACCGCAAGGATAGGGTAGAAACGGAGTGCCATGAAGGAATATATTGAACAACTCAAAGCTATGCCACTTTTCACAGGGCTGGATTCGGCGGCATTGGAGGAAGTTAGGCAGGCTGCTCAAGTTGTGGAGCGAAAAAAGAGCGGATTTTTCTTCCGGCAAGGTGAGTTAGCTAAGAAGACATTTGCCCTCATTAGCGGGCGGGTCAAAATCACGCAAATAAACGATCAAGGGCAGCAGGTTTTTATCAGAGTGATCAGCCCAGGAGAGATTTTTGCACTCGTTGCCACCAAGGGTGACACTCGGTATCCGGTGTCGGCTCAAGCGGAGCGAAGTGGGGTTGCGCTGGCTTGGGAGGCTCGCGACCTGTTAACCTTGATGAACAAACACCCTAAGATTGCCATCAACGGGCTTCAGATTCTTTCGTCTCGAGTGCAGGAGCTCCAGGACCGGTTTCGTGAACTTGCTACCGAGCGAGTTGAACAGCGTCTGGCGCGAATTCTTTTGCGATTGGCTGGTAAAATGGGATCGAAGCAAGCCTCTGGTATACTTTTGGATCTCCTGCTTTCGCGCCAAGACTTGGCCGAGATGACCGGCACCACACTCTTCACTGTGAGTCGCATTCTTAATCAATGGCAGACTTTAGGATTTCTTGAAATTGGGCGGCAGCGAGTCCTGATTCGCAATCCTCATCGGTTATTGCTCATTTCAGAAACGCCTGTTGAAACTTCAGATAAGTAGTTTGTGCCAGCGCAAGGACACCTCTTGGATTCTCTGAGATACTCGGGATTATGAAGTCGATCAAAAAGCTAACCGCCAGCTCAACCGTAGATGAGGTTCTTCTGGGATGGCCCCATTGTATTTCTGTATTCAAGAATTACGGTTTGAAATGCCTGGAATGTCCCGTCTCCTCGATGGAAACGCTTGCAGACGTCGCTAAAACCTACGGCTTGGACTTGCGCAAATTCCTCGCTCAGCTTTCGGCGGTTTCAGGTAAGGCAAAAATGGCCAAGAAGCCAAAGAGTAAACAGTGAGTGCGCTGCCGCGACTCAAGCGCGAAGAGCAGACCTTGCAGATCATGGTGCAGATCTATTGTGATCGCCACCACGTGGCGGAATTTTCGCAGAATATTTGTCCCATCTGTAGGGAGTTCTTAGACTATGCACTCTACCGCGTTCAACAATGTCGGTACAGAGAGCTGAAGCCCGCTTGCTCTGAATGTCCAACCCATTGCTACAAGCCGGCTCCTCGAGAAGCTGCGCGTGAAATTATGAAATTCTCCGGCCCCAAAATGCTTTTCCGCCACCCGATCTTGGCGATTTTGCATCTATGGGATCAACTGACCTCGAAGGGGAAGCTCAAAAAGTGGCGAGCAAGGGCGAAGCCCCTCTAGTGAGAGTTTTCGCCCTCGAATCGAGAAACGAATCCGAGCCTCGAGAGGCCTTCCTCGCCTAGCAGTGATTCGGCTGTACAAAAAAGAATGCGCTCTTCAAAACGAATGTGTTCCTCCAAGCAATCGGCAAAAGCTACAAGCAGAGGCGCCTTCTCGTTCAAAGGCGCCCGGGCAATTCTTCTAATGAGCAGTCGGAGCATTACGTGGTCCGTGCAGGTGCGAACAATGTCAGGATGATTCACAGTGGACGCGAGGGCCATTTCGGGAAGAAGTATGTCATCTTCGAGGCGAAAATGATCTTGGAGTTCGCTCTTCCACGCTTCTTGGAGCATCGTCTCCGCAGCGGCCGGGTCATCAATTGCCAGCTTCCGTAGGCGCAAACACAAAACCAAGCCGTGGTGATGTTCCTCGGAAAGCGGGTGCAAAGTAGGGTGTCGTTTCATAGGAGCAACCCTAGAGGATTTTGATTTATGGGTCAATTCGGAGAAATTGTAGCATCTCTCGCAAAATTGCCGAAATTAAAGCATGGGTCTCGCGTCAAAACTCTTTGTTATCATTTGCGCCTTTTTTTTCTACATTGAATGCGATGCCGGCGTGACGCCCCCCTCAGCCTTTTCCTGCAAGAGTGGAGTTTACCCAAGGCTCAAAGACTTTGACCTTTATCGCGACACAGCATCAGGACTGAGGGCGTTCGACTCAGCTCATTGAAAAGGCGATTGAGGAAAAGAAGCCGGACATTATATTGATTGAAGGGATTTACGAATCCTGGGGCCGATCTCCCCGAAACTGGGACGATAAGATTAAGCTGGGTAAGGATCAGAGCGTTGAAGTCTATTTTGCCTATAAATTGGCTCTTTCAAGAGGAATTCCGTTCGTAGGGGCTGAGCCCGGAAAGCTCTCGGAACATTCGAGTTTGGAAAGAGACAAAACCGCAGTCGAAAAGATTGCGAAACTTCTAGGCGAGTATAAGAGCATCATGGTCATTTATGGTGCTGGCCACTATGTGCAGCAGGAACTTGTGTGTTATCATGGAGTTCATGCCAGCGCCTTTTTTGATCCGAGAAGTCGAGCCTTCAGACGCCAGAGGAATTGCAGCCGTACACGCCTGTGCCTGGCAAACCACATACAGAGGGATTATTCCCGACTCGGTGTTGGACGTAATGTCCGAAGAGGCAGGGGCGCCTCGGTTTTTAAAAACGATTGAGAAACATCGGTTGGAAAATTCTCCTTATCCTTTTCTGGTAGCGACGATGGGTGATCGAATCGTTGGTTTTTCGGACGCGGTAAAGCCCATTGATCCTCCGCCTGGGTTTGATTGCGAAATCAAGGCGATCTACATCGATCCCAATCGTCAGCGCATGGGCATTGGCCGTGCATTGATTGCCGAGTCCGCACGTCTTTTAATTGGCACCAATCACAAAGCGCTGATTATTTGGGCAGCGGCCGAAAATCCCTGGCGGCGGTTTTACGAAAAAATCGGGGGTGAGCTGCTTCCCGAAACGAAGCACCCCGAAATCGGTGGCAAGCCGATTGCGCATGTGGCGTATGGCTGGCGGGATCTTGGGGGATTGGCCGCTATTCCTTAAGCATCTTCAAGAGCGCACGATTAAACGCTTCCTGCTGATCCACAAAAACATTGTGTGAAGCCCCATGAATCAATTCGAATGATGTCGCCCCATGTTTGGCACCCAAGAGTTTTTCGATCGACGCTAAAGTATTTGGCGTAAAAAGCCCGTCTTCATCGCCATAAATTCCGTAGTACTGCGACGAACTTGATTGAATGGTTTGCGAAAAATCGAAGTGAATATATTGCTCCCGCTCGAGAAATCCTTTAACTGGGTCGGCCTCTTGCGGGGCTGCCAGAAGCGCGGGGAGTACACTGCTCTGGTAAGCCGCCATCCAAGTCGTATACAAACCCTTCGCACTGCTCGCTGCGTGAGGTGCGGTGTAGAGTCCTCCTGGGCCGCCGCATTGGGTGCTTATTCCAAAAAAAGTCTCAACCTCTTGGCTGGGGGTTGCGCTCGCTAAAATCATATCAAAAGTTTGATTCAACTTATTAATTCCTGCGGTATCTGAAGTTTTTTCGTAAAGTGCCGTGCAATTGGCCTTCATGTCGATAAAGATTTGCCAAAGATTAACGGGCGCATCGATCAGAATGATTTTTTTCGTGACGCCTGGATAGGATTGATCAAAATGCGCCGCAATCGCACCGCCATGTGAGTGGGCGAGGAGAGCAACGTTCTTAAGCTGCAAAGTCTGAATGATCGAAAGAAGGTCGGCGGAATAAGTTCCATAATTGTACGCAGTCTGTCCGGCGCTGAAGTCGCTTCGGCCTTGTCCGCGTTGATCGTAAACGACCACGAAGTATCCTTGATTCGCAAGATTTTGAGCGTCAGTTGCTTCAAATATTGAAGATTCATCACCTGGGCCACCATGAACAAACAGCAGGGCTTGCTGAGCTGAGTCCCCAAAGGTGTTCACATAAAGCCCGTTAATGTCTTGGGGGCTCGCATGCAGGGAAGTTGAAGTGAGGCATAAGAGGCTGAGGGCAGCAAAAAGTGAGAACTTAGTTTTTGGCATCTTCTTGGATCCTTATTATGGCGTTGGCATTTCTGGAGCTGGTGACCCCGCTTTGTTTTCTTTTGGGGGAGACTCGGGCTTCTCCATGGTTGGCACCGGAGGTTCCGGGGGAGTGCTAGCGGATGGCATTTCAGACGCAGGTTCCGCGGGCGGTGCTGGAGCTGGTGTGGAAATTTGCGTGGGGACTGCGGGCACTGGCACATTCGCCTCACTCGGCTTCGCCTCCTGAAACGCTTTCTCAAAAGGTTCATCCAGCGCCTTCAAAATCTCCTGAAGTTGCTTCACGGTGAACGCGCGATAATCGTAAGCGCGATGATGCCGTTCAATGAGTTGTTCGACGAGTTTCAGACGTTGCATGAGCGGCGCCGTTTCGCTTGCAGGAACTTTGTCGTAATTAATTCGTGTTTCTTGTTTAGGCGCCAAGGCAGGAGCTGGCGCGGCTTCCGCCTGTCGCGCGACAGGCGCACTCGCCACCGGAGCTTGTTTCCGCACCGCAGGTTTTGGCTTCGGAGCGGGAGTCGATTTCACAATCGGCCTAGGTGGCGGCACAATCTCCGCCGGCTCTACCGGAACCGAGGCCCTTCCTGTATCCGAATCCATCGAATCGCCTTTTTCATCCAGCACGATGCCTGCGTCCGGGATCACGCTCGTATCGACCGCTGAATAGCTCTTGGTGGGCCCCGCGTTTTTTGCGGCAATCTGAAGCAGAGCGGATGCGGCAACCATCATGAAAACATTGTATTTTTTCATCGCAGTGCGTTATATCATCGAAATTGTGATGTGTCCACTTGCGTTAGTCCTTTTTTCGGTCCATTTGACCGAAATCGGGGCTTCGCAAGTTGACAACACGGTCGCAGTGACCAATATACGGCCTGTAGTAAAGATGTACTTTCAATTTTGTTTCGCGGGTCGGCTGAGTTGCCAGTAGGCAAAGGTTGGTTCCCTCGGACTTTGACCCCAAATAAAAAGGAACATTAACGTTTCGATTATTGGGAATTACTAGGAGGCTGAATATATGCAAGTTAGACCATTGCACGATCGCGTGTTGGTGAAGCGTTTTAATGAAGAAGAAAAGTCCAAGGGCGGGATCATTATTCCTGATACCGCTAAGGAAAAACCCATTCAGGGTGAAGTGATTGCCGTAGGCCAAGGCCGCGTCAACGAAGAAGGCAAACTGCGTCCCCTTGATGTTAAAAAAGGCGATCGCGTGTTGTTCGGAAAATATTCCGGCACCGAAATCAAAATCGACGGCGACGAGTTCCTCATGATGCGTGAGGAAGATATTCTCGGCGTTCTCAACTAATCAATTTTAATTAAAAGGAGCTAATAATGTCAGCTAAAGAATTACGTTTTTCTGAAGATGCTCGTTCAGCAATCCTGAATGGCGTCAACGTCCTCGCAAATGCAGTAAAAGTCACCTTGGGTCCTAAAGGCCGCAACGTGGTCATCGAAAAATCTTTCGGCGCACCGAACATCACCAAAGACGGTGTGACGGTTGCTAAAGAAATCGAATTGGCCGATAAATTCGAAAACATGGGCGCTCAAATGGTTCGCGAAGTTGCTTCGAAGACCAATGACGACGCTGGCGATGGCACAACCACTGCTACTGTTTTGGCTCAAGCGATTTATCGCGAAGGCGCCAAGATCGTTGCTGCCGGCCACAACCCGATGGAAGTCCGTCGTGGTATCGACAAAGCTGTTACAGCTGTTGTCGCTGAAATCAAACGCATCAGCAAGCCTATCAAAGATCAAAAAGAAGTTGCTCAAGTTGGAACGATTTCTTCAAACAATGATCCTATGATCGGCAAAATCATCGCTGAAGCGATGGAAAAAGTCGGCAAAGAAGGTGTGATCACCGTTGAAGAATCCAAGACGGCTGAAACCACTCTCGATGTTGTCGAAGGAATGCAATTTGACCGTGGCTACCTCTCTCCTTACTTCGTAACGAATGCTGAGAAGATGGAAGCTGCTTTGGAAAACCCATTCATCCTGATCTACGACAAGAAGATCAGCTCGATGAAGGATTTACTTCCTTTGCTCGAAAAAGTTGTTCAAAAATCCAAGCCCCTCGTCATCATCGCTGAAGAAATCGAAGGCGAAGCGCTTGCAACTCTCGTCGTCAACAAACTCCGTGGCACGATTCAAGTGGCTGCTGTCAAGGCTCCTGGCTTTGGCGATCGCCGCAAAGAAATGCTTCAAGACATCGCTATCCTCACCGGTGGCACCGTGATCTCTGAAGAAATGGGTCACAAACTTGAAGCCGCTCGTCTTGAAGACTTGGGCTCTGCTAAGAAAGTCACGATCGACAAGGATAACACCACGATCGTTGATGGCGCTGGCAAAAAAGCTGAAGTTGAAGGCCGCGTGAAGACCATTCGCGCTCAAGTCGAAGAAACCACCTCTGACTACGATCGCGAGAAGCTCCAAGAGCGTCTTGCTAAGCTCGTAGGCGGCGTGGCCGTCATCAACGTCGGTGCAGCTACCGAAGTTGAAATGAAGGAAAAGAAAGCTCGCGTGGAAGATGCTTTGAACGCCACTCGCGCTGCTGTTGAAGAAGGTATCGTACCTGGCGGCGGAACCGCACTCCTTCGCGCTTCAAGCGTGCTTGATAATTTGAAGGGTCTATCGACCGAAGAACAATCGGGTGTGAATATCATTCGTCGTTCTCTCGAAGAACCTCTTCGTCAGATCTCTGGCAATGCCGGTCATGAAGGCTCGATCGTTGTGGACAAGGTTCGCAACAATTCCAACACTTCATGGGGTTTTAATGCCTTGACTGAAAAATACGAAGATCTGATCGTCGCAGGCGTGATCGATCCTTCGAAGGTTGTTCGTTGCGCTCTTCAGAACGCAGCTAGCGTGGCAAGCTTGATGCTCACCACCGAAACCTTGATCGCTGAACGTCCGAAAAAAGAATCCGGCGCTTCTGCCGGCGGCGGCGGCGGCATGGGCGGTATGGGTGGCATGGGCGGCTACGGCGACATGATGTAATTTTACATCGGTCGGCGCAACTCAGTCAGTTCGCTGATTTGAGTGGCTAACCAAAATTAAAATCCCCGGAAGTGGGTCAAACCACTTCCGGGGATTTTTTTTAGTTCCAATAAAAAACCACGCCTGCCGTCAACTCCGCTCCGCTTTCATAGGAGGGACTCCCGCTGTCCCAGTTTCCTTTGAGGGCGCCTTCGACGTAAACCTGTACAAGTTGCGCGATATCGAGACGAATGGCCAGGTAGGCTTTTTGGTCGGATTGCAGACGTGACCAGAAGTTCCAATTGAAGTCAGCTTTTCCGCCGATTCCAATCCTTAGATAAAGAGATTTTGAAAGCAGCGTGCCGAGGCCCGCTTCAGCGCCCAGTTCCATGATGTGCAGGCCTCTGAACGTTGATAGCTCAGAGACGTGGGACGCGATTTTGGCGCCCAGGAGATCGGCGGCGACTTGCGCATAGAGTTCCGTTCGCGCCGTTTGTTTTTGTGCGGCTTTGAGTTGTACGCCGACGATGGAAATTTGCAGAACGAGGGCCTCATCTAGGTTGAGGTCGCGTCTAATCTGCGTCGGAAGCAGTTGTAAATTGCCCATAGCCCTGATTTTTTTTGTGCCTTCTGGATCGCCACCGACTTCACCGATGAGGAGTTGATCTTCATAGGGCACGAACTCGATATCCATCGAAGGGAGTGCTTGATTTTCGGTTGAAACGACGGCGAACGTCCCGCTGATTTTCGCTAGCACCATTTTCTCCGGTCCTAAGGTATCGATGGGGGTGACTCCTCCCCCTTTTCGTTTGAGGCCGAAGCCGACACGAAGAAGCGCCGTCATTTCATTTCCTGTTTCGAGGGAGCCTTCAGTGCCGACTTCAATCATCGGTTCCCACTCCTTTAGGTCAAAGGCGTGGGCCGTGATTGCCCCTGTAAAGATGCTCAAAGCGGCGACAAAAGCTGAAATAATTGAAATTCGTGACATGGAAACACCTCTATTCGAAGTGCTTCATACCTTAGTTTAACGCAATGCGCAACAAGAATGGGGCGTCTTAAAAAGTAACTCCAGCCCTTAGCATCAAAGATGTAAAGGTTCCGCCGACTTCCATGACACCGCCGCCGGGTAATGTTTTCGTTGTCCCAAAGGCATCGTGGAACGTCAGAGAGGCACCAAAGAAGACCTGCTGATTGAGTTCAAGATCAATTCCCGGTCCCATGTATACTCCGAAAAGGAGTGGGGAGATGGAAGTTGTTTTCATTTGGTCTGAATTTGGATCCTTGGAAGAGAGCTCATAACTGGGCCTAAAAAAGCCAAAGCCAAAATTTACATAAGGAATAACTTTGTCGTACCAGGTGAGATTCATCCGTGCGCCGGAAAGAATCGTCGTCATCGAAAATTTCCCCTCGGAGTGATCAGAGAATCCGATGCTTGAATCGAATCCGAACAAATCGCTCACGCCGTAAGTATAATGGAGGCGCGAACCGATGCTGGATTGATAGTTGCTGTCGAGATCACCCATGAGGAAAACTTGGCCTAAATCCAGGCCTAAGTTATTCGACCCCGGAGAGAAGGGGGATATGTTGGGTGAGTCGTACTTGACGTGTGACACGGACTTCTTTACCGGAGTATCAGAAGCCCATGAGGGTTGTTGCTGCCATCCTTGGGCCGACGAAGCGGCGCTCTCAATACACAGTGATAGTGCGATGAGTGCCGCCGCTTCGATCGAGACCCGCTGGAACCTACAACTTTGAAAGAGGTGTTTTACGTTCATACCTCTTTAGTGTAGCGGCCTTTTTCGTGGCGCGCAAACTCTGTTTTTTGACAGTGTTTACGCCAAAAAATTGGCTACTAAACTTCGCGCGGCAGCTTACTGGTTAAGAGCTGTAGCGCGACTGGCTGCGTTTGCATCCACAGCCGTATTCGTGTCGTTGTCGAAAGAAGCCAATTCAGTGCTGATCTTGGCTTGAATGAAGCCAGAGAAGGAACCATCGCCGTGGCGAATGATTTCTTTCAAAAGATCCACAGAAGGCTGAGTCTTTGCTTTGCGCTCGCTCTCATACAAAAGCTGAGTAAGAGTTGAAGCGGTGATGTCGTTCTTCGTCTTGTTGTCAATGACGCGAAGATCTTCGCCGCCTTTAATCATCTTGGCAATTTCGTCCAAGGTGACGTAGCTCGACTCATGTGTGTCGTAGAGTTTGCGATTCTGATACCGTTTAATGATTTTCATCTCTTTCATGTCGTGTTCCCCCTAAGGTAGTTCTGAGAGTTTACCAATTACGGACCCCCAAATTGGTTCCAATCACAGTCACACTGACCTGTGGTGAGAAATCTCTGCAAACTCCGTCTTTACACTGGGTACAGCCGGAAAACTTCGATACGTCACTACGTGTCAATGCAAACTGTATTAGCCCAATAACAACCCGCCGCGGTAAAGTCAAGTGTCCCTATAAACTCTGCCGTGACATTTATGTCGTTATGCAGCTAACGCACCCAGTAAAACACACCTCATCCCCAAACGCAAGGGGTGTTCCGGGCGTTTTCGGGTCTGCACGAGCTGTTCCAAATTGTTTTTTTTCATAGGCCGTTAACTTTTTAGACAAGTTTTTGAGAGCAATGACGATGAGTACGGTGTCGGAGGGACGCCGTTTCATGAAATATTTATATACTACTCATCGTAAGCTGGCCTTTGGGATCGCCTCTATTGTGATTGGAGCGGTCGGAGGAATTAGTTGCTCAGGACGCGCTATTGTTCGGGAAACCCCTGAAACAACAGCTACTTCGGATGCTGCTCCCTCAGAGACCGTGCATCTGACCAATGCCCAGGAGAACACCAAAAAGGCGGTTCGCAACGCCGAGGCGACCGCCGAGTACCATTTTAGCCTGGCGCAAGCCTATGTTGCTGAAGGTAACCCCGATCGAGCGATCGAAGAATTTAAGCTGACCCTAATGTTTGATCCAAACTCGGGATTAGTGAGGGCACGGCTCGCCGCTGAGTACATTAAGAAGGGAATGCTCTCTGATGCAATGGAAAGCTGCAAGGAAGCATTGCAAAAAGACCCAAATTACATCGATGCGCGTCTCCTGCTCGCGGGATTGTATGCAGCTCTGAGAGAACCACAGGCTGCGTTAACCGAATACGAACGAATTTTGAAACAAGATCAAAAGCACGAAGAGGCCGCTGTTTTTAAATCACAGATATTGATTGAGGAGAACAGAGGTGCGGATGCTGTTGAGAGTCTCGACGCGTTTCTGAAGAAAATGCCGGACTCTTACGTGGGCTGGTACTACCGAGGACGTGCTGAGGTGCGTTTAGAACATTTCAAAGAAGCCGCAAATTCCTTCAAAAAAGCACTCGATATTCATTCAAACTTCGCGCAGGCCGCGCTTGCTTTAGGCGCGCTTTATGAAGAGCAGCGTCAGAACGCAGATGCAATTGCGGTCTACAAATCTCTTTTCGAGTCAAACCAGGATCTCACTGCCGCGAATCGGATGACCACTATTCTTTTGAAAGAAGAAAAGTACTCAGTGGCCGTTCCCTTCTTGGAAGCCATCATTGCGACGGATCCAGAGGACATGAACGCGCGTGTGAAGCTGGGTCTTGTGCAGATGGAGCTCAAGCAGTTTGATCAAGCGGTCGGCTCATTTAAAGGAATTCTGGCTAAGAATCCCGACTCAGATCGCATCCACTACTATTTAGGGAGTGTTTATGAAGAGCAGAAGAAAAATGATCTCGCCATTGAGGAGCTCAAGAAGATCAAGCCTGAGTCAAAACTTTTCACGGATGCGGTTTTGCACGTGGGATATCTCCTAAAGCAAGGCAATCGCTTTGCTGAAGCCAAAGATTTTATAAAGGAGGCGTTGAATCGCGCGCCTCGAACCGCAAATTTCTACATTTTCCAGGCTTCGCTTGAAGAAGATGGTAAAAACGTGGATGGCGCGGTGGCCGTTTTGGAAAAAGCGGTTTCGACTTTCCCCCAAGATGAGCGGATCAGATACTTCT
Organism: Oligoflexia bacterium; assembly: GCA_903881565.1. GTDB lineage: Bacteria > Bdellovibrionota > UBA1018 > UBA1018 > UBA1018 > CAIRTR01. The sequence goes on along the minus strand of CAIRTR010000190.1, from coordinate 21,672 downwards.
TAGGCTCGCTCTATGATCGCAAGGGCGACACGGATCGTGGCTTGGCGCAGATGGAAGAGATTTTGAAGCTCAACCCACAGAACGTGGATGCCCTTAACTACATCGGGTACACCTGGACTCTTAAAGGAGTTCGATTGCCGGATGCCGAAAAGCTATTGAAGAAGGCGCTCTCGCTCAAGCCTGATAATGGTTTTGTTCAGGACAGCTGGGGCTGGTACCTTTATGTTCGTGGGAGGATGGATGAAGCGGTTGTGGAATTAGAAAAAGCTGCCAAGCTTAAGCCCAATGAGCCTACGATTTTGGAACATTTGGCGGATGCCTATTTGCGCTCGAATCTTCGTGAAAAAGCGATGCAGCTTTACAGCGACGCTGCGAAGATCAGTGGCGATGATGCGATCAAGCGCAAACTCGAAGCCAAGGCGGAGAACGTTCGAACGGAGCTTGCTAAAGGCAAGTCTGGGGCGGATGCCGAGCGCGTGCCCGCGAGTCAGTAATTGACTTCTAGCCACTATGGCTATATAATGTAACCATGAGTGGCCACAAAAATAAGTCGGTCGGAATCAAGGAATTAAAGGATCATGCATCCGAAATCATTGCGACGGTTCAACGTACCGGGCGAGCGATTTCGATCACGAAGAGCAATCATGAAGTCGCCAGAATCGTCCCGATTTCCATCGATCCCTATGAGCGACTTATCGCTTCGGGGCTTGTGAAATCTGGCGCTAAGCCACGCCCGTTATCCGAGTTGCAGCTCGAACCTCTTGCAAAAGATGCGTCCCCTGCTATTCGCGCCATCTTAAAAGACCGCGAAGAGGGTTGATTCGCTTGATCTACCTTGACTCATCCGTGCTTGTCTCAATTGCGTTGGGAGACCCGCGAGGTTTCCAGGCGCTGACTCTTGTGGGTTCGCGTGATGCTTTTACGAGTGAGCTTTCAGCAGTAGAATGTCAGGCTGGATTATCGTTTCAGTATTCCACAGCCCCAAGTGGGCTTCCGATTGCCGAAAAGGCGCTTAACGCTGTTTTGAGTCGTTTACATCTGATTCAGCTCACGCCCGCTGTGCTTGGGTATGCGAGGACTCTGGTTCGTCGTCATCGCTCGGGGATCGGGCTGAGAACGCTTGATGCACTTCATTTGGCGTCGGCTGCAGAAGTTCAAGCGCAGCTGGGGACGGGTGTGATCGAGTACCTTACCGCCGATCGAAGGCAGCACAGCGCTTTTATGGCAGAGGGGTTCAGTGGGGAGTTGATGAGTTGAAAAGAGAGATGGAGTTCTCGGTGCTCTCAGGCGCCATGGAGGGCACATCGAAGTTCGATAATCTCTCTAATTCGAAAATCCAAACTTCAATTCAAACACTCGCTCTAAAGTTTGAGACGAAAGAGTAGGGCCTGTATTTCCGTCGGGGTCTTTTGTTGCATAGTCGAAATTCAGCTTTGAAAGGGTGCCGTCGAATCTTGCGAAAGTGTTTTTCGTGATTTGAACTCGCGCTCCTGCCTTAAGTTGTGCAAACCAAGTCGGATTAGTTTGATCACCTTCGTTGTACTGCCCCGGTAACTTATTACTCGTTAATCGGTTAACTTTTGCAAAGCCAAGTGAAGTAGAGAAACTTATACGATTAGAGAGGTTTTGCTGAAGAAGAAGCCGGCCTCCAGGATTAAGGCCAGATTGGTCCTGTGGCCCTTTAAGTGGGTAGACAAAAGTAGCTGGATCAAAAAGGAGAGTTATACTTCCTTTGGTAAAGCCGAAGTCATTTCTTATACGGGCGCCAAGGCCGATATTTAAATAGGAGACTTCCGAACTCCAAAAGGTGAGGTCTGTTGCGAAGCCTATGCTCTGGTCTTGGTAAGCGCCTGCTTGGAACAGAAGATGGTTCGCCCTCCAGTCCCTTCGCATTAAACCAAATTCCAAATAGTCGAACCAAGTTTTTGAGGACTTTGAAAGAGGGCCCACTCCCCTGTAATCAAGGGACGGCCCACTTCCGCCCTCAACGCCAGTTCCATTTGAACGAAAATATCCTATGCTAACTTCATCATTGGCATTACTTGATGAGCACAGAATGCAAAAGAAAATCGCAATTAATGCTGCCCCCCCATTTTTTGGCGGTTTTTGAAGGGTTTTTAAAAGTCCTTAACGAGTTCATTTATGACTCCTGTTTGTTTTGACTATTTTTTTATCTCGAGTAACGAATTGGAAGTAAATTCTGTTGAAGATAGCGGTATTGGCTTGCAAAATTTTGCGAAAAACCCTATAAACAAGCCTCAATTACGCTAATAAAGTGCGCTCTTTATTATACACTGTTTTTAACTTCTTACTCCTGCCGCGCACTTTCATGATTACAATTCAACCGTGCTTTTCATGAAAGGATTATCCCCTATGTCCCCAGATGTTACCTTGTCCCGGCAAATCCACCAGCGCGCCTTGGAAATCAGTTCTCGCTACAAAAAGGCGGAATCCGAACTCCTCGAGATTCTGGATCAGATTGATCGCCACCGAGTTTACCTCAAGCACGGGCATCCGAGTCTTTTTCTCTATGTCGTGCGTGAGCTGGGACTCTCTGAGGGCGTCGCTTACAACCTCATCACGGTTACTCGCAAAGCGCGTGAGGTGCCCGAACTCAGCCTCCTCATTGGGCAGGGCACGATCACGCTTTCGAATGCGCGAAAAATTGCGCCAGTGATGACGCCTCAAAACAAAGGGGAGTGGCTGAAAAAAGCGGCAACCCTATCCCATCGCGCTCTGGAGAAGGAAATCATAAAAGTAAGACCGCAATCCGCCACGCAAGAAGGCGTGAGTTATGTCACAGAAAAGCGTGTAAAAATGGTGGTGGGTCTTTCGGAGCAGGACATGCTGGCTTTGAGACGCGCGCAAGATCTCTTAAGTCAGGCGAGGGGAAAGCCCGTGACACTTGAAGAAGTGATTGCGCAGATGACTGGGGAGTATCTCAAGCGTCATGATCCAGTGAAGCGCGCAAAGCGACAGATTATAAAAAAGGGGAAACAGGCAAAACCTGTAGCGCTACAGGCGGCGCCGCCCCATGGTACTAATCTACGGCCTACTCGCGTCCCGATTCCGGCGAATCTACTCCATCAAGTCAGGCTTAGGGACCAAGGGCGGTGCACCTATACCCACGAAAACGGGAGAAAATGCAGTCAAACCCGATGGTTGGAAATTCATCACAGAATCCCGGTAAGTAGAGGTGGAGAGAATTCTTTGGAAAACCTCATCACTGTTTGCCGCGCTCACCACGGCTGGATTCATCAAGAAGAAAAACCTCTTGCAGCTTTACATTGATGCCGCGAGGATAGGTCGTTATGAGCCGATTTCACATTATTCCACTCACTGTTTTCTGTTTGTCCCTAGTCCTCTTCCCCGCCTGCGCAGGAAAAGGAGTTCGCAGCTCGCAAGAATTAGCGCAGCCCAAAACCCCACAAGAATACAAAGTCTGGCTCGATTCCGCGTGTAGCCTGGGTCGGACTACCAAAGAGGTTAAGGGCTCAGTCTGGCTAAAGGCGAAGTCGAAAGAGGCTTCAGGGCAGTTTCCAGCCAATGTTGAAGCCAAGGCGACAGCCGAGGGCGCTGAGCTACGCCTGGAGGTCACGAACCTCTTGGGCGGAACCGAAGCCGTCATTTCTGTAAAAGATCAAAACTATCGAATTGAGATTCCGGAGCAACATAAGATCCTGGAGCAAGGGCAAGTTTCGTGGGGCGGGATCCCACTTCGTTGGGCGACGGAACTTTTTATGGGGCGAATCCCATGTCCCGGAAGTTCTGCTGAGGCGAAATTCGAGATGGACGCGCAAGGGCGCCTGGTCGTTTCGGTTCCCAGAACTTTGGGGTCGGATCCGGAGCGTTTCGTTTACTCCTATCGATCTTGGGCGGGCAAACCATGGCCCGAGGCGCTGAAGTGGGAGCGGAAAGGATCGCTCCCGTTGACGGTGGACTTTACGTTTGATGATCCGGAGGATCGCAGCGGGATTCCGCGTAAATGGGAGGCAAAATCGGCTCGGGGCGAAGTGAAGGCGCGCTGGAAGGATCGAGAGATTAAATAGTTGGCCGCTCAGAGGGTTGACGGTCCCCAAAAATGGGGGTATATTTAGATAAATATGCCTAAAAATGACCCCACATTTGGGATGTCTCTCGAGCGAAAAATTACAGAGGATCTCGACGAGTGGCTCTCAAATAAAGCTAAAAAGCCCCTTGTTTTGCGGGGAGCGAGGCAAGTGGGTAAGTCGACTCTCGTCAGAATCCTAGCCCAAAAGAAGGGCCGTCGGCTGATTGAACTGAATCTGGAGAAAAAACCCAAGCTCGCCAAGATTTTTGAGCAGATTGATGCAGAACAGATTCTCGGCGATCTGTCGATTGAGCTGGATCTCGCAGTCGATCCTAAGCGCGACCTTCTTTTTATTGACGAAATTCAAGCCTGTCCAAAGGCTTTGACCTCTCTTCGATATTTCTATGAGGATCATCCTGGGCTGCCTGTTATTGCGGCGGGTTCTCTTCTTGATTTTGCACTCAGTGAAGAAAAAGTTTCGATGCCTGTGGGTCGAATATCTTATGCTTTTGTAAATCCAATGACCTTTGAAGAGTTCTTGAGCGCCGCTGGAAAACCTAGGCTGTTAAGGGAAATTCAGGAGTTTGAATGGGACAAAAAAATCAGTGAAACGGCCCACCGTCATCTATTGGAGCAGCTCGAAATCTATGCGAGGGTCGGAGGGATGCCTGAAGTCGTACAAACTTACTTGGCGACTTCAGATCTCAGTCGGGTCAGGGGCATTCAAGAGGAAATTCTCGCGACCTATCGTGATGACTTTGGAAAATATGCCTCGGGCAGAACGCTTCTGCTTTTACAGAGACTTTATGACGGGATGTCCGCGGTTCTTGGACAGAAAATCAAATATGCGCAACTCTCGCGTGAGGATCATTCGCGCGATATTCGAGCAGTAATTGAACTTTTGGTCCAAGCAAGGATTCTGGGGAGAGTATCTCATTCGGATTGTGACGGGGTTCCGCTTGCACTTCATCAGAGCGATTCAATTTACAAACTGTATCACTTGGATGTGGGATTGATGAACGCTCAATTAGGGGTGCCCATGCGCAAGGGCGTTCTCCAGGACGATCAGCGTTCGCCAGTTTTGGGGCAATGGCTTGGAGTGCAGGCCGAGCAGATCGTTTATCAAAACTTGAAAGCTTCGCAATCAAAACAAGATCTGAAAATCTACTATTGGCTCAGAGAGGGAAAGTCCCAAAATGCCGAGGTCGATTTTGTACTCGAAGCAGGTGGCGACCTTCTCCCTGTGGAGGTAAAAAGTGGTGCCTCCGGTTCCTTGCGTTCTCTCTTTCAACTTGTTGCCAGGCAAAAGATGAAGAAGGCGCTGCGTTTTGATCTAAACCTCCCATCCACCCAAAATATTCAAACGGAGGTGATTACGGCGGCGGGAGGAGAGTCCATCAAGTTTAGACTTTTGTCGCTCCCTTTGTATCTGGTAGGGCAGTATCAGAGATTAGAGGAGTCATCGTGAATAAATTCCGCAGCTATTTTTCCTATCGCAATCTTTTTATCTTGGTCATTCTAATCGGCGCAGTTTTGCGTCTCATTTGGCCCGGCGACATGGAATACAAAGAAGACGAAGACTATATGTACCAGCGCCTGCTTAATGTCGGCAGCACGGAGCCTTGGCCCTGGCTCGGAATTTCTTCAGGTGTCTTCATCCGCAATCCGGGTCTGAGTGTTTGGGTTTTTCTAGCCTTGGGAAAACTCGTTCACGCTACTGACCCTATTCGTTTGCTTCAAGCGGTACAGTTACTCAATGTAGGAGCGTTGTTTTTTCTCATCTATGTCATTCATCGAATGATCAAGAAGACAGAGAGAGAGCCCTGGTTTTGGGCCGCCGCTTTAGCTGCTGTAAATCCCTTTGCCATCCTTTATCATCGCAAAATTTGGGCGCAGTCCGTTCTCCCTTTTTTCACGCTGCTGTTTTTTACCGCCTGGTGGCGGAGGGATCGCCCCCGAGGGGCCTTCTTTTACGGGCTTATCGGGGCTTGTCTGGGCCAGATCCACATGACGGGATTCTTTTTCGCGGCCGGTTTTGCGGCCTGGGCCCTGCTTTTCGATCGCAAGCGGGTGCGGTGGGGTGCTTGGGTTTTGGGGTCAACTTTGGGGGCGCTTCCGTTGATCCCTTGGCTGGTACACGTTTTCACCGCAAATACGGGTCAGCCACTCGTGTTTGGATTACAGGAGGCCACGCAGCTTAAGTTTTGGGTGTTTTGGATGACGGATCCGTTGGGGCTGCACCTGGGGAACCCCTTGGGGATCCTTAACGGGAATTACTGGTTGGATCAACTTCGAGATTTTTTCCGCTACCCCCTCGTCTTTGGAGTCAGCACCTATGGTGTCGCCGTTCTTCATGGAGTTTGCCTGACGCTTTGTTTCCCTTTGCTCGGTCCCGGATTTGTGGCGCTTTGGAAAAAGCGCCGGCAATGGCCGTCGGTTTTTGTTGGTCGTGAATCCGAATCCGCCTTTACGCAGAACGCGGCCCTTTGGGGATACGGACTACTGATAACCCTGGCAGGAGTCATGGTTCATCGCTTCTATCTCATCATTACATTCCCTTTGGAGTTTCTCTGGTTGGCCAGGATGGCGCTTTCGAATCCCAAGGCCTCGCGCGCTCGAATATGGCTTGGGGTTTTTGTTTTTGTACAGCTTCTGCTCTCGCTCAGCATGATGGGTTACCTTCATGTAAATGGAGGGTCCATGCACGGGGACTATGGGCGATCTTACCAGTCTCAGGTTGAGACGGGGTACTATAACTTTGGAGTCAAAAGACCGTAATGCAGGGCGAGGTAAAAGCCGCCCGAGAGTTTTTTCCCAAGATCTGAAAAAAAAATGGACACGCGTGTCAGTCTTAGCGATGCTAACCCCTATGTTTCAAAAACTCATAACTACTGGTGTGGCATGTTTGGTTTTGGTTTCCCTAGTGGCAGGATGTACTTCCAAGAAGAAGGATCCCCCGAATACCGTTCATCTATCGATTTCGGCTAAACTCAAGGGCTTGGACCCGGTTAATGCCGATGACATGTATTCGGGAATTCAATCCAGCCACGCCTATGAAGGACTTCTCCAGTATCACTACTTGAAACGTCCTTATGTGCTCACTCCTAACCTCGCAGAGAGTATGCCTGAAGTCAGTGCGGACGGGAAAACGCTGACAATCAAAATCAAGAAGGGTGTCCTTTTTCAAGATGACCCCTGCTTCAAGGCTACGGGCGGCAAAGGGCGCGAATTTGAAGCCTCCGACATCGTGTATTCTTGGAAACGCCTGGCTGATCCCAAACTCACATCATCTGGATGGTGGGTTTTTGATGGTAAAATCGTAGGCCTTAACGAGTGGCACGATGAATCCGCCAAAGCGGGGACATCAGATTACGCAAAGCCAGTTGAGGGGCTAAAAATCCTTGATCGGTATACCCTTCAAGTCAAGCTCACCCAGCGCTCTGCACAGATTCTCTATGCCCTTGCGATGCCGTTTACCTTTGTCGTTCCCCACGAAGGCCCGGAAATGTATGGCCAAGAGTACATCAATCACGCCGTGGGAACGGGAGCCTTTAAACTTCAGGAATACGATCCAAACTCTAAAGTAGTTTGGGTGCGCAACCCCACCTATCGCAAAGAACTTTTTCCAAGCGAAGGCGAGGCGAAGGATAAAGAATCAGGCCTTCTTGAAGATGCGGGCAAGCCGCTCCCTCTTACGGATAAGCTGGTGTACCAGATTTTGGTCGAATCTCAGCCCGCTTGGTTGAGTTTTCTGGCCGGTAAGCTGGATCTCTCGCCGATACCAAAAGACAATTATTCTCAGGCGATTGGGTCCAATAAACAGTTGAATCCTGAACTCGCGGCGAAGGGGATTAAATTCGCTAAAGAACCACAGCTTGATATTACGCACACCTCTTTTAATATGACCGACCCTCTCGTGGGCAAGAACAAGCTCCTTCGCCAGGCCTTGAGTATTGGTTACGATGACGTTCAGTATATCGAGACCTTCTACAATGGTCAGGCGCTTGCGGCTCAAGGTCCAATCCCTCCTGGGATCACGGGCTATGATCTGGCATTCAAGAATTCTTATCGTGTCTATGATGTCGCAAAAGCGAAAGACTTGTTGGCTAAGGCGGGGTTCCCTGAAGGCAAAGGCTTGCCTCCTTTGGAATACATTACGTTGGCTGACAGCACGAGCCGGCAGTCGACAGAGTACATGCAGAAGATGATGTCGGCCATCGGAGTTCAGTTAAAGGTCAGCACCTATTCGTGGCCCGAGTTTCAGGCTTCGGTGAAAAACAAGAAGGGCCAGATGTGGTCTTTTGCTTGGGGTGCGGACTATCCGGATGCCGAAAACTTCTTGCAGCTTTTTTATGGCAAGAATGGATCCCCTGGACCGAACGACTCGAATTACTTGAATCCTGAGTTCGATAAACTCTATGAGAAGGCGCTGCTGCTTCAGGATTCACCTGAGAGAACAGCTATTTATCAACAAATGGTCAAGATCGTGGTTGAGGATTGTCCCTGGATTTTTGGTTCTCACCGGTTGAATATGGCGCTGACCTATCCGTGGCTCAAAAACTTTAAGTACCATGAGTTTGACCACGCGAAGGCAAAGTACTATAGAGTAGATCCGCTCCTCAAGAAGTGAAGGCTTCATGTTTGTATATATTGCAAGAAGACTGCTTCACGCGATCCCAACGATTTTTGGAATCGCGCTGATCATTTTTGTCCTGTTCAATCTCGTGGGGGGTGATCCAACCCTTCAAATGCTTGGAAAACACGCGAATGCGAAACAGATCACAGAACTTCGTCACGAGTATGGGTTTGATCAACCGATGTACGTGCAGTTTTTTGAGTATTTGAAACAGATCCTGACGTTTGATTTTGGACGCAGCTACGCGACCAAGCAGCCGATCACGCAAATGATCATGAACGGGATTGGGCCGTCGCTCACTCTGGCAATCCCTGCCTTCTTTTTTACGACCGTATTGTCAGTCTCCATCGGGTTGCTTGTGGCTTACTACCGAGGACGCTGGATTGATCGGTTAATGGTGATTATGTGCGTGTTTGGGATGAGTCTTTCGTCACTTGCCTACATTCTGTTTGGTCAGTACTTCTTGGCCTATAAGTTGGGTTGGTTTCCAATCGCGGGTTTTGAAACGGAGTGGCCGGATCGATTCGCGTATGTGGCGATGCCGATCATCATTTGGGTGGTCTTGAGCTTGGGGCATGATGTTCGATTCTATCGAACGGCGCTGCTTGAAGAGATCAATCAAGACTACGTGAGAACCGCTCGCGCCAAGGGCTTAGGTGAGTCCAAGGTGCTTTTTGTTCATGTGTTAAAAAACGGCATGGTTCCGATTTTGACCAATGTCGTGATTGAGATCCCGATGCTAATTCTGGGGTCGTTTCTATTAGAAGGATTTTTTGGAATCCCAGGCCTGGGCGGCATGACCCTGGATGCGATTCACAACAGTGATTTTCCAGTGATTAAAGCCATGACGACGGTCGAAGCACTTTTGTATATTTTTGGTAATTTGGCGACTGACGTCCTGTATTCGTTGGTTGACCCGAGAGTGAGTCTCAAATGAGTACTGCAATAGCCGCCAAGGGTAAAAGTCTTTGGAGTGATGCCTGGATTCGCTTGAAGAGAGATCGCTACGCGATGCTCTCGTTAGCCATTGTCATCTTTTATTCGATTCTCGCGATTGCCACGAAACTTGAATGGGTGGCCTCACCCTGGGATCGCGTGGTGGGAGGGGCTTATGCTCCGCCTTCTTTTGATAAAATTGAACTTTGGGGCGGAACCGATATTTTCGGGCGAAGCGTTCTCTATAAGGTGATTCAAGGGACTCGTATTGCGATGAGCGTCGGATTGGTTTCATCGCTGATCAGCGTTCCAATTGGTGTGACCTTTGGCGCGATCGCGGGCTATTTTGGCGGCTGGGTTGATGATGTTGTGGTGTGGTTTTATACCACCCTTTCGTCGATTCCTTCATTCATGCTTCTGATCGCAATTACCTACGCGCTGGGCAAGGGTTTGACCTCAATCTATATCGCGCTCTCCGTGGTGGCGTGGGTCGGCTTGGCCCGTGTGATTCGCGGCGAATTTATCAAGCATAAGACCCGGGACTATGTGGTGGCGGCTGAGAGCCTGGGTGCTTCGCACTTTTCAAAGATTTTTAAGCATATTTTCCCAAACGTTTCCCACTTTGTGATCATCAATCTTTCGATGCAGTTTATGTCGGCGATCAAGGCCGAAGTCATTCTCTCCTTCCTGGGGTTGGGCGTGCAGGGGCAGCCAAGCTGGGGGGTGATGATTGACGATGCGAAGCTTGAGCTTGCGCGTGGCGTATGGTGGCAGCTAGCCGGCGCAACGATTGCGATGTTTTTTGTGGTTTTAGCTTTCAATATTTTAGGGGATGCGCTTCGGGATGCTTTGGATCCCAAAATTAAGTAGCGCTGTCCAATGGGAGTACCTGCAATGGAATCGGTAAATAAAAACGAAAAACTGCTGGAAGTGAAGGGCCTTCGGACTTCTTTTTTCACTGAAGGTGGCGAAGTCAAAGCCGTTGATGATGTGAACTTCAATGTCTATCGCGGAAAAACCCTCGGGATCGTCGGCGAGTCAGGTTGCGGAAAGAGCGTGACGAGTCTTTCGATCATGCGCTTGATCCCGAATCCTCCAGGGCGTACGGTCGGGGGTGAAATTCTGTATAAAGGTCGCGACCTGTTAAAGTTAAGCGACTCTGAGATGCGGAAAATTCGGGGCGACGAGATCTCGATGATTTTCCAAGAACCCATGACTTCCCTCAATCCTGTATTTACGGTGGGCAACCAGATCATGGAAGCTGTGATGCTCCATCAGAATTTGTCTCGAAAAGATGCTCGCAACAAGGCGATTGAGCAGTTGCAACTGGTTGGAATTCCTTCTCCTGAAAAGCGTGTGGATGATTATCCTCATCAGCTTTCGGGTGGAATGCGCCAGCGCGTGATGATCGCGATGGCCCTGTCTTGTCATCCACAGATTCTGATTGCCGATGAGCCTACAACGGCCTTGGATGTGACGATTCAAGCGCAGATCTTAGACTTGTTGAGACATCTTCAAGAAAAGTTCGGGATGGCTTTGATCCTCATTACCCATGATCTGGGTGTGATTGCCGAAATGGCCGACGAAGTGGCCGTGATGTACGCCGGTCGCGTTGTCGAGCAGGCGCGTGTGGGCGAAATTTTTGCGAATCCAAAAATGCCTTATACGCGGGGGCTACTCAACAGTATCCCGGTGCTCACCAAGGATCCGACGGGGAAAGTGAAGAAGAAGCGCTTGGAGACGATTCCGGGTATTGTGCCCAACATGCTGGAGTTGCCCGTGGGATGTCGTTTTCAGGAACGATGCACCTATGTCATTGACGCCTGCAAAGAGCGTGAGCCGGATTTGCGTGTAATCGCTCAGGATCCTATCTTGCCTCATTCGATTCGTTGCGGGAGGGATATTTAAATGGAAGCTCAAAATACGCCTAATGGCGAAGTCTTGCTCTCGGTTCGCAACCTCGTAAAGCGCTTTCCGATCAAAGGGGGGATTCTCTCTCGTGAAGTTGCCAGTGTAAAGGCTGTCTCCGATGTTTCGTTTGATATCAAAAAGGGCGAGACTTTGGGTCTCGTTGGCGAGTCAGGGTGCGGGAAGTCCACCTTGGGCCGTTGTATTTTGCGGTTGATTGAGCCTTCGAGTGGTCAGGTTTTTTTCAAGGGTCAGGACATTACGAAAATCAATGGCAACGAAATGCGCAAGCTTCGTCGCAATATGCAGATTATTTTTCAAGACCCTTACGCCTCATTGAATCCTCGTATGACGGTTGAGGATATTCTGGCGGAGCCGCTGGTGATTCACAAAATCGGCGCTAATCGCCATGAACGGATGCAGAGAATTATAAAGCTGCTGGATTTGTGTGGATTGAGGAGAGAGGCGATTTCACGTTATCCCCATGAATTTTCGGGGGGGCAGCGGCAGCGTATTTGTATCGCGCGCGCACTGGCCGTGTCGCCTGAGTTTATCGTGTGTGATGAACCGGTGTCGGCGTTGGACGTGTCGATTCAAGCACAGATTGTGAATCTGATGCAGGATCTGCAAAAAGAGTTGGGCTTGACCTATTTGTTTATTGCGCACGATTTGAAAGTCGTGGAGCATATCTCGACCCGCGTGGCGGTGATGTACCTGGGCAAGATCTCAGAGCTTGCGACGGCTGAGGCGCTTTATGCGGATCCCAAGCATCCGTACACGCGCGCGCTTTTGTCTGCGATTCCGATTCCGGATCCGACGTATAAAAAAGAGCGGATTATTCTGCGCGGAGATGTGCCGTCGCCGATTAATCCTCCGTCAGGATGCTTCTTTCATCCACGTTGTCCGATTGCGAAAGATAATTGCCAGGGTGAGTTTCCAGCGAGCAAGAATTTTGGAACTGAGGGCGAAGGCGCTCACGATGTTTCGTGCTATTACGCGCAGTAATTTGAATTCGGCGTTTCTAGGCGTTTTGATTTGCGCGGCTGCGCTGTCTTGTTCCACGGCTTCGCCGATAAAGGCCGCCAAAGATCCCTATTATCTTACGGTCGAATCGCTCAAGACGATCCATGTGGGTCCGCCCGTAGCGCTGGGGTCCGCTCAGGATCAGTTGGATGTCAAAGCTGTGAAGGCGGCACAATCTGCTCGGACGAGTGAGGATTGCAAGCGGGCGCAAGCCGAAGCGGTGACTGTTCCGCCTTCATATCAAGAGATGTTTGGCGAAGTGGGGCCGTTTCCGGCGCCACTCAGTGGTGAGGCTAAGGCGTTCCTTATTCACGTGTGGTCTGATTTAAGTATTGTTTCAGATGGCATAAAGCAGGAATACAAATGGCCCCGGGTTTTCACGGTGGACTCCTCAATCGAGCCGTGCGTGAAAAAGACGCCTAGCCCCGCTTTTCCGAGTGGTCACACAGTGAATTCGCGCGTGCTTGCTTTGGTGCTCTCGGAGATTGAGCCAGGTAAACGAGGGGTTTACCTTAAGCGTGCGGATGAAGTGGCGCAGGATCGGGTAATTGCGGGTGTGCATCGGCCTTCTGAAATCGCAGCGGGCAAGGCGTTGGCTGATCAGATTTTTGCGGGGATGATGAAGGCTGAGGAGTTTCGTCGTGACCTTGCGAAGGTGAAGGCGCTGGTTCAGAAGTAAGTCGCGCATCTTTGGAAAGAGCGGTTCAATTCCATTCGTTAATTTTCGGGTTTGTTCGGAATTGGGATTCGGGAGGTAAGGCTGGCGGAATTCTCCGCTGGGCGCTCGCACCAAGGGTGGATGGGGCACAGAAAAGCGCTGTAATATCGGATCTGTTGTGAGTTTTAAATATTCCCTTGATGAGCGGATCAGATCGCCCTCTTCGACTTGGCAAGATCGATCAGTTCCATTTCATATTGGACCCGCTCCGTGACCCATCGCTTTAGCAACGCCTGATAACTTTTTTCCCCACGAAGAATCGCGATCTTTTCCAAGTCCCGAATGAGTTGAGGAGAAAGGCGAATCGAAGTTGGTTTGGTAACTTTGAAACGCTCAACCTCTTCCCAGGCTTTGTCCTGCTTAGCTTCGGTTTTCAATAGAGCGAGTTCTTGTTTTGAGGGTTGCTTCATAACTAATTCTCCCATCCAGTAATGACTCGTATCAGCGCTGTAGTCGCGCCCTTTATTCCAATCGAGCGTTTTCCTTTTACGTAGAAGATAAGCAAAATTGGACGTCCGCCTTCAGACTTGCCAAGTAGCTTAAAGGTTTCATAACTTCGCTTGGCCTTACGTTTGTTCTTAAAAACACGGTGAGCATTGTAGAAGCACTCTTCGGCTTCCCAAAATTGCAGACGGTGGGCAGCAAGCTCCTCAAGATTGTGTTCGTCCCACTCGAATTCAAGCCATTTAAATTTAGAATGGCTGCACCATAGTCTGTAAGAGACTCTAACAGAATGTAGCTACATATTCAACTGTATTAATTACGTAATATTAAATAACTGTAGCTACGCTATTGCGCCATCCATTGTCGTCACTAATACATCCTGCCTCCCTATGAGTGTTTCAAAATTCAAGATCAGGACCATTCAAATCGTATGGGTACTGGCCGCTATAATTGCAGGCACCCCCTCCTACGCCTTGGACTCATTCCAATTTCAAAGCTCTGCGCCTTGTGCGTTTACCGACCAAATGAGACAAGAAGAATGCCTTGTTCTTGCTCCTCATGCGTGGTCGCCGCAAGAAGAAGATTTAGTTCAAAGCTATCTTCAAGCCTTTTCCAAAAGACTGCCCAATTTCGTGAACAAAATTGTAAAAAATGGGAAGACCAAACTTTATCGTTACGCCAGAGGCGCAATCTTCGACGATCAAATTGGAAAATTTGTCCCCTTTGCGAACAATGCCTGGATTGAAGACGACGGGATTGCATTTACGGATCAATTCTTCTCTCTCCAAAAGGATAAAGAAGTTGCCAGGCTGGGCTAAAAGGCAGGGATACCTGGGAAACTTCGTGGCATCCCCTCAATTGGTTTCAACTTTTTATCGGAGCACATCCCGAGGTTCGGCACGATTCACAGGTCGTAATATTTGATGAAAAAGACCCCGTAACCGGATACGCGCCTAATGGTACGACTCGATTTGCTGCCAGGGAGCGAGAGAGAGTCGGAAATGATTTTGCAACCTCACTAAGTTCTTTTGCAGGGTTTTTCCCCGAAATCGGTTCAGAGGTGTTTGACCCCTCGTCTCTTTTGTCTCGTATGAAATCACGGTTTCGAAGTTCAGTTGGACTTGTCGATATGGCGGATGCATTGATCTGGAGCCAAAATTCTGAAACGAATTATGCCCTGCAACCTCCCGAAGCCTATCTTCCCGGTTTATGTTCCTATCGTTGTCTGACGAGTCCTTGCTCATTCTAAGTTATTCGTTTGTTTTGACGCCATTCGGTTCCGTCGATTGTTCGAGGAGTGGGGTCCATCGAGACGACCACATAGTGTTCAATGAGTTGTTCCTCTTTAAGGGCGCGAAGTCCCTTGAGCATGCGATCATTTACGTGTTCGGTGGTCTTGACTTCAATCGCAAGTTTCCGGCCCAGAATAAAATCAACTTCGAATTGGCTTAACGGTTTCCCTATGCAGAGTGGTCTTTCCGGTAGATCGCGCGCCAAGAAGGAAGGTGCTTTTTCTGTTAAGCGTTGCATTTATGTCGAGAATTCGGCTAAATCTCATTCCACAACTTAGTTGTGTAGTACGTAGCTAGTTGATCTTGCTTATCTTTATTAGACCAAAGGAGGGGTGTTGCGAAGTCGCAGCTATATCGAAACCACTAACCCCACATACGTCTTCGCCAGCTGGTTATAATAGCCCTCGAGCGCAAAGCGCGAGTCGAATTTGATTCCTAAGCCCAGAGAGAATCCCTCGCGAATTTGATAGGCTCCCGTCTTCTCAAGCGCGATGCCATAACCACCAGCCAAACTAAATTCTTCGATTCGAACCCCAAAACCAGGCTTTACAATGAAGCCCTTAAGTCGAGGCGTTGACGTCGCGTCGAGTGAAAAAGTGGCGGCGGAACCGGCATCGGCCGAGATTCCTAATCCCAGCGCGTGCACACCATCGAAGACTTCATAGGCAGTGGCGCCGACTCGCACGGTGCCATAGGGATTGTAGAGGCCTCCGAGATTCATGCCCCAACCGCCTGCAGAGATTTCATTGGAGACTTTAAATCCCAATGCAAAGTTGATTTGTGGAATCGTGGTGGCCGCGCCCGCATCGAAAAATGTGGGATTGGCCGTTTCATTATTGTGGCGAAGGCCCAAGGCGGCGCCGGTCATACCATTTCCAAAAAAAACAAAAGCTCCTGCACCAAAGGGGTTCAGGTGATCACTCTCGGATGTGAAGGTTCCCACAATCTGCGGCCGGAAAACTTGCGCAAGACCGGCGACGTTTTCTTCGAGAGCCGTCGTGTCGGCGGGAGTGGAGATTCCACTTCCGATGGAGAGAGCACGCTCGAGAGCGAGTGCGGGGGGGGCAATGCAAAGAGTGGTGGCTAAGGTGACGAGAAGCAGTGGGTTCATGTATTTGATTATGCATTCTAAAGGTTTGCCGGCAAGTTTTTGTGTGAGATAGTGCATCGTGTCGCCGCACTGAGTAAAAAGGCTTGAATTTCACGATAAACCCCGTTAAAAGCCCGCCATGAAACAAAACGCGCTCTTCTCGTTGTTGGCATTGAGTTCCACCGTTTTCGCTTTTTCGGCTTTTGCCTCGGGCGATGAAACCATGATTGAAGTGGGCCCCTCTGATAAAGTTTTTGTTTTGAAGCACACCGATTCTGCAAAGGGCGCAGCCTTTGTGCGTACCAGTGATACAGAACGTCTCGCGCAAATGATTAATGAGGGTTACGAAGTTGTCGCAAAAGAAGGTCCTAACGGCGCAGAGCCCGTTGTCGGCGACGTGGTTCCCGAAGAAGTTGCGCAGGCAGAAGCGGCGAATGTCGCCCAAGCGCAGGATGGAACTCGCTCCGTTCGTGATATGTTGGATATTGGTCTTGGCTTGAACGTGGGTCTTACGACTGGCGGCAAAGCGCGCCTCATCGCAACCGTCGGCCCTGGCCTGGTGGTGGGCGTTGATCTCGATATCGGAACCGTTATTTTCTTAAGCGAAATGACCGCGAGTGCAATTTTGGGCTGGAGCTTTGAGATGGGACACCACGTACTTCGTCCTTATGTAACTTTGGGTGGTGGAACGGGCGTGATTTTCGCGGTCCTTGCTGCAGCTACCGGCTCCATGTCTCACGCCGGAGTCGGCGTTGAGTGGAAACCCGCACGTTGGTTTGGACTGGGCCTTGAAGGCGGACTCAATGTCTTGGGTGCGCATACCACTCAGGGGATCGGTGGAACAATGTATGACACCACACCCATTGATTTTCCCTATGGTCGCCTGAACTTCATGTTCTATTTTCTCTAAGCCTACTTCTCAAAACGTTCGATGTATTGGCAGCGGCGGCACAGGTCTTCGACGAGTTTTCTGTTCTGAAAACCTCGAAGCATGGTCCGCGCGCGCGGAGTGTTTACGATTTCCAGTAGCGGTTGCTCTTGCGCGTTGCCTAGAGTGATGCACGCGTCTTTATCCAGGCAGCAAGGAACGACCGTGCCATCAATCAGAATTCCGAAGTGATTGGAGAGCCCGAAACACGTCCCTGTTTCGCCGAGATTGGGGAGATCCAAGCTTGGCCAGATGAACTGTTCATCCGAGTTGAGGTAAAGACGAGCCCTGATGTTCCGGCTTTTTTGCTGGGTCAAATCAACCTTAGGGTCCATCACGACTCCAAAGCGATCACTGATTCGTGCGAGAAAATCTAGGTTTTCAGCGCGATGCCCGCGAAGGCTCTCCAGGTTCCAAAGTCGATAATTGATGTAGAGGTCGGGCCGCTCTTCAAAGGCGCGCTCCGTAAAGGTGAAGATGCGGTTCAAGTACGCAGAGGGATCCGCTCCAGCGAAATTATCTAAAAAGCTATGCAGCGAAAAGTTGACCTGCCGAAAGGCGGGGTGCAAAAGAAGGGCTGTTTGTGGCTCGCGTAATAAAATTCCGTTGGTGACAAAAAAAATCTTCACCTGGTGTGCATGGCAGATCTCGACGAGCTCGGAGAGCTTGGGGTGCACCAGTGGCTCTCCCATCAGGTGGAAACAGACCATCTCCGTTAACGGGGGAAGTTGTTCGATGATGCGTCGAAAAAGATCCACGGTGATGTGACCTTTGGGGCGTGTGACCTCGGGACAAAAGCTGCACTTGAGATTGCAGATGTTGCTGATCTCAATATGGACTTTTGTGAATCGAAGCTTCTTCTTCATCTAATTTGGGTTGCCGGCATTACTTGCAGAGCAGGCCGTCTTGGTCCCCGATGAACTTGCCCGTCGCATTCTTTTGTGTAGGCCTGTTGTAATGATCGGGGCAGTTGTCGAGCGTATCGAGGGTGCCGTCGCCATCACGATCGCCGGGAGTTCGTTGGCGAATCGTCGGGTCCACGAGTGGCATTTCGCGGATGGAAACCGGGAGCCGCGCAAGCAGCGAAATCATGTCGTTGTTGCCTTCGATTTTCGTCCGATTCACGGCATCAGCAGAGGGGCTGAAAAGTACGGCCCCATGCTTGGTTTTCAGCACGGCATTTTTTTCAGAATCTGTCGGCGCGATCATGACGGTGCGACCTTTGAAATAAATTCCGGTGGCAACTCGTCCTGCCCCGTGTTGATCCACGGGGGGATCCCAGGCAAAAAGAGGGCCGTTAACGTGGGCGATTTTTGTCGCCATTTTTTCTTTGCCTTGGGCGGCGATGTCAAAATGGTAAGTCCACATGTCGCGCTTCATGCCCTCGCTCCCGCCGCGAAGAAACACGTAGAATCGTCCTGCAAGTGAGCGCAAAGGGGATGGGTCAAAAACCGCGCCCATCTCGCCTAGCGTGTAGGGGCAGGTGCCTAGATCTTTTCCGACCCACTGAATATTCTCAATGCTCGCGAGCTTCGAGTTGTAGCGATGTGAAAACAAGGCACTCACACTCGGTCCGCAAAAAGGATGAGGACTTTGCGCAGACGGATGTTTGGAGCCGAAGATGTAGAAGTCGCCCTTAAGGTCGAAGCCCGTGGCGACTCGGTAGTCGGCTTTTTCGCCTAACGATTTTGTCGAACCCGTATCCGAGTCGATCGCGACGAGTTCACCACTGCTGCAAATTCGTCCAACAAGGGCTTGGAGATTCAAGGTCGGTTCATAGGTAACCACGGGATCACAGATCTCTGGCGTTGAGGCACTGGGCGCGCGCAATACTTTGACCGAGGCAGCTTTCATGGCGTCTGTGCCAACAGTGAATTCGATTTCGAGCAAATAGCCCAGGTCGGTAACGAACACGCCGACAAAGTCACTGAGAGAACTTTTGGCAATGCTTAGGCCCGAGGAAACTTTGCCGTAGTTGGCCTGTCCGTAATCGAGTTTGAAGCTTTTTCCGTTAAATACGGAAACGCCTTCGAGAGCGGCTTCGCCATCCGCCAGTTTCGTCCGAATTGCCGCGACTTGGGCTTCGTTGGGTCCGTAAACAAAACTCAAATCGCCGGTATCTTTTGCGACGTAAACCATCGCGAGGAGATTTTGGGCTTCAATGAGTTGCGGTGTGATAAACGGGTTCGTCTTGATCACGCTGTCTCGAACCATGGGAAAATCCCCGAAATCGAATTCGAGATTCGTTTCGTGAATGGTCGGAGTGGTGGAGTTTGGGTCCGAATTGCAGGGGGAAATTACTCCGTCCCCGTTCCAATCGATTTCGCCATTGGTTCCAATCGAACGAGGGGCGAGGCCTCCTTGGACGAGGTAGAAAAGTTCCTTTGGAATTTCGAAACTTTTTCCGATGGCCCAATCATCTACCGTGATTTTTTCGCCAGAAAGGGCAATGCCCAATCCCTTTTCTTCACACACGTCAAATTCGTTAAGCGTCGGGTATTTGGAGCGGCTATAGCCATCCACGGAGTAGGAAACGGAATAGTTCATGATAGAAGGGTAATTAGGCTTGTGATTGACGCGATCTCCGCCGCCATGACCTAGGCCGAATTTATGGCCGAATTCGTGGGCCAGGGCTTTGCCGTTGTTGCCGACTTGAACGACGACGTCGTTATAGCTTGCTTGTCCGCCGCCGTAGCAACCAATGATGGCGTAGTGAAACTTCTGGGCGCGCTCAGGAGGAAAGTAGAAATGAAAAAGCTCTAGTTCGTTGAGGGTCAAAGTTGCAGAGTTTGCCGCGGTTGGAATGGGTCCGACGGATCGCGCTTTGGCTAATGTTTTTCTTGATTCGTTAAAGGTGAGGGTTGTTTCATCTGCGGATAAATCATCGCAGTCCCAGATCGTTTCACCGTTATCAATATGGGCGCACCAGGACTCGTCGAGCCGGTCGCGATACAATCCGATTACGAATTTCGCTTCATCTCGCCCAAATCTGGGGATGTTGTTTGTGTTGAAGTCATTTTCAAGCACGTTCTTGGGATCAAAGTTATTGCCCGTGGTGCAGTAGTACCAGTCGAAATGGAAGAACACGTCCTTGCGACCGACTTTCGCGCCAAGAGCTTGTCCTTCGGGGGAGGTTTCCCAGTCGTCTGATAAGCCGTCGTGGTCAGCGTCGACGAATACGGTTTGTTTGCAGCTGGAAAAGCTGAGGACGAAGAGCAACCCCAATACGCATCTCATTTTTGACATCGGCAATGTTTCCCTTATTAAGTTGTCTGGTTTCAGGGATATCGCAGGGATGGGATTTGGGCCTAGTGGAAAATGGGAAAAGTTCGTCAAAAGTCGGGTGTCGTCACGTGGGGCGTCATAAGTGCCTGATGTTGGGGGATATTTTGTGTTAACAATTATTTATAGTTATGGTTAAGTATAAGGGATTGTTGTGTTATACTTTGAGTAATGGTCAAGGGGTTTCAGAGTTGTTTTATTCTTCGTTTGAATTGGCAAGCTTTGATTGCGTTGATCGCCGTTGCAGCGACAGGCATGTCAGCTTGCACCGTGAAACCCAATCGGACGCCGGCGGCTGAGACTTCAGCAAGTGCTGCTGAATCCGCTCCTGTAATTCTATCACTTTCCTCAATTACAAATCCCGGAACCTATACCGTGGGTGCTTCAATAGATGTCAGTGTTTTGTTTTCAGCCGTTGTGGTTGTGAGCGGTACGCCTACACTCGCCCTCAATGCGGCTTCGCCTTTTTCGAACGCTGCGTATGCAAGTGGATCTGCAAGCGACACGCTTCATTTTAGCTACACCGTTGCAGCAGGAGATTTAGCTGCTCCGTTGGATCTACTTGCCGCCCCTGGGCTCGTGCTCAATGGTGGAGCGATTGTAACTGCCGGTGGAACGGAGGCGACCCTTGCGCTACCAGCAGCGAATTCTGCTGCCTCTCTTGCGAGTGCCACAATTGTGATCGATGCGGTTCCTCCCGCAAATCCAAGTGGGCTTGCAACTCTGGGCGGAATCAAAACGCAGACGGTGAGTTGGGCTTCTACTAGCGATGCGGTAGGATATTTGGTTGTTCGAAGGCCCTCAAGCGCGGTGATTTGGGTGCCAACGCCGGGGGTGAGTTATTCAACGGGTGATGTCGAAGGGGATCATACAATCGCCTATTCAGGCAGTTCTCAGTCGTTAGCCGACGCCAGTCTTGCGAGCAATACGGTCTACTTCTATTCGCTGTACACCTACGATGCAGTCAGAAATTATTCCACGACCCCTGCGACGGTCGATGGATCGACGTTTGTTTCGACTTGGACTAATGTCGACGGAAATGGGCCGTCAGGGTTGGGTACTGGAGGGTTACCTAAACTCGCCACCCTAAATTCGAAGATATATGCGGTGTGGATGCATACTGATGAGTTTCTAACTGACCATATCCAAGTGTCTGTTAATAATGGTTCAGATAGTACATGGACCTCGGTCGATGGAGGGGGACTTAATTATGTTCCTACGAATCAAACCGCTACTCCCGCTGTCATTGTATTTAACTCGGAACTCTATGTAGCCTGGTCTGAAGTGTTTGCAGGCGAATATCAAATCCGAGTGAAAAAATATAGCGGCGATGATGCCACTCCTTCATGGAGTTCTGCTGACCA